>NZ_JACVQL010000218.1 GCF_019733465.1 Actinotalea ferrariae | reverse complement strand
CCCGCGCGCGACGCCGACGTCGCGCTGTCGCCGCTCGGGGCGGCGCAGGCACGCGCCCTGGGCGCCTGGCTCGGCGACCTGCCGCCGTCGGAGCGGCCCGACGCCGTCTGGGCGTCGCCGTACGAACGCGCGCACCAGACAGCCCTGCTCGCGCTCGGTGCGGCGGGCCTGGACCTGCGAGTCCGGCTCGACGAGCGGCTGCGCGACCGCGAGCTCGGCGTGCTCGACACGCTGACGGCGCGCGGCGTGGATGCACGCATGCCGTTCGAGGCGGAGCGCCGTCGTTGGCTCGGCAAGTTCTACTACCGCCCGCCCGGCGGCGAGTCGTGGGCGGACCTGGCGCTCCGGCTGCGCTCGTTCCTCGGGGAGCTCGACCGCCTCGACGTCGGGCCGACCGTCATGGTCGTGTGCCACGACGCCCCCATCATGGTGATGCGCTACGTGCTCGAGCAGCTCACGGAGGCGCAGATCCTCGAGATCGGCCGCACGTCGGCGGTGCGCAACACCTCGGTCACCGAGCTCGTCCGCACCGACGGCGACCCGACCGAGCCCTGGCGGCTGCGCGCGTTCGACCGCGCGGAGCACCTCGCCGCGGTGGGCGTACCCGTCACCGTGCACGCCGGGACCGTGGACAGCACGGCCGGCGAGGCGGCTGTCGACGAGGCGGACGCCGCCACGGAGGGCATGGTCCGTGAGCCGCGCTGACGTCGTCGCGCCGGCGCTGCTGCGCTCGTGGCCGCTCCCCGACGACGCCGACTCGAAGGACGCGCGAGGCGCCGTGCTCGTCGTCGGCGGTGCCCGGGAGACGCCCGGGGCGGCGATGCTCGCCGGGCTCGCGGCGCTGCGCGTCGGCGCGGGTCGGCTCTCGTTCGGGCTCCCCGAGTCGGTCGCGGTGGCGGTGGCGGTCGCCACGCCCGAGGCCGGAGCCGTCGGGCTGCCCGAGACGGCCGACGGCCTGCTCGACGGCAGGGGCGTCGAGTCGCTCGACGCCGGCCTGGGCCGGGCCGCCGTGCTCGTCGTCGGCCCGGGTCTGTCCGGGGCGGACGAGACCACCGCACTGCTCGAGGCCCTGCTCCCCCGCGTCGGCGACGGCACGGGCCTCGTGCTCGACGCCTTCGCGCTCGGCGTGCTGCACGACCTCGACCGGTCGCTCCTCGAGCCCTTCCGTGGTCGCCTGCTCCTCACGCCCAACGCGGGCGAGGGCGCACGCCTGCTGGGCCTCGACGAGGAGGCGGAGCCCGACGCGATGGCGAGCCGGATCGCCGACGAGTACGGCGCCGTCGTGACGTGCCGGGGAGCGATCGCCGAACCGGGCGGCCGCGCGTGGCAGGCGTCGACCGGCAGCGGCGGGCTCGCGACCTCGGGCAGCGGCGACGTGCTCGTGGGCGCGGTCGCGGGCGTCCTCGCGCGCGGCGCCGAGCCGGCGCAGGCGGCGTGCTGGGGCACCCACCTGCAC
>NZ_JACVQL010000217.1 GCF_019733465.1 Actinotalea ferrariae | reverse complement strand
CTGCCGGGCGGGCCGGGTCGGCACCTGCGCTCCGCCGCGGAGATGGCCGCGCGGCACCGACGCCACCCGCAGGCCGTGCGGACGGCCGCGGAGCTCGCGGCCGAGTGCGCGTTCGACCTCGCGCTCGTCGCGCCGAGCCTGCCGCCCTACCCGGTGCCGCCCGGCCACACGGAGGCCACGTGGCTGAGGGAGCTGGTGCGGCGCGGGGCGCTCGACCGGTACGGGCCACCGGACGCCGAACGCGTCCCCGGTGCGTACGCGCAGATCGCGCACGAGCTCGACGTCATCGAGACGCTCGGCTTCCCCGGCTACTTCCTCATCGTCCACGACCTCGTGTCCTTCTGCCACGAGCGGGGGATCCTCTGCCAGGGCCGCGGGTCGGCCGCCAACTCGGCCGTCTGCTACGCGCTGGGTGTGACCGCGGTCGACGCCGTGCGCCACGGCCTGCTGTTCGAGCGCTTCCTGGCACCCGAGCGGGACGGTCCGCCGGACATCGACGTCGACATCGAGTCGGTGCGCCGCGAGGAGGTCATCCAGCACGTCTACGAGCGGTTCGGCCGTCGGCACGCCGCGCAGGTCGCCAACGTCATCTCCTACCGGCCCAAGTCCGCGGTGCGGGACGCCGCCCGCGCGCTCGGGTACGACGTCGGGCAGCAGGACGCGTGGAGCAAGAGCATCGAGCGCTGGGGGTCGCTGCGCGGGCCGGAGAAGCCGACGTCGTGGTGGCACCTGACGAAGGCGGGACCGGTCGCGCCCGTCATCGACCCCATCGCCGCGCCGCCGTCGCGCCGGCGTCCGCACGTGAGCGACCTGCCCGTGGGTGCCGTGACCGAGGACGGGCACGACGTCGTGCCCGAGCGCCGCCCGCCGTCGGCCCTGGAGGAGGGCGCGATCCCCGAGCCGGTGATCGACCTCGCCGAGCGCTTCCTGCGCCTGCCGCGCCACCTCGGCATCCACTCGGGCGGCATGGTGATGTGCGACCGGCCGGTGATCGAGGTCTGCCCCGTGGAGTGGGCGCGCATGCCCGGGCGCACGGTGCTCCAGTGGGACAAGGACGACTGCGCCGACGCCGGGCTCGTGAAGTTCGACCTGCTCGGGCTCGGGATGCTCTCGGCCCTGCGGATCGCGTTCGAGCTGGTCGAGAAGCACGAGGGCGTGCGGCTGAGCCTGCACTCGCTGCCGCAGGAGGACCCCGCGGTCTACGACCTGCTGTGCGCCGCCGACACCGTGGGCGTGTTCCAGGTCGAGTCCCGGGCTCAGATGGCGACACTGCCGCGACTGCAGCCGAGGTGCTTCTACGACATCGTCATCGAGGTCGCCCTCATCCGGCCGGGACCCATCCAGGGCGGGTCGGTGCACCCGTACATCAACCGGGTCCGTGGCCGCGAGGAGGTCACCTACCTGCACCCGCTGCTCGAGAAGTCGCTCGCCAAGACCAAGGGCGTGCCGCTGTTCCAGGAGCAGCTCATGCAGATGGCGATCGACGTCGCGGGGTTCAGCGGCGCCGAGGCGGACCGGCTGCGTCGCGCGATGGGCTCCAAGCGGTCGATGGAGAAGATGGAGGCGCTCCGGTCGCGGCTGATGTCCGGCATGGCCGCGCGCGACGTCCCGCCCGACGTCGCCGAGCAGGTCTACGACAAGCTCAAGGCCTTCGCCGACTTCGGGTTCCCCGAGTCGCACGCCTTCTCGTTCGCCTACCTCGTCTACGCGAGCTGCTGGCTCAAGGTGCACCACCCCGCGGCGTTCTGCGCCGGGCTGCTCGCCGCCCAGCCCATGGGGTTCTACTCGCCGCAGTCGCTGGTCGCCGACGCGCGCCGGCACGGCGTCGTGGTGCTGCGGCCCGACGTCCAGGCGTCCCAGGTCCAGGCCGACCTCGAGTGGGTCACCCGTGCACCGGGGGGTGAGACCCCGGACGACGGCGGGGACGGCAAGGCCGGCGTGCCGGGGGAGGCGCACGGCGTGCCGGGGGAGACGCCTGGCGTGCCGCCCGACGACGCACCCGCGGTGGTCGGTGTCGCCCGGCCGACGGAGGCCGCGCTGCGCGGACCCGCGATCCGGATGGGGCTCGCGTCCGTGCGGGGGATCGGCGACGCGCTCGCCGAGGAGCTCGTCGCGGAGCGGTCGCGCAACGGCCCGTTCGAGGGGCTGCGGGACCTGGTCCGCCGCGTGCGCCTCACCACCCCCCAGATCGAGGCCCTCGCCACGGGCGGGGCGCTCGGGTCGCTCGGGGTCGACCGGCGCGAGGGGCTGTGGGCGGCGGGCGCGCTCGCGCAGGAGGGTCCGGACACGCTGCCGGGCGTCGCCGTCGGCGTCGAGGCGCCTGTGCTGCCCGGCATGACGCAGGTGGAGACGGCGGTCGCGGACGTGTGGGCGACCGGCGTCTCCGTCGACTCCTACCCGACGCAGTACGTGCGGGACGGGCTCGTCTCGGCGGGGGTCATCACGGTCGCCGAGGCGTTCGAGCACGAGCCGGGCCGCCGCGTCGCCGTCGCCGGCGTCGTGACCCACCGCCAGCGTCCCGGGACCGCCCGCGGCGTGACGTTCCTGTCGCTCGAGGACGAGACCGGCCTGCTCAACGTCATCTGCACGTCGGGGCTGTGGAGCAGGTTCCGGACGATCGCGCGGAGCTCACCGGCGCTCGTGGTGCGCGGCCGCCTCGAGCGCGCCGACGGCGCGACCAACCTGCTCGCCGAGCACCTGGCGCCGCTGTCGCTGCGGGTCCCGACGGCGTCGCGCGACTTCCACTGACGCCGCGCGATCAGCGTGCGTCGCCGACGGGTTCCTCGTCCGCGATGCGGGTGGTCTCCTCCGGGGGCTCCTGCACGTGCTCCTCGTCGGAGAAGTCGGTCGGCGGGTCGAGGTGGCGCAGCCGCGCGAACACCGCCCACGCCACCGCGATCAGCGGCACCGAGATGACCGCGCCGAGGATCCCCGCCACGAGCGTCCCCGCGGTCACACCCAACGCGACCGCGACGGGATGCAGCGAGACCTGCTTGCCCATGACCAGCGGCGTGAGGATGTGCCCCTCGAACTGCCCGATGAGCGCGATGCCGATGCCGACCAGGATCGCGTTGACGATGCCGTTCGCGGCGAGGGCGACGACCATCGCGATGACCATCGCGAGCGGCGCACCGATGAGCGGGATGAACGCGCCGATGAACACGAGGACGGCCAGGGGCGCCGCGAGCGGGACGCCCAGCGCGAGCAGGATGATCACGGCCAGGATGCCGTCGGCGCCGGCGACGAGGAACGTGCCGCGCGTGTAGCCCGAGAACGTGTACCAGGCGACGCCACCGCCGACGTGCCACGACTCCCGGCTGCGCATCGGCAGCTGGTTGAGGAACCACGTCCACATCTCGGTGCCGCGCGTGACGAAGAAGATCGTGCAGAACGTCGCGAGAGCGAGGGCAGTGAGCACCTGCGCCGCAGATCCGACGCTCGTCAGGGCCTGGCTCGCGACCGCGCTGCTGTTCTGCTGCAGCCACTGCTGACCCTGGGCGATCCAGCTCTGGACGTCCTCGGTCGTGACCGTCAGGTGCAGGGGGCTGTCCTCGAGGAAGGCGAGGATCGTCCCGATGCCGGTGTTGAACTGCTCACCCAGGGACTCCCACTGCCCGGCCACCGAGAGCCCGACGTAGGTGAAGAGGCCGGCCACGACGAGCAGCGACCCGAGGATCGACAGCGCCGTGGCGATCCCGCGGGGCATGAACCGGTCGAGCACGTCGACCACGGGCCGCAGCACGGCCGTGAACACGAGCGCCAGGAACACCGCGATGAACAGCAGCAGCACGCGCGACGTCGCCCAGAAGACCAGGGCGACGGCGGCGACGACGACGAGCATCCGCCACGACCAGCCCGCGACGACGCGGAGCCAGTGCGGCGCGCTCTCCTCGTAGCCGACGACGCTCGGGTTCCGTCGCGCGCCGGCGACGCGCTTGGCCGCCGGGCTGGCGGTGGCCAGGTGACGCATCGAGAGCCGCGCGCGCTCCGGCTCGGTGATCGTCGGCTCGTCCTGGTCGGACATCGCACCTCCTGGTCGGCCGGCGCAGGGACGCCGTCGGCCTCAGTGTGCCGCAGCGCAGGCCGTGCCGAGTGGTCATCCGGCCGCGCCGCACCGTGCTATCTTTGCTGCCGCACTCGAGGGGCCCACGGGTCCCGACGGTCCACCTGTCCGGGTGGCGGAATGGCAGACGCGCTAGCTTGAGGTGCTAGTGCCCGTATAGGGCGTGGGGGTTCAAGTCCCCCTCCGGACACTCGTTGAGACAGCGACGACGAAGGCCCCCGACCCGCCGGTCGGGGGCCTTCGTCGTCACCGGCGTGGCCGCGACCCGTCGAGCCGCGTCGTGCAGCATGGCGCCATGCGCGCCGATGAGGGATCCGCCGGGGCCGGCCCCCTCGTCACGCCCGACGGCCGCTACGTCGTCGTGCGCGGTCGGCTGTGGCGGCGGCGCGACCCGCGGCTGAGCCGCGAGGACGTCGAGACGCTCACCCGCGAGCTGATGGCCGCGCGCCGCGCGAAGGGCGCGGCGATGCGCGCGGGGGACGACGG
>NZ_JACVQL010000216.1 GCF_019733465.1 Actinotalea ferrariae | reverse complement strand
GGCGTGGGTCGCCGCGGGCGGACCGCTCGAGACGGGCGACGTCGCGCCCGTGCCCGCGCCGGACGCCGTCGTGCGGCCGGGATCGGTGCCGACCGTGACGGCCGACGACGTGCTGGCCGGGCGGGCCGGGAGGCTCGTCGACGCCCGCGCTGCCGAGCGGTACCGCGGCGAGGTCGAGCCGGTCGACCCGGTCGCCGGGCACATCCCGGGTGCGGTGTCCGTCCCGACGTCGGCGCTGGTCGGCGCCGACGGCCGGTACCGACCGCCGGCCGAGCTGCGCGAGCTCCTCGCGGCGGCGGGCGACGGCTCTGGTGGCGACGGCCTCGCAGCCGCCTACTGCGGCTCGGGCGTGACGGCGGCCCAGCTCGTCCTCGCCGGGGACGTGGCCGGCGTCGAGCTGGCCCTCTACCTCGGGTCGTGGTCCCACTGGATCACCGACCCCGCCCGGCCCGTCGCGACGGGTGCGGACCCGGGCTGAGCAGCCCGGCGCGCGGCGCGTGCGTCCGGCAGGCGGCGGGTGGGCCTGCGGGTCCGATCAGGCCCGGCCCACCGCGCACCAGGCCGAGGCGGTGACCTCGAACGGCGCGTCCGGGAGCAGCTCCGCGCAGCGGCGGCGCAGCGCCTCGCGACGCTCGTCGTCGAGCCGTGCGACGTATGCGCCGGCCGGGCCGACGCCGAGCGTGTAGGGCTCCCACCACGCGTCGAACGACGCGAGCTCTGCCGAGACGCTCAGGACCGACGACTCGACGTCGTGCAGGCCCGCCGCGGCGAACAGCTCGGCGAGGTGGCCCTCGCGGGTGCCGGGGAGGGTCCGCTCGCCCGGAGCGTCCGGGTCGACGTCGTGGACCGCCTGCCAGAACGCGCTCAGCGGGCTGCCGCCGCCCGCGTGGTCCCAGACGCACGCCGCGACCACGCCGCCCGGCCGCGTCACGCGCGCCATCTCGGCGAGCCCGCGCACCGGGTCGGTCATGAAGTGGACGACGAGCTGGGCGATCGCGTGGTCGACGACGTCGTCGGCGAACGGCAGCGCCTCGGCCACGCCCTGGACCACCTCGACACCGGGGAAGCGCTGCCGCGCCGCGGCGACGAACGGCTCGGAGGGATCGACCGCGACGACCTGCTCGGGCCCGAGCCGGCGCACGAGCTCGGCCGTCAGCGCGCCCGGACCGCAGCCGACGTCGAGCGCGCGCGTGCCCGTCACCACGCCGGCGGCGTCCGCCAGGTGGGCCGCGAGCGGCTCCGAGAACCGGCCCATGAAGCGGCCGTACGCCTCGGCGCTGACCTCGAAACTCATCCGGCGACCGTACGCCGGGCCGTCACCGGGCGGAAGCGTCCGGCCGGCCGGCCGCTGCCCGACGGGCGCCCCGTCCGGGTGACACGCGCCCCGCCCGGTCGCGCGCGACGGTCGGCACGCCAGACTGGCGCGATGGAGCGTCAGCGCGTCAAGGACGGCCTCGTCGGTGCGGGCATCACCGTGCTCGTGCTGGTGCTCGCCGTCGTCGTGCTGCTGTGGGCGGTGACCGAGCCGGCCGGCGACGCCGAGGCCGCTCCGGTCCCCGGTCCGACCGCGTCACCCGGGCAGCCGGACCCGACGCCCCCCGACGACCTCGAGGCGGGCGAGATCTGGCTCACCGGGCTCGAGCTCGACGCCGTGACCGTGGCCACGCCCGACGGCGCGCTGCACGACGTGCGCGCGGTCGGGCGCGACGTGCGGACCGGGCCCGAGGGGCTGGTGGCGGGCGAGCTCGACGTCGACGCGACCGTCCCGTTCGCGCTCGTCGCGAGCCAGATCGCCGAGGACGTCGTGGTGACCGCCGGGCCCGACGGGCTCGCCTCCGTGGTCCGGACGGTCGAGCTGGGCGGGCGCGACCTCAGGGTCGAGGCGACCGGGTCGGTCGAGGTGCGCTCCGGCCGCCTCGTCGTGGAGCCGCAGACGATCGACGTCGGCGGTCCCTCGTTCCTCGCGGGCGTCCTCGGTGCCGTGGCCCGTCGCCTGGTGACGATCGAGCACGAGATCGAGGGGCTCCCCGACGGCCTCGTGCTGCGCGAGGTGACCGTGGAGGATGACGGCTTCCACGCCGAGCTCTCGGGCCAGGACGTGCGGCTCGAGACGCAGCCGACCGGCTGACGTCCGGCTGACGGCCGGCCGGTCAGCGCGCGATCAGGGCTGCGGTCGGACCGCCGCGGCGAGGTCGGCGCGGAGCTCGTCGGCCGTCCGGCGCGGGCCGTAGCCGGGGGTGCCCGGCTGGATGCGCCACGACTCGGCGAGCGAGTCGATCTCGACGACGTCGAAGCCGAACGCGTCGATGAGCCGCGCCACCTCGGCGCGCGCCTCCGCGTCGTCGCCCGCGATCGCCAGTGCGCGACGACCCGGCGTGCCGGCCGGCTGCGCGTGCTCGGTGAGGTGGGCGAACTCGATGTGGTTGAACGCCTTGACCACGCGCGAGGTGGGCAGGTGCCGCTGGACCAGCTCGGAGCTCGTGATCGCCTCGGCGTCGAGCTCGGCGACGTGTCCGTCGCGCTGCCAGTAGTAGTTGGTGGTGTCGATGACGACCTTGCCCGCGAGCGGCTCGACCGGGACGCTGTCGATCGCGTGCAGCGGGATGGTCACGACCACGAGGTCGCCGTCCTCGGCCGCCTCGGCGGGCGTGCCGGCGCGTGCGCGGTCACCGAGCTCGGTGACGAGGTCGACGAGCGTCTCGGGTCCGCGGGAGTTGCTGAGGACGACGACGTGGCCGAGGCCCGTCGCGAGCCGGGCGAGCTGGGAGCCGATGAGTCCGGAGCCGATGAGGCCGAGCGTGATCATGCGGGTGCCAACACCGCGTCGCCGGAGACATTCCCGCGGGGCGCCGACGGACCGGCGCCCTGCCGACGTCGTCCGGGGCTAGCGACGTCGGGAGTCGTCGAGCGCGTCCCGGCCGCGCGCATCCGTGGGGGCGTCGGTGACGACGTCCGCGTCCGCGTCGGCGACCGTGGCGGTCGCGCTGTCGCTGCCGCCCGCGACGTCGTGCGCCACCTGAGCCGCGAGGAGCCCCGCCGTGCCGTCGTCGGCGGCGGTGTCCGTCGTGCCGGCGGCGGCGACCCGGGGCGCCGCGCCGAGGGCGGCGACGGCGAAGCAGTCGGTGTCGAGCGTGGTGCTCGCCGCGGTGCCCGACGCGGTGTCGCCGAGCAGCCTCATCGGCGCCGGGAGGTTGGCGGCGCGGAGGCGCGTGCGCAGCGTCGTGAGCGACGTCGGCTCGCCGATGATGCGCCAGTCCTGGCGCGAGGCGACGTCGAACCAGGTGAACCCGACGGCACGCGGCGTCGCGGACAGGCCGTCGACGAGGTCGCGGATCATGAGCGGCCGGTTCGGGCCGGGCAGCACGCCGGTCTCGGCGAGGTACAGCGGGAGGTGGGGCGCGATCTCCTGCAGCCGGCGCACGGTCGGCACGACGGACTTGGCCCACGTGTCGCCCGGCTGGTCGTAGTAGACGCTCAGCCCGAGCCAGTCGACGTAGGCGTCGCCGGGGTAGAGCTGCGCGGGGTCGGCGATCGAAGGGCCGTCGAGCGTCGCCGGCGACCACATCCACCGGGCGTTGGTCACGCCCTCCGCCGCGAAGAGGTCGTGCACGTAGCGGTATGCGGCGACGTAGTCCTCGGGGGTGTTGCCGTGCACGCCGGCGCCCCACGGGTACCACGAGCCGTTCATCTCGTGCGCGAACCGGAGGACGACGGGGTGGCCGAGCTCGCGCAGGCGCGCCGCCTGGTCCCGCAGGTAGGTGTCGTGCTCGCCCGCGGCGATCGCCTGGAGCGAGTAGCGGTTCTCGGCCGGGACGGCCGGGTCCCACGGCTCGAAGGTGATCATGGGCATGCGGCCGTCGGTCGCGACACCGCGCAGGGCGGCGACGTTGAACGGGTAGCGGAACGACGTGAACGTCAGCGCGACGTCGGCCCGGCGCCCGAGCGCCGCCTCGAAGGCGAGCAGGCCGTCGGTGGTGTTCGGCTGGCCGGGCGTGAAGACGCCGAGGGCGATCCGCTGGCGGCACGCGGTGCTCGAGGGCGTCACGGACCCGAGGCTCGCCGTCGTGACCAGCTCGGTCGTGGGCGCGGCGGTCCGGCGGACAACCTCGGCCGACGCAGGGGCCGCTGCGGCGATCCCGCTGCCCAGCAGGACTCCGACGACGAGCGTCGCGACCGCCGTGAGGAGCCGCCGCGCGCGTCGATCCGAACCGTGTGCTCCTGCGCGCTGCCGCACGACCATCTCCTCCGGGCCGGGACCGGACGAGCTCCGGCCTCGTGGACCCATCGACGGGGGCGGTTGCGCCGGTGAGCGACGCGTCGGGTGAGATCGGCTGTGCGGGCGGTCACACGTGAGCCGTCAGCGCAGCTGCGCGCGGACCCAGCGCGGGTCGGGGTTGAGGTGCGCGGCCCCACGCACGACGACCGTCGGCACCACCTCGTCGCCGCCGGTGAGCGCGCGGAGGGCGGCGGCCGCGGCCGGGTCGGCCCAGATGTCGACCCAGTGCGCCTTGCCCGCGTGCCGGCCGAGCCGGGCGCGCAGCCGCGCGCAGAAGTGGCAGCCAGGACGCCAGTAGATGATCGGCGCGCCGTCCTCGGCGCTGCGCCGGGCGGCGTCGTCGGCCGCGATCGAGCGCGGGAAGGCCTACGGCGACAGCACGAACTCGAGCAGCAGGAAGACCGCGAGGAGCACGACCGCCGCGACCGGGTCACCGGTCTGCAGCTGGCGCGCGGCGATCGCGAGCCCCGCCAGCGCGAGCAGTGCCGGGACGAGCACGCGTCGGGTCATGGTGACGACGCTAGCCCGGCTGCCGGTGCTCTGACAGGCTGCCGTCGAGGCGACGGAGGTGGGGGCATGACGGATCTGCCGAACATCGGCGGCCCGGCCCGCGGAGCGCTCGAGGCCCGCGGTGTCGACACGCTCGAGCAGGTGGCGACCCTGTCCGAGAAGGAGCTTCTCGCGATCCACGGCGTGGGTCCGAAGGCCGTCCGCATCCTGCGGGCCGCGGCGGCCGAGGCCGGCCTCAGCCCTCGTGAGGAGCCCGCCGGGCGCTGACCGGTCGGGCGCCGTCGTCCGTCGCGGCGGCGGCGCGGCGGGCGCGCCACGCGCGCCAGGCGCCGGTCGACCACAGCGCCCAGACCACGAGCACCGGCTGGAACAGCAGGCGCAGCGCCCGGGCGCGGTCCGTGTCGAGCCCGAAGCCGTCCGTGCCGGTGAGGAACTGGGAGATGTTGCCGGGGAAGATCGCCACGAAGAACGCGGCGACGACCCAGCCGACCAGCCACCGGTGCCGCTGCGGGACCGCGAGCAGCGCCAGACCGAGCGCGATCTCGACCCAGCCGGAGACGACGACGACCGCATCCGCGTCCGCGGGGAACCACGGCGGCACCTGGGCCTGGAACTCCTCGCGCGCGACGGTGAGGTGCGTCGTGCCGGCGAAGGCGAGGGCTCCGCCCAGCGCGATGCGGGCGAGGGTCCGGGGGAGCGAGGTCACGCCCTCACTGTGCTGCACGCGCGCTGGTCGCGCGCCCGGAGGCGTCGTCGGCCCGGCCGTCAGGAGCAGGTGTCGCAGATCCCGGTCGCGGGCAGCGTCATCGAGCACGTCGGGCAGATCGCCACGGGGCGCTCCGCCACGGGCGTCGGGCGGGTCGTCGTCGTCCGGGTGCGCGGGGCGCGGGGCGCTCGGGCCGGTGCTGCGCGTGGCGCGAAGCGGGCCGCGAAGGGCTCGGAGACCTCGAAGCCGCGCTTGCGCAGGATCGCCACGGCGACGTCGATCCCGCGGTGGACCTCCTCGGGCGTCGCGAGCCTGCCCGTCGCCTGGCGGTGCGCGACGCCGACGACGGCCGCGGCGTCGTAGCTGCGCCCCTCGTGCACGAGCACGTGCTCCGGTGCGGGCGAGAAGCCGTACAGCGCGAGGAACGCCTCGTCCCCGCGCTCGTCGTGCTCCGCGATCGCCTGGAGCACGTGCTGTCTGGTCACCGAGGAGAAGGTCGCCACGCGTACCGACACTACGCCGCGCGGTGCGGTGCCCGGATCACGGCCGCGGGTCCGGGCGCGAACCCTCGAGCGGTCCACCCGCCGCACGCCACCCGATGAGGCCGTCTGCCAGGTTGACGACCTCGAAGCCCAGGGTGGCCAGGACGCTCGCCGCGCCGCGGGAGAGGAGGCCGCCCGTGCAGAACGTGATGAGGAGCCGGTCGTCGGGCAGCTCGTCGGCCCGCGCCTCGAGCTCACGGAGCGGCACGTGCCGGGAGCCCGGGACGTGCTGCCGCGCCCGCTCGCGCTCGCCGCGCACGTCGACCACCAGCGCGCCCGACGCGATGAGCTCGACCGCCTCGGCCGCGGTGACGGACCGCGGCCGCCCGAGGTACTTCCGGACGGTCATCGGCGGGCCTCCCGCCGCACGTTCGCGACGGTGAGCACTCCGCCGACGACGGGGACGAGGGCGAGCAGCCGCGTCCGCGTCAGCAGGCCTCGCCCGAGCAGCGCGGTGACCGCGACGGCGAGGTAGAGGGCGCCGTGCACCGGGCCGAGCGCCGACGTCACGCCGTCGGCGTGGACGGTCACGAGGTTGGCGAGCAGGACGAGCACGCTCACGGTCTCGAGGATCGACAGCGTCTCGAGCGCCCGCAGGAGGGGCCTCACGCCTCGGCCCCCGGACGCACGACCATGAGCACGACGACGAGCGCCCACAGCAGGTTGAAGCCGCCGGCCAGCGAGCGCAGCGTCCGGAGCCGCGTGCCGTCGTCGGGCGAGTCGAGCGCCTCCTGCTGGATCGGCGTGATGCGCAGGGCGAGCAGGCCGCCCGCGACGGCCGTCAGCACCATCGCGACGGTGATCCACACCTCGCCGAGGCGGCCCTGCACCGCGGCGAGCATGAGGCCGATGAGCGGCACCGCGAGCGCGAGGGTGCCGTAGACGCGCGTCACGCGGTGGAGCAGCGCGGCGACCGCGACGCTGCGTGCGCCGACGGCGGGCGGGCTCCACGTGGCGACGGCGCGGAGGGTGCGGGTCGAGGAGACCGCTGTGCCGGGCACGGGCCCGGACGACTCGGGGGCCGCAGCGACCGGCGCGTAGCGCGGGAAGAGGCTCGTCGTGACCGCGACGGGTCCGACGAAGAGGATGCCCGCGACGACGTGCGCGGCGAGGAGGACGGGTTCCATACCTTCAGGCTAACTGAAGGTCGCTGGCCTCGTCACGCTCGCGAGCTCCGTCCGGAGCGCCTCGGTGAGGTCGGGATGCGCTGCGGAGAACCGCGCGTCCAGCTCGGCGACCTTCTCGGCGGCCTGGGCGAGCAGGCGCTCGCCGGCCTCGGTGACGCGCAGCCGCGACGCCGCACCCGCGTGGGCCGTCGCGTCCTCGACCAGGCCGTCGCCGGCGAACGCCGCGACCGTCGCGTGCGCGCTCTGCACCGTGATCCGCGAGCGTCGCGCGAGCTCGCTGAAGGAGATCCCCGGCGTCGCGCGGATGTGCCCGAGCAGGCCGTACTTCCGCGTGGTGAGCCCGAGCGGCTTGAGCGCGTCGGCCAGGGCCGCGTCCCACGTGCGAGCGACGGTCAGCAGCGCCACCGTGGGGCTGAACGGCGGCTGCTCCGGCATGCGAGCAGGCTAGCCGCGGGCCCGGGAGGGGTGGCTCACCTGTGGAGCGTCGGTCGGTAGACCAGCGCCTGGATGCGGCCGTCGAACGTCCGGTGCTCGAGCAGCTCGAGGTCGAAGTCGTCCGCACCGCGGAAGAGGGGCGCCTCTCCCGTCCGACCGGTGATCACGGGGAAGATCGTCAGCTCGATGCGGTCGACCAGGCCCGCGGCCATCAGGGCGCGGTTCATCGACAGGCTGCCGTGCGAGCGCAGCGGCACGTCGGACTCCGCCTTGAGCCGCGCGACGACGTCGACGGCGTCGCCGCTCGCCAGCGTCGCGTTCGGCCAGGCGAGCGGGGCCTCGAGGGTCGTCGACACCACCGTGGTCGGCATGCTCCGCATCCGGTTGATCACCGGGTCGTCGAGCCCCGACTCCTCGGCGCTCACCCCGAGCATCGCCACGAACTCCCGGAACGTCGTGGCGCCGAGGACCATCCGCTGGTCCTGCTGGAGCGACGCCAGGCGGTGGTCGAGGAACTCGGGGCCCTGCTTGCCCCAGTAGCCACCCCAGTCACCGCCCTCGCCGTACGAGCCGAAGCCGTCCACGGAGGAGAAGACGTCGAAGGTGTAGGTCGCGGTCATGGGGGGCTCCTCGGGGTTGGGCGCGGGTGAGGAGACAGACCGGGCGCGGGGCCGGAAGTCATCGCGGCCGCTCGAACGCGTGATGACGAAGGGCCCGCTACCCGCATCGCTGCAGGTCACGGGCCCTCGGTGTCGAGCTCTGGGCGGAGGATGGGGGATTCGAACCCCCGAGGGCGTCAACCCAACACGCTTTCCAAGCGTGCGCCATAGGCCACTAGGCGAATCCTCCCGGCCGCACGAGGATACCGGAGGTCCGCGCGCACGCCGAACGACGTCGTCGGCCGGTCCCGCCGGCTGTGTGGAGACTTCGTCCCGCCTGGCGTGACGACGTCTCCACGGTGGCGGCTGACGCCCCGGCCACCCGCGGCCGTGCTCGTGAGGGTCGGGTCCGCGGGGCGTGGAGGTGGTGTGGTCGTTCGGGGACGGGCCTACCGCGGTGGCTACCGTGCTGCCGTGCCCCTCCGTCCCGCCGCCGCTCGCGCCGCGATGCTGCTCTGCCTCGTCGGGGCGCTCGCCGCGTGCAGCGGGCCGGACGCCAAGGCGCCCCGGACCGAGGCGGTCCACCGGTCGGAGCCCGCGCCGAGACCCACGGCGCCCGACCTCGGGCCCGTGGCCACGCCCGAGCTGCCCGCGCCGGCCGAGGCCCCCGCGACGGCACCGCCCCCGGTCGCCGAGCTCCCCAGCGACGCGGCGCTGCCCTGCACCGACGAGGACGTCACCGTCGCCGTCGTCGGCAGCGACGCGGCTCTCGGCTCGCGGTACCTCCTCCTCGGCGCCACGAACACGTCCGCCGTCGGGTGCGTGCTCGACGGGCGCCCGGCGCTCGCGTTCGTGCGCGAGTCGGGCACCCCGACGCCCGACGTCGAGCTCGTCCCCCGCGCGACGACGGACCCCAAGCCCGGTCCTGTCGTCGTGCCGCCCGGTGGGACCGCGTACTCCGAGCTCCGGTGGGGCGCCATGTCCACGGCCCTCGACCCCGACGAGACGGTCCGGATCCGGGTGCGGCCGATGCGCGGCATGCTCCGGACCGAGATCCCGGTGCTGCCGGTGCGGTCCGACCCCGGGGCCGGGTCGCCGCCGTCCTCGCTCGACATCCTCGCGGGTGCCGAGGTCGAGGTCGGGCCGTGGCGGGCGCCACCCGAGGGCTGGAACCTCTGACCGCTGAGCTGTCCGACGGCTGCGACCTCCGACGGCTCAGGGCAGGACGGCGATGGCCTCGACCTCGACGAGCATGTCCGGCTCGCCCAGCGCGGCGACCCCGAGCAGGGTGATGGGCTTGGCGACGTCGACACCGAGGCGCGCGCCGGCGCGCATCGCGCCCTCGATGAGTGACCCCATCTTCTCCGGGGCGTAGTCGACGACGTACACGGTCAGCTTCGCGATCGCGTCGAAGCCCGCGTCGACGGCGGCGAGCGCGGCGCCGACGTTGAGGTAGGCCTGCTCGGTCTGCGCCGCGAGGTCTCCGGCCCCGACCGGCTCGCCCTCCGCGGTCCGCGCCACCTGGCCGGAGAGGTAGACGGCACGGCTGCCCTGGGTCACCGACATCTGCCAGTACGCCTCCGGCGCCGGGATGCCTGCGGGGTTGATGAGCTCGACGGTCATGACGTCCTCCTGAGGTCCTCGCCGGCACGTTGCATGACGACGCTATGGCTAAGTCATAGCAACGCTATGTATGGTTGGCAAGTGCCCAAGGCCGCCGACCCCGCTCTCCGCACCGCGCTCGTCGAGCGCGCCGCGCAGATGCTCGCGCGACGTGAGCCCGTCACCCTGCGCGCGCTCGTCGCCGGCACGGGCGCCTCGACGATGGCGGTCTACACGCACTTCGGCGGCATGCCGGGCGTGTGGCGGGCGGTGCGGCAGGAGGGGTTCGTCCGCCTGGGCGAGCGCCTCGCCGCGCTCGAGCCGACCGCCGACCCGGTCCGGGACGTGGGTGCCCTCGGCGCTGCCTACGTGACCTCGGGCCTCGCTGCGCCCGACCTCTACCGCGCGATGTTCGACACCCAGGCGGAGCTCGAGGACGCGCCGGCCGCGGACCGCACCTTCGGCGTGCTGGTGTCGGCGATCGCGCGGGCGCGCGACGAGGGGCGGCTGGCCCCCGACGGCGACCCCGCGGTGCTCGCGACCCGCTTCTGGGTCACGGGTCACGGACTGACGTCCCTGGCGATCGGCGGCGTGCTGCCGCGCGGTGAGCTGCGGGAGCACGCGGTCGAGCTGACGACCGCGCTGCTCGTCGCCGCCGGGGGGCGCGCCGACGCGTGCCGCGCGTCCCTGGCCGCCGGGTGGGCGGACGTGCTCGACGCCTGAGCGCCGACCCGGCGGAGAGGCCTGCTCAGTCCATCGACGCGAGCTGGATGAGGTTGCCGCACGTGTCGTCGAGCACCGCGGTCGTCATCGGACCCATGGCGAGCGGCTCCTGCGTGAACCGCACGCCGAGCCCGACGAGCCGCTCGTGCTCCGCGCGCACGTCCGCCACGCCGAACGACGTGAACGGGATGCCGTCGGCGACGAGCGCCTCGCGGAAGGGGGCGACCGCCGGGTGGTCGGACGGCTCGAGCGAGATCTCCGGACCGTCCGGCTGCTCCGTGGACCCGACCGTCAGCCAGCTGTGCTCGCCCATGGGGATCTCGGTGCGCTTCTCGAACCCGAGGACTTCGGTGTAGAAGCGCAGGGCCTTCTCCTGGTCGTCGACGAAGACGCTCATGACGGTGATACGGGGCATGGCGGGCTCACTTCCGGTGGGGCCAACGCTCGGCGATGGCGGCGAGGGGTGACGTGTCGACGTGGTGGAACGTGTAGCGGCCTGCGCGCCGGACCGACACCAGGCCGGCCGACTCGAGGACGGCGACGTGCTGGGACACGGCCTGCCGTGAGGAGGTCAGGCCGTGCTTGCCGGCGAGCCGGGCGCAGAGCTCGAACAGGGTCTGGCCGTCGCGCTCGACGAGCTCGTCGAGGATCGCGCGACGCGTCCCGTCCGCGATCGCCTTGAAGACGACGTCGTCCATGGCGGCGACAATAGGCAAGTGTCCGCTTGCATGTCAACGGCCCTGTCGAACAACGGCAGCGACGACGGGGATCCAGATGCCGCGCGGACGCGCCGTTGTTCGACAGGGGCTGGTGGGTACCGGGGGGCGCGCGGCGGGGTCCGGGGTGTCGGGCTCCGGGCTTCGGGGTGTCAGGTGCCCGTGCCGGCTGCGTTAGGCTTGTCGGCGACCCCTCGTGCGGCGTCACCCCGCTGAACCCCCCCAGGGCCGGAAGGCAGCAAGGGCAGGTGGGCTCTGACGGGTGTGCGGGGGGTCCTCGCATGTCCGGGCGACCGAGGCCGTCCTCGGCGGTGCGCGTGACGCAGGTCACAGGTCCGTGGTGCTCCCCTTACGCCGGTGCGGGTCGATGAGGGTGCGTCCGCCCGCATCGACCGGCCCTTCGGCCGACCTCGGAGATCCCTGTGCCATCCACATCCGTCCGCCCGCGTCGCCCGTGGCGACGCACGGCCCTCGCGACGGCGGGCGCCCTGCTCGCCGTCCTCATCCCTGCCGGCTCCGCGTCCGCCTACACGATCTCGGTGCACCTCGAGTCCGGTGCCGAGAAGGTCGGCTCGACGGCCACCTACTCCTTCGAGTGCAACCTCGAGTCGAGCACTGCGCCGGGTGCGCAGTGGTTCCTCGAGTCGTACACCGACTCCATCTCCCAGGGCACGGTGTCGTCGTTCACGACCAACACCCCGACGTACCGCGCCGGGTCCTTCACGGTCGACTACGCCGGGCTCGAGCCCGGCGGCTACCGGCTCTTCGTCCAGTGCGAGAACAACCCCGGCAGCTGGTGGAGCAGCATCCACAGCGTCAACCTCGTCGGTGACGTCGTAACCACGACGAACGTCTCCGTCGCCGACCCCACGCTGATCGGTGCCGACTTCAGCGACCTGCACGCCACCGTCTCCGGCGGCGTGCCGGCCGGTGGGCTCGTCGACTTCTCGCTGAACGGCAGCCACGCGGGCACCGCGTCGGTCGACGCGCAGGGCCACGCGCAGTTGCGCCAGTGGGTGCCGGCGACCTCGACCGTCACGGCGGCCTACCGCGGCGACGAGGGCTTCCTGGCTTCGTCGTCGGGCTCGGCCCAGGTGACCGTGGTCACCGACCTCAGCGCACCCGAGAGCGTCGCGGTGACCGGCCCGGTGGTGGTCGGCAGCACGCTCGGCACCTCCTCGGCGCCGTGGTCGCCGGACGTCGCGGCCGGCACCGTGCTCTCGTACGTGTGGACCGTGGACGGCGACGTCGTCGGCACCGGCCCGCACTACGCGCCTGTCGTCGCCGACCTGGGCAAGACGCTCGAGGTCACGATCACGGGCACGCACCCGCGGCTCGAGGGCATCAGCCGCTCCGTCACGAGCGCGCCGGCGGTCGTCGGTACGGGCACCCTGGCGGCCGGCACGGTCGAGATCACGGGCCACGACGGGTACCGCGCCGTGCTCGGCCAGCAGCTCACCGCTGCCACGACGGGGTGGCCGGCGCACGCCGCGCTCTCCTACGTCTGGACCGTCGGTGGACGCACCGTCTCGACCGCGCCGACCTACACGCCGGTCGCGGCCGACCTCGGCCACTCGGTGCACGTCGAGGTCACCGGCTCGGCCGCCGGGTACGAGCCGACCACGTGGTCGGACGCGATCGCCGGGGCGACGGCCACGCCGACCGTCACGGTCGCCCCCGTGCGCGTCACGGCCGGCCAGGACGCCGTCGTCCGCGTGGACGTCGCCGGACCCGCCGGCGGCCCCGTGCCGACCGGCGAGGTCACCGTGACGGCCACGCCGACGGCGGGCGGCAACGCGGTCGACCTTGGGACCGTCGTCCTCGACGAGGGCGTCGCCACCGTGACCATGCCGCGCCCGGGCGTCGGCACCTACGACGTGGCCGTCGGCTACGGCGGCTCCGTCATGCTGCTCAAGGGTCTCGCCGCCCGCGCCGCACTGACCGGTCCGTACACCCCTGCCACGGGCGTCGGAACCATCGAGGTCGCGCGCGCGACCCCGATCGCGACCGTGCCGGACGTGACCGTGCCCGTGGCGACGCCGGCCGTGCTCGACGTCGAGGTCACCGGCACGGCGCTGCCGCAGTCGTACGTCGTCCGTGACGGCGCCACGGCGCTCGCCGAGGGGCTGGTCCCCGAGGGCGGCGCGCTGGCGATCACCCTGCCGGTCCTCGCGCCCGGCGTGCACCGGCTGACGATCGAGCTCCCCGGGACCGAGGTCACCACGCCGATGTCGGTCGAGGTCACGGTGACGGTCGTGGGCGAGCCTGCCCGCGCGACCGGCGTGCCGACCGCGCAGCTCGAGTCGCCGAAGGCCGCGTCCCAGCCGGGCCAGTCCATGGATCTCGTGGCGCGCGGCTTCCTCCCGGGCGAGACCGTCGCGTTCTACCTGCACTCGGACCCGGTCTTCCTGGGCACGGCCGTCGCAGGTGCGGACGGCGTCGCGCGTCTGACCGCCGCGGTCCCGGACGGCGTGCCGCTCGGTGCCCACACGGTCGTCGCGACCGGCGGCGAGTCGGGTCGCTGGGCGTCGCTCCCGGTCGAGCTCGCTCGGCCGACGGCGGCTCCCGTCGCGGCCGGCGCCTCGGCCTCGGCCGCCGCGCTGCCCACGACGGGTGTCGAGACCGGCGCACTCCTGGGGGTCGTCTGGCTCCTCGTGCTGACCGGTGCGGTGGCTGTGGTGATCGGCCGCCGCCTCCGCGCGCAGGCCTGATTCGTACGCGCCTGACCTGATCGACCAGAACGGCCCCCGGCGCATGTCGCCGGGGGCCGTTCGCGTGCTACCGGGGGCGGACCCGGCGCCGGACCCTGGTCGCACGCGACGCCGTCGACCGCGGTCCCGTCGGCCGACGCGCGCGGCGCACCTCGGGCGCGAGCCTGGAGGCATGAGCGTCCCACTGCCTCCCCCGCCTCCCCCCGCCGCGGCCTCGGCCACCGCCCCGGCCGCCGTCGTGCCGCCTGCCGCGCACGCCGCGGCGCGCCTGAGCGCACGGGGCCTCGTGAAGACCTTCGGCACGACGACGGCGCTCGCGGGCGTCGACGTCGACCTGGCCGCGGGCGAGTCGCTCGCCGTCATGGGCCCCTCGGGCTCCGGCAAGTCGACGCTGCTGCACTGCCTGGCCGGGATCCTGCCGCCCGACGCGGGCACTATCGCCCTCGAGGGCCGCGAGATCGGCCGCCTCTCCGACCGCGAGCGGACCCTCCTGCGCCGGGAGCGCTACGGCTTCGTCTTCCAGTTCGGCCAGCTGCTGCCCGAGCTGCCGGCCGAGGAGAACGTCGCGCTCGCGTCGATGCTGCTCGGCACGCCGCGCGCCCGGGCGCTCGACCTCGCGCGGCAGTGGCTCGCCGCGCTCGGCCTGGCCGGTATGGAGCGCCGCCGTCCGGGCGAGCTCTCGGGCGGTCAGGCGCAGCGGGTCGCCGTCGCGCGGGCCCTCATCACCGGCCCCGACGTCGTCTTCGCGGACGAGCCCACCGGCGCGCTCGACCAGACCACCGGTGCGGACGTCATGCGCGTGCTCACCGAGACCACCCGTGCCGCGGGCGCGTCGCTCGTGCTCGTCACGCACGACGAGAACGTGGCGAGCTGGTGCTCGCGGCGCATCGAGGTGCGCGACGGCCGGGTGGTGGGCGCATGAGGACCGTCCTCGCCCTCGCGGGCGGACCGCTGCGCGCCGCACGGGCGTCGGGCGGCGCAGGGGCCCGCCTGACGCCCGGCGCGCTCGCCGTGATCGCCTTCGCCGTCACGACGGCCTTCGCGCTGAGCGTGGTCGGCGGCCTCCGCGGCTTCGAGGGCCGCGCGGCCGACCCGACGTCGGACGTCATGGCGGACCTCGCGCCGACCTACGTGACGCTCGCCTGGATCGCCGTCGTGCTGCTCATCGTGCCGCTCGTGTCGCTCGGTGCGGGTGCAGCGCGGCTGGGCGTCGCCCGCCGCGACGCCCGCCTCTCGACCCTGCGCCTCCTGGGCGTCACCGGGCCGCAGACCGTCGCCCTGACCGCGCTCGAGACGGCGCAGCAGGGTCTGGTCGGCGCGGCGATCGGCCTCGCCGGGTACGGCGCGCTCCTGCCGGTGTGGACGCGCATCCCCTTCATGGGGCAGCCGTTCACGGCGGGGGAGATATGGGTCGGCGTGCCCGTCCTCGCCGCGACGCTCGTCGTCGTGCCGCTGGTCGCGGCCGTCAGCGCGACGGTCTCGCTGCGCCGCGTCGTCGTCACGCCGCTCGGGGTGGCCCGGCGCACGACGCCGCCCGCCCTGCGCTGGGTGCGCGTGCTCGGCGTCGTCGGCGCGGTGGGTGCGTTCACGGTGGTCGCCAAGGTCCAGCTCGGGTTCGAGGGCGCGGTCGTCACGGTGATCCTGCTCGGCCTGCTCGGGCTCGTGCTCGGCACCATCAACCTCCTCGGCCCGTGGACCATCAGCCTGCTCGCGCGGGTCATGGTCCGGCGCGCGACCACTCCGGCCCGGCTGCTCGCCGGGCGGCGCCTGCTCGACGACCCCAAGGCGGCGTGGCGCGTCGTCGCCGGGCTCGGCCTGGCGGGGTTCGTCGCGGGCATCGTGTCCGTGCTGCCCGGCCTCGCCGCCGCGACCGGTGACGGCGACACCGCGGACCGGCTGCTCGCGCAGGACCTGGTGACCGGGGGCATCCTCACGCTCGCGATCGCGTTCGCCGTCGCGGCGGCGTCGGCCGGCATCGCGCAGGCGGCCTCCGTGCTCGACCGCCGCCAGGAGTACGCGCTGCAGCACCTGGCGGGCGTGCCCGTCGAGCTGTTCGACGAGGTGCGCCGTCGCGTGGTCGTCGCCCCCCTCGCGCTCGTGGCCGGGACCTCCGCCGCCGTCGCGCTCGTCGTGCTCCTGCCGCTGTTCGGGATGGCGCTGGTCACGGCGCCGCAGGGGCTCCTGCTGCTCGCCGGGTGCCTGCTCGGCGGAGGGCTGCTCGTGGTCGCCGCGACCGAGACGAGCCGGCCGCTCATGCGCGCGGTCCTGCGCGAGACCGACGTCCGGCCGGGCTGAGCGGGCAGGCTGAGCGGGCTGGGCTGGGCTGAGCGGGAGGGCGAGCGGTGAGAGCTCGGGGTCGCTCGCTCAGCCCTCGACGCCTGTCGCGTCGTGCGACGTGCCGACCGGCTTGGACTCGGGCGAGCCGCGCTCGCGGAGGTAGATCGCCAGGACGACCATGCTCGCGACCGCCAGGAACTCCGACTGCCAGTTCTGGAACGTGCGGTTCCAGAACTCGGGAAGCGCGAGGTACTCGGCCCAGGTCACCGGGTCCTGGCGGTCGCGCAGCTGGGACTCGTTGTACGCCGTCGTGCCGGTGATGGACTGCGCGAGCCAGGAGAGCAGGAAGAGCCCGCCCATGACGAGGCTCAGCGAGTGCGAGAAGACGGACAGGCGCCAGCCGCGCACGCGCGCCCAGGCCGGCGAGCTCTCCGTGGCGTGCTCGGCGACGTGCTGCTCCTCGTCCGACTCCCGGCCGACGTCCTCGAGCTTCTTCGACTCCGGCGAGCCCTTCTGGACGAGCCACACCGTCGCGAGGATGAAGAGGAGGAACTGCAGGTACTCGGACTGCCAGTTCTCCGTGACGTCGACGGCGAAGACGGACGACGTCAGGTACTGGCCGAGCGTCACGGGCTCGAGGCCCGCGCCGCGCTGCTCCTCGTTGAAGTACGCGAGCCCGGTGAGCGCCTGACCGACCAGCGTCACCACGAACAGGACGCCGAAGAAGAGCGTGAGGCCGTTGTGCCTCAACGCGGAGCGGAGCGCGCTCATCGGTGCAGCAGCCCGAGCGCGATGAAGTACACGAGCCCGACGAGCGCCGAGCCGAGCAGCACGGTGAACATGACGCGCACGGTCAGCCTCCCTCGATCGCGCACTCGTACGGCTGGTCGGTGCGGGGCGTGCAGCCCGCGGCGGTGACCAGCCACGTCTCGCCGCTCAGGGTGAGGAATACGGTGTCGCCCTCGAGGCGCACCTGGGCCTGGCGGCCGAACGCCTGGGCCCCGCGGGACCCACCGCCGGCCGCGTCCTCGATCTCGTCGGCGACCTCGGGCTCGAGGACCGCCTCCTCGCACGCCGCGGAGAACTCGCTCTCGAGGGCCTGCACGGCGGCGGGTGCGAGGAGCGTGCAGGCCGCTGCGCCGTCGGACGACGCGACGGCCTCCACGAGCGCTGACGCCGCCTCGGCCGCGGCGGACGCGTCCGGGCTCGCGGAGCACGCGCTGACCAGCGCGAGCACGGCGAGGGCGCCCGCTGCGGCGCGTCCGGTGGCGGTCATGAGCGCACCGTAGCGACGGCCACGGACGTCCGCCCGGCGAGGCTGGGGGCGGTGCCGTCCTGTCGGTGGCGGCGTCTACGCTCGGTCCCGTGAGCACAGCCCTGTACCGCCGCTACCGGCCCGACACCTTCACCGAGGTGATCGGTCAGGAGCACGTCACGGAGCCGCTCATGCAGGCGCTCCGGGCGGACAAGGTCACGCACGCCTACCTGTTCTCCGGCCCGCGCGGCTGCGGCAAGACGACGTCGGCGCGCATCCTCGCGCGCTGCCTCAACTGCGCGCAGGGGCCGACGCCCGAGCCGTGCGGCACATGCCCGTCGTGCGTCGAGCTGGGACGCGGCGGGCCGGGCAGCCTCGACGTCGTCGAGATCGACGCGGCGAGCCACGGTGGGGTCGACGACGCGCGTGACCTGCGCGAGCGCGCGACGTTCGCGCCGGCGCGCGACCGGTTCAAGATCTTCATCCTGGACGAGGCCCACATGGTCACGTCGCAGGGCTTCAACGCGCTCCTCAAGATCGTCGAGGAGCCGCCGCCGCACATCAAGTTCATCTTCGCGACGACGGAGCCGGACAAGGTCATCGGGACCATCCGCTCGCGCACCCACCACTACCCCTTCCGGCTCGTCGGGCCGTCCACCCTGCAGCCGTACCTGCAGGGGCTGTGCGAGACGGAGGGCGTCCAGGTCGGCGCCGGCGTCCTGCCGCTCGTGGTGCGCGCCGGCGGCGGCTCCGTGCGCGACTCGCTCTCGGTGCTCGACCAGCTCGTCGCGGGCGCCGACGAGGGCGGCATCGACTACGAGCGCGCGGTGGCGCTGCTCGGCTACACGCACGCGACGCTCCTCGACGACGTCGTCGACGCGATCGCCGCACGGGACGGCGCGAGCGCCTTCCGCGTCGTCGAGCGCGTGATCTCGTCGGGGCACGAGCCGCGGCGGTTCGTCGAGGACCTGCTCGAGCGGCTGCGCGACCTCATCGTCATCGCGGCGTCCGGCGAGGCGGCGCAGGCGGTGCTCCGGGACCTGCCGACGGACCAGCTCGAGCGCATGCGGGGCCAGGCGTCGGCGCTCGGCGCCGCGGAGCTCTCCCGCTCGGCCGACCTCGTCAACGCCGCGCTCACCGAGATGACCGGCGCGACGTCGCCGCGGCTGCACCTCGAGCTGCTCGTCGCACGCCTGCTCCTGCCGGCCGCCGACGACGGCTCCGTCGGCCTCGCCGCGCGGCTCGACCGGGTCGAGCGTCAGGTCGCCTCGGGTGTCCCCGCCGCGGCTGCGCACGCGGTGCCGGCGCCCGCGGCGGTCCAGGTGGCCCCGGCCCAGGTGACCGCGCCTCGGGTGGCGGCGCAGACGCCGACGCACGCCGCGACGCAGGAGGAGTCGCCGACGACGAGGCAGGTCGCGACGCCGTCGGTCGAGCCTGCGCCGGTCGAGGCTGCGTCGGCCCGGACTGCGCCGGTCGAGACTGCGCCGACCGCGACGCCGCAGGGCGGTGCGGCTCCTGGGGGCCCCACGTCGACCGCGACGTCGTACTCCGCGACGCCCCCTGCGACGCACCCTGCGGAGCCGAGCGAGCCATCCGTCCCGGAGACGAGCGATCCCGCGGCGGCCGACGCCGGGACCGCGGGCACCCGGACCCAGGACGCCGAGACGCCGCGCCCGGAGAGCGAGGACGTCGAGCCGCAGGACACGCCGGTCGCCGGCAGGCCCGCCGTCGGTGCGCCCGTGACGATCTCCGCGGGCAGCGCACCGGCCGCGGGGTTCGACGCGGAGATGGTCCGGCGGCGCTGGCCCGAGGTGCTCCAGACGCTCCGCGGGCTGCGCATGGCGACGTGGGTGCTCGTGAGCCAGAACGCGCAGGTCGGGGAGGTGTCCGCGGACAAGGTTGCGCTCGCGTTCACGACGCCGCAGCTCGCCTCGACCTTCCGCAGCGGCCCTCACCCGGACAACGTCCAGCGCGCGCTCCACGAGACGCTCGGCATCACGGTGCGCGTCGAGACGGCGCTCGCGGAGAGCGCGGCCGCGGCTGCGCCGGCGACGCCCGCGGCCGCCGCGCCGGCAGAGGTCCCCGGCCGTCCGTCGACCGCCGCCGCCGAGGCGTCGTGGGA
>NZ_JACVQL010000215.1 GCF_019733465.1 Actinotalea ferrariae | reverse complement strand
GGCGCTGACGGCCCGCCACGCGTCGCCGGCGTGCGCGACCTGCGCGCCGACGGGCACGGGCGTGATCGCGCCCTGGGGGAGCGACGCGACGGCACCGGCGGGCTGCGAGGCGACCGCCCCGGGACCAGCCTGGGGACCTCCGCGGGCGCGGCGGTCACGCGACGGGCGGCCGCCCCACTGCTGACCACCGCCGACGTCGGCCGCGATCTCGCGGACCGCGGGCGTACCCGTGAGCACCGAGCCGCAGCGCGTGCAGAAGGAGCTGCCCGGGGCGACGGCCGCGCGGCAGGTGGGACAGGTGGCCTCCACCGGAGAGCTCACCTCCACCTCCGAGTCTCGAGCGTGGCGGTCGGCCCGCCCGGCGGCGACAGCGTAGCAACGGCCACGTCAGGCCGACGTGACCAGCCGGAGGACCTCGACGACGCCGGCCGCGGTGAGCGCAGCCGGCAGCGCGAGCGCCGTCGAGAGGCCCTCGAGGGTGTCCGCGAGGCGCGAGAAGCCGACCGACCGCCAGCCGCGGCCGACAGCGACGCTCAGCGCCGCCACCCCGAGGCCGAGGCCGATCGCCGCGCCGGTCGCGGCGGTCGCCACCGGCCCGCCGCTCGCGGCGCCGAGCACGCCGAGCTCGACGAGCAGCAGGGCGGCGCTCACGCGCGGTGCCCAGCGCACGACGGCGCCGCGCGTCGTGCGGGGCTGGAGGTTGAGGGAGAGCGCCACGAGGAGGACGGCGACCAGGGCGGCCCACCCGGTCAGCCCGCCGGGCTCGGCCGACGCCAGGACCATCGGCGCCGTCACGGGCGGGACGAGCGCGACGAGGACGGTCCCCGCGTCGCGGCGACGCTCGGCGCTGCGCACGCTCCGCACGACCATGCGCCGGTTCACCGCACCCAGCGGCTGCGGGGTGGGCGCCCGCACGCTCGCGGCCGTGGTCGCGACCTGCGCGACGTCGATGAGCTGCTCGTCGGGGACGTCCACGGCGAGGGTGGGCAGGGCGCGCACCAGGAGGGGCACCGCGCCGAGCATCGCGGCCGAGGCGAGGACTGCCGGCAGGCCGAGGAGCAGCACACCCGCGGAGATGGCGGAGGCGCCGGCGAGGAGCACGAGGAGGATGCCGGCGTGGTCGGCGGCGTCGTCGCGGACGCGGCGGGTCGCGGCCCAGCGCGCGGCCGTCACGACGGTCGCACCCACGAGCGCGGCCACGCCGAGCAGCTGCCCGGCGGCCGCGACCTGCGGGTCGACGGTGATCGCACCGGCCGCCGCGCCGGCGAGCGCGGCGACCGCGGTGGGCCACAGCGACCCGGTGGCACCAGGGCGCCTCCGGAGCACGGCGAGCGCGAGCCCTGCGAGCATCAGCGCGCCGGCGACGGCCCACCGGTCGGCCGGCGCGAGCGGCGCCGACGCGCCGTCCATCCCCAGCACGACCGTCGCCGCGACGACGACGGCGGCCGCGCCGGCGACGCCGAGCCACCAGGGCGACGTCGTGGGGCGTGAGACGGCCGGGTCGCTGACCTCGTGACCGCCGCGTGCGACGCGGACGACGCGCGGTCGGCGCAGCACGTGCAGCACGGACCCGTCGGGCAGCTGCTCGCCGGTCGTGGAGTAGGGGTCGAGCTGCTGACCCGCGGAGTCGACGACGGTGAGGCCCGGGTCGTCGAGGTCGGCGCCCGCCGCGCGCAGCACGTCGTAGACGGACGCGCCGTGGGGCATCGCGACGTCGAGGGAGCGTTCACCCAGACGCAGGCCCACGAGGGACCGGGCGGGTGATGTCACACCGTCTCCCCTGAGCGATCCGCGCACGCCTGGACGCGCTCATATTAGGGTGTGCGCCGGGTCCTCCGGCCCACCGCATCACGAGGGAGAGCCCGACGAGATGACCGCAGCGCCCGTCGGTGGACCCAGCGGCACCCGGATCACACCGCCGTCGGTGCCCACGGGTCGCATCCAGGTGCTCCCGCCACCCGAGATCACGCCGTCCGACGGCATCAGCGGCATGCTCACGACCCTCATCCCCATGCTCGGCTCCGCGGGCTCCATCGTCTTCGTCGCGCTCGCAAGCCCGGGGCCGCGCGGCATGATCGCCGCCGGCATGTTCCTCGTCGCGTCGCTCGGCTTCGTCGGTGTGAACGGGTGGCGGCAGCGCTCCCAGCACCAGGCCACCGTCGTCGGCGCCCGGCGCGAGTACCTCGCCTACCTCGGCGAGCTGCGCGACACCGTGCGCCAGGCCGCGCGGGCCCAGCGGCGGCGCGCGCACTGGGACAACCCCGACCCGACGGCGCTGCCGGTCGTGGCCGAGGAGCGCTCGCGCGTCTGGGAGCGCCAGCCGGACCACGAGGACTTCCTCGAGGCGCGGATCGGCCTGGCCGACCAGGCGCTGTGCCTGACCCTCGACCCGCCGGAGACCGCGCCCCTCGCGCAGCTCGACCCGGTCGCGGCGTCGGCGGCGCACCGCTTCATGGTCACGCACCAGACGCAGCACGACGTGCCCGTCGCGATCGACGTCCGCTCCGTCGCACGCGTCGAGATCACCGGCGACGAGGCGGACGTCCGCGGCCTCGCGCGCGCCGTCGTCAGCCACCTGGCGGCGTTCCACTCGCCGGAGCACCTGCGCATCGCCGTCCTCGCCTCGCCCGAGGCGCTCGGCGACTGGGACTGGGCCAAGTGGCTGCCGCACACCCACAGCACGCGATCGCGCGACGCCGTCGGGCCCGCGCGCATGATCGGCGCGTCGCTCAGCGAGGTCGAGGACCTGCTGCCCGAGGGGCTGCACGACCGGCCGCGCTTCGGCCAGAACGAGAGCCCGCTGCTGCCGCACCTCCTCGTGGTGGTCGACGGCGGCGAGGTGCCGCCGGGCAACGCGGTCCTCACGTCCGACGGCGTCATGGGCGTCACGGTGCTCGACCTGCCCGAGCGCTGGGACGACCTCAGCGACCCGCGCACGCTGCGCCTCACGCTCGGCGCCCGGCAGGCCGCGCACCGCACGCCGTCGGGCGCGCCCCGGCTGCCCGTCGAGGTGCTGCACCTGGGCCGCACACCCCTGCACGCGACGGCCGACCACATGTCGCTCGCCGACGCCGACGCCGCGGCCCGCCGGCTCACGCCGCTCTACCTCGAGTCCGGTCCGCGCGCCGAGGACTCCCCCGCCGTCTCGGCCGAGCTCGTCGACCTCCTCGGCATCGGCGACGTGCGCGACTTCGACCCCTCGGTGCACTGGCGGCCTCGGCTGCAGCGCGACCGGCTGCGCGTGCCGATCGGCCTCACGACGCAGGGGCAGCCCATCGCGCTCGACATCAAGGAGTCCGCGCAGCAGGGCATGGGGCCGCACGGCCTGATCATCGGCGCGACCGGCTCCGGGAAGTCCGAGGTGCTCCGGACGCTGGTGCTCGCGCTCGCGCTGACGCACTCGTCGGAAGAGCTCAACTTCGTCCTCGTCGACTTCAAGGGTGGCGCCACCTTCGCCGGCATGGCCGACATGCCGCACGTGTCGGCGATCATCACGAACCTCGGCGAGGAGCTCACGCTCGTCGACCGCATGCAGGACGCCCTCCAGGGCGAGATGACGCGACGCCAGGAGCTGCTGCGCGCGGCGGGCAACTTCGCGAACGTCACGGACTACGAGAAGGCGCGGGCGAACGGCCGCACCGACCTCGAGCCGCTGCCCGCGCTCCTCATCGTCGCCGACGAGTTCTCCGAGCTGCTCTCCGCGAAGCCCGAGTTCGTCGACCTCTTCGTCGCGATCGGCCGCCTCGGGCGGTCGCTGCAGATGCACCTCCTGCTCTCCTCGCAGCGGCTCGAGGAGGGTCGCCTGCGCGGCCTCGAGTCCCACCTCTCCTACCGGATCGGCCTGCGCACGTTCTCGGCCGCCGAGTCCCGCACCGTGCTCGGCGTGCCGGACGCGTACACGCTGCCGCCCGTGCCGGGCATGGGCTACCTCAAGCCCGACACGACCACGATGATCCAGTTCCGGGCCTCGTACGTGTCCGGTCCGCCGAAGGGCCGGCGTCGCGCGGCCCGCGGCGGCCCTGCCGGCCGCACCGCGAACGAGCGGATCGAGCTCTTCACGGCCGCACCGGTGCGCGGCGACGAGACGTCGCAGCTCGAGGAGGCGCCCGTCGTCGACCTGGGCGAGCCCGAGGAGACGCGCGCGACGTTCGACATCGCCGTCCAGCGGATGGCGGGCCAGGGCCGGCCGGCCCACAAGGTGTGGCTCGAGCCGCTCGTCGTGCCGCACACGTTCGACCAGCTCATGCCCGACCTCGCGCCCGACCCGGCGCTGGGCCTGGTCTCGGCCGGCTGGCGGTCCGCGGGTGACCTCGTGATCCCGCTCGGCATCGTCGACCGCCCGCTCGAGCAGCGCCGCGAGAACCTCACGCTCGCCCTCGGCGGGGCCGCCGGTCACATGGCGATCGTCGGCGGTCCGCGCACGGGCAAGAGCACGGCCGCCCGGTCGGTCGTCACGGCGCTCGCCCTCACGCGCACACCGCTCGAGGTGCAGTTCTACGTGCTCGACTTCGGCGGCGGCACGTTCAGCCCGATGGCGAAGCTCGCGCACGTGGCGGGCGTCGCGAGCCGGGCCGAGCCCGACGTCGTGCGGCGGATCATCGCGGAGATCGACGGCATCGTCGACGCGCGCGAGCTCTACTTCCGGCAGAACGGGATCGACTCCATCGAGACGTACCGCCAGCGCCGGGCGCAGGGGCGGGCCGACGACGGCTACGGCGACATCTTCCTCGTGGTGGACGGCTGGAGCACGATCCGCGCGGAGTTCGACGAGCTCGAGGCGGAGATCCAGACCCTCGCCGGGCGCGGCCTGACGTTCGGCCTGCACCTCGTCGCCACGGCGAACCGCTGGATGGACTTCCGGACGCAGGTGAAGGACGTCTTCGGCACCAAGCTCGAGCTGCGCCTCGGCGACCCGATGGACTCGGACATCGACCGCCGCGTCGCCGTCAACGTGCCCAAGGACCGGCCCGGCCGAGGCATCACCACGACCAAGCACCACGTGCTCACGGCGCTGCCGCGCGTCGACGGCGACGGCGACGCGTCGAGCCTCGGCACCGGGGTCGACCACCTCGTCGAGACCGTCAACTCGGCGTGGCAGGGACAGTCCGGGCCCAAGCTGCGCCTGCTGCCCGAGCACATCGCGCTCGACGAGGTGCGCGCGGCGTCCGCACGCGGCGTGGGCGCGCACGACCGGCACATCCTGCTCGGAGTCGACGAGGCGGCGCTCGCGCCGGTCGGCATCGACCCGACCGACGAGTCGCACCTGTACGCGTTCGGCGACGGCGGCTCGGGCAAGTCGGCCCTGCTCCGCGGCATCGCGTCCGAGGTGCAGCGCCTCTACACGCCGAGCCAGGCGCAGATCTTCGCGATCGACTTCCGCCGCTCGCTCCTCGGCGAGATCCCGGACGACTACCTCGCCGGCTACCTCACGACGCAGGACCAGGCGCAGGGCGAGATCGCCGGGCTGGCCGACTACCTGCGCGGGCGCCTGCCGGGACCCGACGTCACACCCGAGCAGCTGCGCGCGCGCTCGTGGTGGTCCGGTGCCGAGGTGTTCATCCTCGTCGACGACTACGACTTCGTCTCGACGTCGACGGGCAACCCGCTCACGCCGCTGGTGCCGCTGCTCGCGCAGGCCGGCGACGTCGGCCTGCACCTCGTCCTCACCCGCCGCACGGGTGGTGCCAGCCGCTCGATGTACGAGCCCGTGCTCCAGTCTCTGCGCGACCTCGCGGCACCCGGCCTCGTGCTCTCGGGCAGCCCGGACGAGGGGGCGCTCATCGGCGGCGCGAAGCCGGTCCCCGGGCCGGCCGGCCGCGGGCAGCTCGTCACGCGCGACCGCGGGCGTCAGGTGGTCCAGCTCGCGTTCACGCCCGCGACCCTGTAGTCCCCGACTCGGCGGGCCTCCCCCGGCGCCGATCATGCGTTCGCTAGCCTCGCCGCACCGCCGTGCCCGTGCGCGCGGCCGAGGGGGAGCCGCATGCCTGCCGACGTCGCCGTCGAGACCCGTGCCCTGCGCAAGACGTACAGCTCCCTGAAGGGGCGCCAGGTCGCCGTCGTCGGCCTCGACCTCGACGTGCCGACCGGCGGGGTGCACGGCTTCCTCGGGCCCAACGGCTCGGGCAAGACGACGACCATCCGGATGCTCCTCGGCCTGATCCGCCCGGACTCGGGCTCGATGAGCCTGTTCGGCCACGAGGTCCCGAAGCGGCTGCCCGAGGTCATCGGCCGCGTCGGCGCCATCGTCGAGTCGCCCAAGCTCTTCCCCGCCTTCTCCGGACGGCGCAACCTCGTGCTGCTCGCCGACGCGATCGGCGCCCCGCGGTCCCGCGTGGACGAGGTGCTCGACGAGACCGGGCTCACGGACCGCGCGGGCGACCGGTACTCGAGCTACTCCCTCGGCATGAAGCAGCGCCTCGCGATCGCCGCGACGCTGCTCAAGTCGCCCGACCTGCTGATCTTCGACGAGCCGACCAACGGCCTCGACCCGGCCGGCATCCACGAGATCCGGCGCACCATGCGTCGCCTCGCCGACGAGGGCCGGACCGTCCTGGTGAGCAGCCACATCCTGGCCGAGGTCGAGCAGGTGGCCGACACGGTGTCGATCATCGGCCGCGGGCGCCTGCTCGCGAGCGGGACGGTGGCCGACGTGATCGGCGACCGCACCGCGGCGGTGCGCGTGGGCGTCGCCGAGCCCGAGCGCGCGGCCGCCGCACTGCACGCGGCCGGCCTCCAGGTCCGGCCGGACGGTGCGCACCTGCTCGTCGAGGGGGAGCCGGCGGCCGCGCGGATCACGTACCTCCTCGCGCAGCAGGGCCTGTGGGTGCACGAGCTGACCCCCGTGCGCGCGGGCCTCGAGAGCGTCTTCCTCGAGCTGACCCGCGCGGACACCCTGGGCGCGCCCGACGGCGCCTCGCCCAGCGCGCCCGACGGCGCCTCGCCGCAGCCCCACGCGCCCGCGCCGCCGGCAGCCCCGTCACCACCCGGGCCCGACGACGGCACGACGCCGTCCCGCCGCACCCGCGGAGGTGCGCGATGAGGCTCCTCGGCGTCGAGGTCCGGCGCCTGCTCGCGCGACGCATGCTGCTCGCCGCCGCCCTCGCGGGCGTCGCGGCGGTCGTCCTCATCACGCTCGGCATCTGGTCGAGCACCCGGCCGCTCACGCAGACGCAGCTCGACGCTGCCGAGCGCGCCTACCAGGCCGAGGTCGAGCGCTGGGAGGCCGACGGCGACGAGATGCTCGCCGACTGCGAGGAGGCGGAGGCCGCCGAGCGCGACCTGACGGGGGACGACGTCGACTTCGGCTGCGACCAGATGGAGCCGCAGCGCCAGTGGTTCTTCCCCGAGCGCCCCGCCTTCGGTGACGTGGCGGCGGACGTGCTCGCCACGTCCTCCGTGCTGCTGCTCGTGCTCGTGCTCGTCGTCGGCGTCTCCGCGACGGCGGCGGAGATCAGCACGGGCGCGCTCGGCACGTGGCTCACCTTCGTCCCCCAGCGCCTCCGGGTCCTCGCCTCCAAGCTCGCGAGCGCGGGCGTCGTCGCCCTGCCGCTCGTCGCCGGGCTGCTCGTCCTCCTGCTCGCCGGCCTGTGGGTGGCGCACGCGGTCAACGGCGCGGCGGGCGGCACCGACGCGGAGGCGTGGCGCGACATCGCGGGGACCGCCCTGCGGATCCTGGCACTCGGCGCCCTCGCTGGGGTCGTCGGTGCGGCGCTGGGCGTGCTCCTGCGCCACACCGCCGCGGCGCTCGGGCTGCTCGTCGGCTGGGCGCTCGTGGTCGAGTCGATCGTCGCCGGGCTCGTCCCCGCGCTCCAGCCGTGGCTGCTGCGCACGAGCGTCGCGGCGTGGGTCCAGGACGGCACCACCTACTGGACCACCGAGTGCACCGTCACGGCCGACGGGACCAGCTGCCAGGGCGTCGAGCACCACGTCTCGCTCACGCACGGGAGCCTGTGGCTCCTCGCGCTCACGGTCGTCCTCGTGCTGCTGACCGGCGCCGTCTTCCGCCGCCGCGACGTCGTCTGACGCGTCAGGCGGTCACTCGACGACGCCGCGTCCCGCGCGGGCGGCCTGCTTCGCCTCGCGGCGCGCCTCGCGACGGCCCGAGCGCTCGGCCCGCTCCGCCCGCCGTCGTGCACGCAGCGACGCGGTCGAGTAGCGCGCGCGCAGGCGCTGCCCACCCGGCACCGCGGCGTGCATCGCCCGGACGGTCGCGTCGACCTGCGCCCAGTACGCCTCGACCTGCTCCGGCGTGGGCTCACCCGGACCGAACACCATGGCGTCCGCACCCGCGGCGAGGCCGGCGACCGGTCCGCCGACCCCGGCGGCACGGCGCCCGTGCAGCTCGGGGTTGGGC
>NZ_JACVQL010000214.1 GCF_019733465.1 Actinotalea ferrariae | reverse complement strand
CCGCGGTGGTGCCCGACGCCGTGGCGCCCGACGCCATGGCGCCCGACGCCGCAGTGCCCGACGACGCGCCCGCCGACCCTGCCGGGGCGCGCGCCGACGACGACGCGGCCCCGGCGACGGGCGGGCGCGGTCCTGTCAGGCCTCGACGACCACCGGGATGATCATCGGGCGGCGGCGTAGCCGGCCCGAGACCCACCGGCCCACCACGCGACGCACGACCTGCTGCAGCTGGTGCGTGTCGATGGTGCCGGTCGACGTGGCGTCCTCGAGCGCACGCGCGACCTCGGGCTGGATCGTCTGGAACACCGCCTCGTCCTCGGCGAAGCCACGCGCGTGGATCTGCGGGCCCGCGATGACCTTGCCCGTCGCGGAGTCCACCACGGCGAAGATCGAGATGAACCCCTCCTCGCCGAGGATCCGCCGGTCCTTGAGCTCGGCGTCGGTGATGGTCCCGACGCTCGACCCGTCGACGTAGACGTAGCCGCACGGCACGGCGCCGACGACGCTCGCGCGCCCGTCGACGAGGTCGACCACGACCCCGTCCTCCGCCAGGACGACCCGGTCGGCCGGCACCCCGGTCTTGACCGCGATCGCCGCGTTCGCGACCAGGTGGCGCACCTCGCCGTGCACCGGCATGACGTTGCGCGGGCGCAGGATGTTGTAGCAGTACATGAGCTCGCCCGCGCTCGCGTGGCCCGAGACGTGCACGCGCGCGTTGCCCTGGTGCACCACCTTCGCGCCGAGGCGCATGAGCCCGTTGATGACGCGGAACACCGCGTTCTCGTTGCCCGGGATGAGCGACGACGCGAGGATCACGGTGTCGCCGTGACCGACCGAGACCCGGTGGTCCCGGTTCGCCATGCGCGACAGCGCGGCCATCGGCTCGCCCTGCGAGCCGGTGCACATGAGGACGACCTCGTCGGGCGGGAGGTCGTCGACCGCCTTGACGTCCACGAGCGTCCCCTCGGGTACCGTGAGGTAGCCGAGGTCCGACGCGATGCCCATGTTGCGCACCATCGAGCGGCCGACGAGCGCGACCTTGCGGCCGTGCGCGTGGGCGGCGTCGAGCACCTGCTGGACGCGGTGCACGTGGGACGCGAAGGACGCGACGATGACGCGCTGGTCGGCGCCCGCGAAGACCGAGTCGAGGACCGGGCCGATGTCGCGCTCGCTCGTCGTGAAGCCCGGGACCTCGGCGTTGGTCGAGTCGACCATGAAGAGGTCGACGCCGGCCTCGCCGAGCCGCGCGAAGGCGCGCAGGTCCGTGATCCGGCCGTCGAGCGGGAGCTGGTCCATCTTGAAGTCGCCCGTGTGCAGCACCGTGCCGGCGCCCGTGCGCACGGCGACGGCGAGCGCGTCGGGGATGGAGTGGTTGACGGCGACGAACTCGCACTCGAAAGCGCCCAGCCGCTCGACCTGGCCCTCCTTGACCGCGAGCGTCGTCGGCGTGATGCGGTGCTCCTTGAGCTTCGCCTCGACGAACGCCAGCGTCAGCTGGGACCCGACCAGCGGGATGTCCGGCCGCATCCGCAGCAGGTACGGGACCGCGCCGATGTGGTCCTCGTGGCCGTGCGTGAGGACGACGGCGTCCACGTCGCCCAGCCGGTCGGCGATGTAGTCGAAGTCGGGGAGGATCAGGTCGACGCCGGGCTGGTGGTCCTCGGGGAAGAGCACGCCGCAGTCGATGATCAGCAGGCGCCCGTCGTACTCGAGGACCGCCATGTTGCGGCCGATCTCGCCGAGGCCGCCGAGGGCGACCACGCGCAGGGCGCCGGCGGGGAGCGCCGGGGGTGCCCCGAGCTCGGGGTGGGGGTGGGACATCGGACCTCCGGGGTCGGGTCAGTCGAGACGGCCCGCCGCGACGAGGGCCGCCCGGACGAGGGCGACCTCCTCGGCGTCGGCTGCGGCCTGGGGAAGGCGCATGGCGGCGCTGGGGATGAGCCCGAGCAGCGCCAGCGTGAGCTTGGACCGCAGGGCACCGTTGCCGCTGCCCGCGATGAGGTCGATCATCGGCATCGCCGCGCGGAACACGGCACGCGCCGTGGCGAGGTCGCCCGCGTCCACCGCGCGGATCACCTCGGCGAGCTCGTCGCCCACGAGGTGCGCGGCCATGCTGACGACGCCGACCGCACCGACGGACAGGAACGGCAGCAGCAGCGCGTCGTCACCCGCGTAGTACGCGAGTCCCGTCGCGTCGATGGCACGCATCGCGCCGACGACGTCGCCCGTGGCGTCCTTCACGGCGACGACGCGGTCGTGCGCCGCGAGCCGCTCGAGCGTCGCCAGGCCGTACCGGACCACCGTGCGCGCCGGCACGTCGTACAGCATCACGGGCAGGCCGGTCGCGTCCGCGACGGCGACGGTGTGCTGGTAGACGCCCTCCTGCGAGGGCCGCGAGTAGTACGGCGAGACGACGAGCAGCCCGTGGGCGCCCGCCTCGGCCGCCTGCTCGGCCATCCGCACCGCGTGCGCGGTGTCGTTCGAGCCGGCGCCCGCGACGACGTACGCGCGGTCGCCCACCGCGTCGACGACGGCCCGGATGACGTCGGCCTTCTCGGGCGCGTGCGTCGTCGGGGCCTCGCCCGTCGTGCCGTTGAGCACGAGACCGTCGTGCCCGTGGTCGACCAGGTGGTTCGCCAGCGCGGCGGTCGCATCGAGGTCGATGCCGCCGTCGGGCGTCATCGGCGTGACCATCGCGGTCAGCAGCGCTCCGAAGGGACGCCCGGCGACGACGGGACGGGCGTGGAGGGTGGGCGCCATAGGCAGCAAACTACAGCGCGGCGTCCGGAGCCTGCTCCGCGGTCCCACCTGGGGGCGCCGAGCGGACGAGCGAGCGGAAGCGGTAGCGCAGCCCGGTGCGCGAGACGTGCCAGCCGTCCACCGGCGAGCGCGACTCCTCGTGCCAGGTCTCGTCGAGCGCGGGCGCCCTCGTGTCGCCGTCGACGCGGAGGTCGATCTCGGTCAGCTCGACCCGGTCCGCCACGGGCAGGAAGGCGGCGTAGACCTGGGCGCCGCCGATCACCCAGAGCGAGCGGCCGGCCGCGAGGGGCGTGGCCGAGGCGACGTCCGGCACCACGTGCGCGCCCTCGAGGCGCAGGTCCGGGCGGCGGCTCAGCACGATGTTGGTGCGGCCGGGCAGGGGCCGGAACCGCTCGGGCAGCGACTCCCACGTGCGCCGGCCCATGATCACCGGGTGCCCCGTCGTGACCTCGCGGAAGTGCGCCTGGTCCTCCGGCAGGTACCACGGCAGGTCGCCGTCGCGCCCGATGCACCGGTCGGCGTCCTGGGCCCAGATCAGCCCGACCGAGACGGGACCGGCCGTCATCAGACGGCGACCGGCGCCGCGATGGCGGGGTGATGCCGGTAGTCGACGACCTGGACGTCCTCGAACGTGTACTCGAAGATCGACGCCGCGCGGCGCAGCTCGAGGCGGGGCGCGGGGAACGGCTCGCGCCGCAGCTGCTCGGTCACCTGGTCGACGTGGTTGTCGTAGATGTGGCAGTCGCCCCCGGTCCAGACGAAGTCCCCCACGGCGAGGTCGGTCTGCTGCGCGACCATGTGCGTGAGCAGCGCGTACGAGGCGATGTTGAACGGCACCCCGAGGAAGAGGTCCGCGCTGCGCTGGTAGAGCTGGCACGAGAGGCGCCCGTCGGCGACGTAGAACTGGAAGAACGCGTGGCACGGCGCGAGCGCCATCTCGGGGATCGCGGCGACGTTCCACGCCGAGACGATGAGCCGGCGCGAGTCCGGGTCGCGCCGGATCTGCTCGACCAGCTGCGCGACCTGGTCGACGTGGCCGCCGTCGGGCGTGGGCCACGAGCGCCACTGGACGCCGTAGACGGGTCCCAGCTCGCCGTCCTCGTCGGCCCACTCGTCCCAGATCGTCACGCCGTTCTCGCGCAGCGAGGCGACGTTCGACTCGCCGCGCAGGAACCAGAGCAGCTCGTGCACGATCGAACGCAGGTGCACGCGCTTGGTGGTGACGAGCGGGAAGCCCGCGGCGAGGTCGAAGCGCATCTGGTGGCCGAAGACGCTGCGCGTGCCCGTCCCCGTGCGGTCCGACTTGGGCGTGCCGTGCTCGAGCACGTGCCGCAGGAGGTCCTCGTACGGGGTGGCGACCGGCATGGCGACATCGTAGGGCGCGTCCGGGCGGGTCCGGCCGCGTCGGTCCACGCCCGCCCTCGCCGGGTCCATACTGGCGACCATGGCGATGGTGCACCTGGCAGCGCAGTCCCAGACCCTCCCGGTGGACCTGCCCACCGGCGTGCTCGTAGGCGGTGAGTGGACCGCCGGCTCGTCGGGTCGCACGTTCGAGGTCCACGACCCGGCCACGGGCGACGTGCTCGTCGAGGTGGCCGACGGCGCGCCCGAGGACGGCCTCGCGGCCCTGGCCGCGGCCGACGACGCGCTCCCCGCATGGCGCGGGGTCGCGCCGCGCGAGCGCGCCGAGGTGCTCCGCACGATCTTCGACCGGGTGATCGCGCGCACCGACGAGTTCGCGGCCGTCATCACGGCCGAGGGCGGCAAGCCGCTCGCCGAGTCCCGCGCCGAGGTCGCCTACGGCGCCGAGTACGTGCGCTGGTACTCCGAGCAGGCCGTCCGGGTCGGCGGGATCGTGCGGACCGCGCCGAGCGGCGCCAACCACCAGATGGTCCTGCGCCGCCCGGTCGGCCCCGCGCTCCTCATCACGCCGTGGAACTTCCCGCTCGCGATGGCGACCCGGAAGATCGCGCCGGCCCTCGCGGCGGGGTGCACGGTCGTCGTCAAGCCGGCCGGCCTGACGCCGCTGACGACGGCGCTCTTCGCCGAGGTCGTCCGCGAGGTGCTCGCCGAGCGCGGCCTGCCGACCGGCGTGGTCAACGTCGTGCCGACGTCGTCGTCGTCCGCGCTCGTCGAGCCGCTGCTCGCGGACCCACGCCTGCGCAAGCTGTCGTTCACCGGCTCGACGGAGGTGGGCCGGGTGCTGCTGCGCGGTGCGGCCGAGGGCGTCCTGCGCACGTCGATGGAGCTGGGCGGCAACGCACCCTTCCTCGTCTTCGACGACGCGGACGTGCCGGCCGCCGTCGAGGGCGCCGTCGCCGCCAAGATGCGCAACGCGGGGCAGACCTGCGTGGCCGCCAACCGGTTCCTCGTCCACGAGTCGGTGGCGGCGGAGTTCAGCGCCGGCCTCGCCGCGGCGTTCGAGCGGCTCGTCGTCGGCCCCGGCAGCCGCGCGGGGACCACCGTCGGACCGCTCATCGAGGCGCGCGCGGTGGACCGCGTCGAGGAGGTCGTGGCCGAGGCGGTCGACGGTGGCGCCCGCGTCGCCGTCGGCGGCGACCGGCCGGACCGCTCGGCGCTCCCGGGGCACTTCTACTCCCCCACCGTCCTGACCGACGTCGACCCGTCCGCGCGCGCCGTGCGCGAGGAGATCTTCGGGCCCGTCGCGCCCGTGGTGACCTTCGGCTCCGAGGACGAGGCGCTCGCGCTCGCCAACAGCACCGAGTTCGGTCTCGTGGCCTACGCCTACACGCGCGACGTCGGCCGCGTGATGCGGGTCGCGGAGGCGGTCGAGGCCGGGATGCTCGGCGTCAACCGCGGCATGGTGTCCGACGCGAGCGCACCCTTCGGTGGCGTCAAGCAGTCCGGGCTCGGCCGCGAGGGCGGCGAGGCCGGGATCGAGGAGTACCTCGAGAGCGTGTACGTCGCCCTGTGACGGACGCAGCACCGCCCGACCGGACCGGTCCTCCCGAGGACGCCGCCGACGTGCACGAGCGACGTGCGGCCATCCGCCAGGCGCTGTCGGTGGCCGCCGCGACGGGCGTCTACGGGATCTCCTTCGGAGCGCTCGCGGTCTCCGCGGGCCTGGACCTGTGGCAGACCTCCGCCCTGAGCCTGCTCATGTTCACGGGCGGGTCGCAGTTCGCGTTCATCGGCGTCGTCGGTGCGGGCGGCGCCGCCGGGGCCGCGGTCGCGACCGCCGCGCTGCTGGGCGCACGCAACGCGCTCTACGGCGCCGTGCTCTCGCCGCTGCTGCGCTACCGGGGGCTGAAGCAGGTCGCCGCCGCCCAGATCACCATCGACGAGTCGACCGCCGTCGCCACGGCGCAACGCACCCCCGCCGTGGCGCGGGTCGGCTTCTGGTGGGCCGGGCTCGGCGTCTTCGTGCTGTGGAACGTCTTCACCGTCGTCGGCGCCGTCGTCGGCGACGCGCTGGGCGACCCGCAGCGGTGGGGCCTCGACGCGGCTGCGGCGGCCGCGTTCCTCGGCCTGGTCTGGCCGCGCCTGGCCCCCCGCGCCGCACAGGTCGTCGCCGCCGGTGCGGCCGTCGTCGCGCTCGCGC
>NZ_JACVQL010000213.1 GCF_019733465.1 Actinotalea ferrariae | reverse complement strand
AGGCAACCCATCCCCGAAAGGACAGGACAACCAACACACGAAGCGGTCCCGAAGGACCAGTTTTCATCTGGCATCGATCAAATGTACAACTGACGTTAAACATTTGTCTCAACCACGTCATCCGCCCACGAGCACCAGCCCACCACAACGATGGACCCCACCCACAGACGCCGACAAATGGCATCGACTTTTGGCACGCTGTTGAGTTCTCAAGGAACAGACGCACATCCATCCAGATCATCACGACCCGTCCGGAGGCAACCTCTTAAATCTAGCCGATCTGCCGTGCCCGGTCAACTTGCGTTCCGTGGCCCGGCTTCCCGGTGTCCCTGCGTGGCTGTAGCCGGCCGCCTGAGCGTCCGACGTTGCCTTGCGAGGGGGGTGGTCTCCCGGTGGGACCGGCCGGCGAGCTGCGCTCTTCCGTCCGTTCCTCCCTCTCGGGGCGACATCGAGAACACTACGTGGGACCTGGTCCCCGGATCAAGTCAGCGCCGGGTGACCAGCGTCACCGTCCGCCGGCGCGCGTGCCGCCCCGCTCGCGGAAGGCTCAGTGGTACGGCCGTCGGCACGCCGTACCGGGTGCGGCCCGGCTCGTCAGGGGCGAGCGGGACCCTCGGCGACCGCGAGCGTCTTCTTGCCTCGTCGCAGCACCGCCCATCGCCCATGGAGCAGCTGGTCCCCCGTCACCCTCGCGTCCTCGGCCGTCACCTTCGCGTTGTTGACCGAGACGCCGCCCTCCCCGATGGCGCGGCGGGCGGCCGAGCGTCCGGCGACGAGCCCCCCTGCCGTGAGCAGGTCGACCACGGGGGCGCCGTCGGCCCACGCGTCCGCGGGCAGCTCCGCACGCGGCAGCTCAGCGACCGCCGCGGCCACCGTCTGCTCGTCGAGCGTCGACAGGTCGCCGCGGCCGAACAGCGCCTGGCTCGCAGCGACCACCTTCGCGGTCGCGTCGGCTCCGTGCACGAGCGTCGTGACGTCACCGGCGAGGGCGCGCTGCGCCTCACGCGCCGCAGGCCGCTCGGCCGCGGCCTGCTCGAGCTCGGCGATCTCCTCGCGCGTCCGGAAGGTGAAGATGCGGAGGTAGCGCACGACGTCGGCGTCGTCGGTGTTGAGCCAGAACTGGTAGAAGGCGTACGGGCTCATCATGTCGGGGGCGAGCCAGATGGCACCGCCCTCCGACTTGCCGAACTTGGTGCCGTCGGCCTTCGTGATGAGCGGCGTCGTCAGCGCGTGCACGGTGCCCCGCTCCGCCTTGCGGATCAGCTCGACGCCGGACAGCAGGTTGCCCCACTGGTCGTTGCCGCCGGTCTGGAGCGTGCAGCCGTGACGCCGGTACAGCTCGAGGAAATCCAGCCCCTGCAGGATCTGGTAGCTGAACTCGGTGAAGCTGATGCCCTCGTCGCTCGCCAGGCGACGCGCGACCGTGTCCTTGGCGAGCATCGTGCCCAGGCGGTAGTGCTTCCCCACGTCGCGCAGGAAGTCGATCGCGCTCAGGTCCCCCGTCCAGTCCAGGTTGTTGACCAGCCGCGCCGGGTTGTCACCGCCCAGGTCGAGGAACCGCGAGACCTGGAGCCGCAGGCGCTCGACCCACTCGGCCACCGTGTCCTTGGTGTTGAGGACCCGCTCGCCGGACATGCGGGGGTCGCCGATCATGCCGGTGGCACCGCCCACGAGCGCGAGCACCTGGTGGCCGGCGAGCTGGAGGTGCCGCAGGAGGACCAGCTGCACGAGGTGACCGTGGTGCAGGCTCGGGGCGGTCGGGTCGAAGCCGCAGTACAGCGTCACCGGACCGTTCGCCAGCGCGTCGCGCAGCGCCTGCTCGTCGGTGGTCTGCGCCACCAGACCTCGCCATCGCAGCTCGTCCAGGATGTCCACCACGGTCCCTCTCGATCGGTCGTGCGCCCAGTGTGCCGTGCCCCGGGCCGGTCCCGTCGCCGTGTCCCGCCCCAGCGTCCCCCCTCAGCGTCGACGCGGCGGGGGTGCCGGGCGGTACACCGACACCGTCGGCTCGTCGGCCAGCCAGAACCGCCACGGGAACGCCGTCGCGTCTCCCCCGGCGCCGCCGACGCCCACCCGAGGTCCGGTCAGCCAACGCGGCGGAGGGTCCGCCGGCGTGAGGCGGACGACGCCGGCCGGGTCCAGGACGTCCGCCCCGTAGTGCGTGAGGTCGAGGCCCAGCGCGTCCGCGAGCCGGGCCGGTCCCCGAGCGAGGTCGACGTCGGACCGCGCGACCCCGCGACGGGTCCGCCGCTCGAAGGCGAGGTCCCGACCCTCCACCACCTCGCCCGCGCGCAGCAGGACGGCAGAGGCCGTGCCGTCGGGCCCCGTCACGACGTTCGCGCAGTGGTGCAGGCCCATGTGCCGGTACACGTACAGGTGACCCGCCGGTCCGAACATGACCGCGTTGCGCGCCGAACGTCCGCGGAAGGCGTGCGAGCCCGGGTCCCGCTCGCCCTCGTACGCCTCGACCTCCGTGAGTCGCACCGTGACGACCCCGTCCGGCAGCACCGTCGTGACGAGCGCACCGAGGAGGTGGGGGGCGACGTCGACGGCGGGGGCCGAGAGCTGCGCCCTGGCCCCGGCCGCGCCGCTCGCGCTCATCGACGACCCCATGCCACCAGCCTGCCTCCTGCGGCCACGGTTCTCAGGGCTCGAGCGGCCGAGTGCCGTCGACGACGACGTCGGCCCGCTCGCGCGTGCGCTCCTGTGCGAAGTGCACGGCCTCGAGCCCCATCCACCGGAGCCACTCGTCACGGAGCGCCTCACCGTCCCGCTCGAGGCCCCGGCGGAGCCGGACGTCCGCCGGCGCCTCCACCCACAGCACCAGGGTCGCCCGGCTCTCGACGGCGAGCGGGGCGCTGCCGCAGCCCTCCAGCACCAGGACGTCCGCGAGCGGCACGTCGCGCCAGTCGTCGAAGCGTCCCGCCACCCAGTCGTAGCGCTGGTACCGGCCGGGCCGGCCCTCGGCGATCGGCGCGAGGACCTGGTCCTCCACCCGGTCCCAGACCTTCCCCAGCCCCGCCCAGCCCTCGTACAGGTCGTCGAGGTGCACGACGGGTGCGTCGAGCACCTCCGCGAGCCGCCCCGCCAGCGTGCTCTTGCCGGAGCCGGCGGGACCGTCGACGCACACGAGCCGGACGCCACCCAGGCGTGCCCGGCCCTCCCGTACGCGCGCCGCGAGCTGCGAGACGGACGCGGTCGCGCTCGTCACGCGCGGGTCCACGCCCGGAGCTCGCCCGCCCGGCTCCGCGCGGCCTCGAGCTGCTCGGCGACGCGCGCCGGGGCCGTGCCGCCGACCGCCGCGCGCGACGCCAGCGAGCCCTCGACCGTGAGCACGGCGCGGACGCCCGGCGTGAGGTGCTCGGAGATGGACGCGAGGTCGGCGTCGGACAGGTCCCACAGCTCGATGCCGCGCTCCTCGCACGTGCGCACGCACGCACCGGCCACCTCGTGCGCGACGCGGAACGGGACACCCTCGCGCACGAGCCACTCCGCGACGTCCGTCGCCAACGAGAAGCCCTGCGGCGCGAGTGCCGCCATGCGGTCGGTGTCGAAGGTCAGCGTCGCGACCATGCCGGCGAAGGCGGGCAGGAGTACCGCGAGGGTGTCGACCTGGTCGAAGACGGGCTCCTTGTCCTCCTGGAGGTCGCGGTTGTAGGCGAGAGGCAGACCCTTGAGCGTCGCCAGCAGGCCGGTGAGGTCGCCGATCATGCGCCCGGCCTTCCCGCGCGCCAGCTCGGCGACGTCCGGGTTCTTCTTCTGCGGCATGATGCTCGACCCGGTCGAGTACGCGTCGTGCAGCCGGACGAAGCCGAACTCCTTGGTCGCCCAGATGACGACCTCCTCCGCGAGGCGGGAGACGTCGACCCCGACCATCGCCGCCACCCAGGCGAACTCCGCGACGACGTCGCGCGAGGCCGTGCCGTCGATCGAGTTCTCCACCGGGCCGTCGAACCCGAGCTCCGCCGCGACGGCCGCCGGGTCCAGGCCGAGCGACGAGCCCGCGAGCGCGCCCGAGCCGTACGGCGAGCGGGCGGCGCGGCGGTCCCAGTCGGCCCAGCGCTCGACGTCGCGCAGGAGCGGCCACGCGTGAGCGAGCAGGTGGTGCGCGAGGAGGACCGGCTGCGCGTGCTGCAGGTGGGTGCGGCCGGGCATCGGCGCCGTGCCCGCGGCCGCCGCCTGCTCGACGAGCGCCTCGACGACGTCGAGCACGAGGCCCGCGAGCACCCGGGCCTCGTCACGGAGGTACATCCGGACGAGGGTGGCGATCTGGTCGTTGCGCGAGCGGCCGGCGCGCAGCCGGCCGCCGAGGTCGGCGCCCGCCCGCTCGATCAGCCCTCGCTCGAGCGCGCTGTGGACGTCCTCGTCGGCCGGCACCGGGGCGAAGGCCCCCGAGGCGACGTCGGACCGCAGCTGCTCGAGCGCCGCGACCATGGCCGCCAGGGCGTCGTCGTCGAGGAGACCCGCGCGGTGCAGGACGCGGGCGTGGGCCACCGACCCGCGCAGGTCGACGTCCGCCAGCCGCCAGTCGAACTGCGTGCTGCGCGACAGCTCGACCAGCGCGTCGGCCGGTCCGCCGCTGAAGCGGCCGCCCCAGAGCGCGCCCGACGGCGTGCTCCCTCCGTTGCCGGTGCTCCCGGTGCTCGTCACGTCAGTCCGTCCCGACTTCCATCGCGGCGCTCTCGAGCGCCAGCTCCTCGTCACCGGCGACCGACGGGTTGTCGGTGATGACGTCAGCACCGCCGGCGGGCAGCGCGCCGAAGAGCGTGCCGTTCTCGACGAGCACCTGGCCCTGGTCGACGGGCTGCTGCGCGTACAGCTCGAGCTTCGCGCGGGAGTCCGCGATGTCGAGGTTGCGCATGGTCAGCTGGCCGATCCGGTCGGTCGGGCCGAAGGCCGCCGACTCGGTGCGCTCCATCGAGAGCTTCTCCGGGTGGTAGGAGAACGCCGGGCCGTCGGTGCGCAGGACGGTGTAGTCCTCGCCCCGCCGCAGGCGCAGCGTCACCTCGCCCGTGACCACGGAGGCGATCCACCGCTGGATGGACTCGCGCAGCATGAGCGCCTGCGGGTCGAGCCACCGCCCCTCGTAGAGCAGCCGGCCCAGCCGGCGACCCTCGGCGTGGTAGCTCGCGATGGTGTCCTCGTTGTGGATCGCGTTGACGAGGCGCTCGTAGGCGACGAACAGCAGCGCCATCCCCGGTGCCTCGTAGATGCCGCGCGACTTGGCCTCGATGATCCGGTTCTCGATCTGGTCGGACATGCCCAGGCCGTGACGCCCGCCGACGGCGTTGGCCTCACGGACGAGGGCGACCGGGTCGTCGTACCGCACGCCGTCGATCGAGACCGGTCGACCGCGCTCGAAGCCGATCGTGACGTCCTCGGTCTCGATCGCGACCGCGGGGTCCCAGAACCGCACGCCCATGATCGGCTGGACCGACTCGAGCGAGACGTCGAGGTGCTCGAGGGTCTTCGCCTCGTGCGTCGCGCCCCAGATGTTCGCGTCGGTCGAGTACGCCTTCTCGGCGCTGTCGCGGTACGGCAGGCCGTGCTCGACGAGGAACTGGCTCATCTCCGCGCGCCCGCCGAGCTCGGTCACGAAGTCCTTGTCGAGCCACGGCTTGTAGATCCGGAGCGACGGGTTCGCGAGGAGCCCGTAGCGGTAGAAGCGCTCGATGTCGTTGCCCTTGAACGTCGAGCCGTCACCCCAGATCTCGACGCCGTCGGCCTGCATCGCGCGCACGAGCAGCGTGCCGGTCACGGCACGGCCCAGCGGGGTGGTGTTGAAGTACGACCGCCCGCCGCTGCGGATGTGGAACGCACCGCACGCGAGCGCCGCGAGCCCCTCCTCGACCAGGGCCGCCCTGCAGTCCACCGCACGCGAGAGCTCGGCGCCGTACATCAGCGCACGGTCGGGCACCTGGTCGATCTCGGGCTCGTCGTACTGGCCGAGGTCGGCCGTGTACGTGCACGGGATCGCGCCGCGGTGCCGCATCCACGCCACCGCCACCGACGTGTCGAGCCCGCCGGAGAAGGCGATCCCCACGCGCTCGCCGACCGGCAGCTCCGTCAGAACTTTGCTCACGTCTCATCCTTCTCTGGTGCGTCGTCGCGGCCACCCGCGAGGTCGAGGAAGCGCTGGGCGACGGCCTGACCGCCGTCGGGCTCGCTGCTGATGACGAGGACGGTGTCGTCGCCGGCGATGGTGCCCATGACGCCCGGCAGCACCGAGTGGTCGATGGCCGAGGCGAGGAACTGCGCGGCGCCCGGGGGCGTCCGCAGCACGACTAGGTTGCCCGACGACTCGGCGGTGACCAGCAGCTCCGCGCACAGGCGGGCCAGGCGGGCCGCGAGGTGCTCCGCGGACTCTGCCGCGTGCGGCCGGCGGTCGCCGCCCTCTCCCGGGACGGCGTAGGTCAGCGTGCCGTCGTGCGTCCGGATGCGCACCGCACGCAGCTCGACGAGGTCGCGCGAGAGCGTCGCCTGCGTCACGGTCACGCCCTCGGCGGCGAGCGCCGCCACGAGGTCGGCCTGCGAGCGGACCGGCTGCCGGGCGAGCAGCCGCCCGATGAGGGCGTGGCGCGCCGCCTTGGTCTGCGGCACCCCGGTCGGGCTCGGCGAGGCGCCCGCGCTCACGCGCGCTCCAGCAGCCATGCCAGCACCGCCTTCTGGGCGTGCAGCCGGTTCTCGGCCTCCGCGAAGACGGCCGACTGCGGTCCGTCGATGACCTCCGCGGTGATCTCCTTGCCCCGGTACGCGGGCAGGCAGTGGAGCACGACGGCACCCGGCGCGGCGCGGCGCAGGCGGGCGGCGTCGAGCTGGAACGGCGCGAACAGTGCCACCGCCTCGTCCTCGGCGGTCGCGTCGCCCATCGACACCCACGTGTCGGTCGCGACGCAGTGCGCACCGGCGACGGCGTCGTCGGCAGCGCTGGTCACCTCGACGGACCCGCCCGTGCCCGCGGCGATCTCCTCGGCGCGCGCCAGGACGTCCGCGTCGGGCAGGCGGCTCGCCGGGCTCGCGACCCGCACGTGCATCCCCGCCGTCGCCCCACCGAGCAGGTACGAGTGCGCCATGTTGTTCGCGCCGTCACCGAGGTAGGTGAGCGTGCGTCCGCGCAGCGCCGCCGTGCCGCCCCAGCGCTCGGCCAGGGTGAGCAGGTCGGCGAGCACCTGGCACGGGTGGAAGGCGTCGGTGAGGGCGTTGACCACGGGCACCCCGGCGAACCGCGCCATCTCCTCGAGCCGGTCCTGACCGAAGGTGCGCCAGACGACCGCCGCGACCTGGGGCCCGAGGACCCGGGCGCTGTCCGCGACCGACTCGCGCACGCCGACCTGGGCGAGGCGGCCGTCCACGACCATCGGGTGGCCCCCGAGCTCGACGACACCGACCGTGAAGGAGAGCTGCGTCCGCAGCGTCGGCTTGTCGAACATGATCGCGACCGTCCGCGGGCCCGCGAGCGGTCGCAGGGCGAAGCGGTCCGCCTTGAGCCGCAGGGCGAGGTCGAGGACCTCGGCCTGCTCGGCGGGGGTCAGGTCGTCGTCGCGCAGCAGGTGCCTGGTCATGCGCCCCCCTCGTTCAGCAGCTGGTCCGCGGGCAGGCCGGCGAGCCAGTCGACGAAGCCGCTGACCTGCTCCCACGTGAGGATCAGGGGCGGGGCGAGCCGCAGCGTGCTGGGTGTCACCGGGTTGACGATCCAGCCCGCGGCGAGCGCGTCGTCCGCGACGCGGGCCGCGACGGGTGCGCCCAGCTCGATCGCGATCAGCAGGCCCGCACCGCGCACCTCGGCCACGAGCGGCGTGACGTCCCGGAGCGCCGCGCGCAGCCGGTCCCCGAGGTCGCGCACGCGGCCGAGGAGCCCGTCGCGCTCGATGACGCCGATGGTCGCGAGCGCAGCCACGGTCGCCACCGGGTTGCCCCCGAACGTGGTGCCGTGCTGACCGGGGCCGAGGAGGGCTGCGGCACGGCCGCTGAGCGCGACGACCGCACCGATCGGGATGCCGCCGCCGAGGCCTTTGGCGAGGGTCACGACGTCGGGCCGGACTCCGCCGCCCAGCTCGGGCAGCTGGTGGGCGAACCACGCACCGGTGCGCCCGACGCCGGTCTGCACCTCGTCGAGGACGAGGAGGGCACCGTGGCGGTCGGCCAGGGCGCGGGCGTGCGCGAGGAAACCCGGCGGCAGCGGCCGCACCCCCGCCTCGCCCTGGACCGGCTCGAGGACGATCGCGGCGACGTCGTCGCCCATCGCCGCCTCGAGCGCGGCCGCGTCGCCGAAGGGCACGAACTCGACGCCGCCCGGGAGCGGCTCGAACGGCTCCCGGTAGGCGGCCTTGTGGGTGAGCGCCAGCGCACCCATCGTCCGGCCGTGGAACGCGCCCTCGAGCGCGAGGACGCGCGGCCGACCCGTGCGACGCGCGATCTTGAACGCCGCCTCGTTCGCCTCGGTGCCGGAGTTGGCGAAGAAGACGCGTGACTCGTGGTCACCGCCCGCCAGCGCGACGAGGCGCTCGGCGAGCGCGACCTGCTGCGGGCTCGTGAAGAAGTTCGACACGTGCCCGAGCGTCCCGAGCTGCGCGCAGACCGCGGCCGTCAGGGTGGGGTGCGCGTGCCCGAGCACGTTGACCGCGATGCCGCCGAGGAGGTCCGTGTAGCGACGACCGTCCGCGTCCCAGACGTGCACGCCCTCGCCGCGGACCAGGACGCGGCGCGGCGTGCCGAACGTGTTCATCAGGACCCGGCCGTAGCGCTCGGTCCACTCCGCGGCGGATCCGGCGAGCTCCGCCCCGGGGACGGGAACGACGTCGTTCATGCGGCACCTCCCGGCCGGGGCACGACGGGCAGCGACCCGGTGCGCAGGTCGTCGGGCAGCACCATCGTCCCGACCCCGCGCTCGGTGAAGACCTCCATGAGGACCGAGTGCGCCTGCCGGCCGTCGACGACGTGCGCCTGGGCCACGCCGCCGCGCACGGCGCGGAGGCACGCCTCCATCTTGGGGACCATGCCGGACTCGAGCCGCGGGAGGAGCTCCGCGAGCGCCGACACGCGGATGCGGCGCGCGAGCGATGAGCGGTCCGGCCAGTCCGTGTAGAGGCCCTCGACGTCCGTGAGGATGATGAGCTTCGTCGCGCCGAGCGCGATCGCGAGGGCCGCCGCCGCGGTGTCCGCGTTGACGTTGAGGACCTGGGTGGGGTCGTCGACGTCGGGCGCGACGGTCGACACGACGGGGATGCGGCCGGCGTCGAGCAGGTCCTGGACCGCGCGCGGGTCGACCTCCACGACGTCGCCGACCTGGCCGACGTCGACCTGGCGCCCGTCGACCGTCGCGGTGCGCCGGCGCGCCCGCAGGAGCCCGCCGTCCTCGCCCGAGAGCCCGACAGCGTGCGGCCCGTGGGCGTTGAGCAGGCCCACGAGCTCGCGCGAGACCTGCCCGGTCAGGACCATCCGGACGACGTCCATGCTCTCGGGCGTCGTGACGCGCAGGCCGCCGCGGAACTCGCTCTCGATCCCGAGGCGCGTGAGCATCGACGAGATCTGGGGGCCGCCGCCGTGCACCACGACCGGGCGCAGGCCGACCTGGCGCAGGAAGACCATGTCCTCCGCGAAGGCGCGCTTGAGCTCGTCGTCGACCATGGCGTTGCCGCCGTACTTGACCACGAACAGCGCGCCGTCGAAGCGCTGGAGCCACGGCAGCGCCTCGATGAGCACCTCGGCCTTCTGATCCGGGCGCAGGTCGGTCCGCGTGTCGAACGCGTCGTCGTCGGGCGAGGGCGTGGACGTCCACGGGACGTCGGGAGCCGCGGGGGTCGTGGGGTCGCTCATGTGCTGTACGCGCTGTTCTCGTGGACGTAGGCGTGCGTCAGGTCGTTGCTCCACACCGTGGCCGAGGCGCCGCCGGCGTGGAGGTCCACCTCGACGTGCACCTCGCGGTGCGCGCCGATGTCGACCGACTCGCGCGGTTCGCCCTCGCCGCCCGCACGGCACACCTGCACGCCGTTGATCGACACGTCGAGCTGCTCGGGGTCGAAGGCCGCGACCTCCTCGGGGACCGTGCCGACCTGGGCGATGATCCGGCCCCAGTTCGGGTCGTTGCCGAACATGGCCGCCTTGAACAGGTTCGAGCGCGTCACGGCGCGCGCGACCGCGACCGCGGCGTCCTCCGTCTCGGCGTTGACGACCGTGACGGCGATGTCGTGGGTCGCGCCCTCGGCGTCGGCGACCAGGGCCCGCGCCAGGGTCGCGCACGCCTCGCGGACCGCCTCGGCGAGCTCGGCCGGCGTCGGGACGACGCCGCTCGCACCCGACGCGAGGAGCGTCACGGTGTCCGACGTCGACATGCAGCCGTCCGAGTCGATGCGGTCGAACGTCGTCCGGGTCGCCGCGCGCAGCGCCGCATCGGCGACGTCCGCCGTCGTGCGCGCGTCCGTGGTGAGGACGCAGAGCATCGTGGCGAGCCCCGGCGCGAGCATCCCGGCGCCCTTCGCCATGCCGCCGACCGACCAGCCGTCCCGTTCGACGACGACCGTCTTGGGCACGGAGTCGGTCGTCATGATGGCGACGGCGGCGTCGGGGCCGCCGTCGGACGTGAGCGCCGCCGCGGCCGCGGTGAAGCCGTCGAGGAGCCGCTGACGCGGCAGGCGCTCGCCGATGAGGCCGGTCGAGCACACGACGACGTCGCCCGCCGAGACGCCGAGCGCCGCCGCGACGTGCTCGGCCGTCGCGTGGGTGTCCTGGAAGCCGTCCGGACCCGTGCCGACGTTCGCGCCCCCGCTGTTGAGCGCGACCGCGGCGACGACGCCGTCGGACGCCACCTGGCGCGACCAGACGACCGGGGCGCCCACGACGCGGTTGGTCGTGAACACCGCGGCGCCCACGTGGTCGGGACCGTCGTTGACGACGAGCGCGACGTCCGGTGCGCCGGAGCTCTTGAGGCCCGCGGTGACTCCCGACGCGCGGAACCCCCGGGGTGCGGTGACGGTCACGGGGCGACCCCTTCTGTCGGCAGGCCCGTCGTCTCGGGGAGCCCGAGCGCGAGGTTCATGGACTGCACGGCCGCACCGGCCGTGCCCTTGACGAGGTTGTCGAGCGCCGACACCGCGACGACGCGGCCGGCACGCTCGTCCACCGCGACCTGGACCAGGGCGGTGTTGGCGCCCACGGTCGCCGCCGTCGTCGGCCACTGCCCCTCGGGCAGCAGGTGGACGAACGGCTCGTCGGCGTAGGCGCTCCGCCACGCCTCGCGCACCGCCGCGGGATCGGTCCCGGGCACGAGCCGCGCCGTCGTGGTCGCGAGGATGCCGCGCGACATCGGCACGAGGACGGGCGTGAGCGAGAGCGACGCGCCGTCGGCTCCCACGGCCGCGAGGTTCTGCAGGACCTCCGGGATGTGGCGGTGCGTCCCGCCCACGGCGTACGGGACGGCCGAGCCGAGGCCCTCGGAGGCGAGCAGGTGCTGCTTGGCGACCCGCCCCGCGCCCGAGTACCCGACGCTCAGGACGGCGACGAGGTCGGCCGGCTCGATCACGCCCGCGGCGACGCCGGGCTGGATGCCGAGCGTGACGGCCGTGACGTTGCACCCCGGGACCGCGACCCGCCGGACGCCCGCCAGCAGGTCGCGCTGCGTGCCGCCACCGTCGAGCATGAGCTCGGGCAGCCCGTAGGGCCACGTGCCGGCGTGAGTCCCTCCGTAGTACGCCGCCCAGGCGGCCGGGTCGCCGAGCCGGTGGTCCGCGCCGCAGTCGAGCACGAGCACGTCCTCACCCAGCTGGGCGGCGACCGCCCCGGACGCGCCGTGCGGCAGCGCCAGGACGACGACGTCGTGCCCCGCGAGCGTGGCCGCCGACGTCTCCTCGATCACGCGGTCGGCGAGCGAGCGCAGGTGCGGCTGGTGGGCGCCGAGCCGGTCGCCCGCCGAGGAGTGGGCGGTGACCGCCCCGATCTCGACCCCGGGGTGCGCGGCCAGGAGCCGGAGCACCTCGCCGCCGGCGTACCCGCTCGCGCCGGACACGGCGACCCGCACTGTCATGTGCATGAATATACACCACCATGCATGATGCGCCACCGCAACGGTGCGGCGCGCCGCGGCCCTGCGGCGCCGCCCGATGGGCGCCCGTAGCGTGGGCGCATGCGCGCGATCCACGTCACCGCCACCGGCGGACCCGAGGTGCTGGTCCCCACCGAGCTGCCCGACCCGTCGCCCGCACCGGGCGAGGTGCTCGTCCGCGTCGCGGCTGCCGGGGTCAACTTCATCGACACCTACCGCCGCTCGGGCGTCTACCGCGCACCCGTGCCGCACGTGCCCGGCGACGAGGGTGCGGGGACGGTGGTCGCCGTGGGCCGCGACGTGGCCGGGTTCGCTGAGGGCGACCGCGTCGCGTGGGCCGACGGCTCGTCCGGCTCGTACGCGACGCTGACCACCGTGCGCGCGGACCGCGCCGTCCCCGTGCCGTCCGACCTGCCCGACGACCTCGCCGCCGCTGTGATGCTCCAGGGCATGACGGCGCACTACCTCGTCGAGGCGACCTTCCCCGTGCGCGAGGGGCAGACGGTCCTGGTCCACGCGGGGGCGGGCGGCGTCGGCCTCCTGCTGGTCCAGCTCGCGCGTGCCCGTGGTGCCCGCGTCCTCGCCACCGTCTCGAGCGCCGAGAAGGCCGACCTCGCCGCCGCCGCGGGTGCGGAGGTGATCCGCTACGACGCGATGGCCGACCTCACGCACGACCTCCCGTCCCGCGTGCGCGAGCTCGCGGAGGGCGGGGTGCACACGGTGTTCGACGGGGTGGGACGGTCGACGTTCGACGCGTCGCTGGCCAGCCTGCGCCCGCGCGGCGGGCTCGCCCTCTTCGGTGGCGCCTCGGGGCAGGTGCCGCCGGTGGACCCGCAACGGCTCAACGCCGCGGGCTCGGTGTACCTGACGCGGCCCACGCTCGGGCACCACGTCGCGACGCGGGCCGAGCTCGAGGAGCGTGCCGGTGCCGTGCTCGGCGCGGTCGCCGCGGGCACCCTGGACGTCCGGGTCGGGGCCCGGTACGCGCTCGACGACGCCGCCGACGCGCACCGCGCGCTCGAGGGGCGCGCGACCACCGGGAAGGTGCTGCTCGTCCCGTAGCGACGCCCCGCTGCGTGGCCGGCCCGGGCGACGGCGCACCGGCGCCGTCGCCCGCGGCCTCAGCTCCCCTGCCCGACCTCGGTCCCGCGGAGCACGGC
>NZ_JACVQL010000212.1 GCF_019733465.1 Actinotalea ferrariae | reverse complement strand
GCCCCGGCCGCCGCGGCCGCCGACCCGGCCGAGCCCGTGGTCGACGGCGATCCGCCCCCCGTGACCGCCGACGACGCGGCCTCCTGATCGTCGGCCTGCGCGGCGATCTCGTCGGCCGCGAGCGTCACGGCGTCGGCCACGTGCTTCAGCGCCGGCCGGTGCGCGGTCTCCCAGGCCTCGCGGAACCACGTCCGGTCCCGTCCCGCCCAGGCGAGCCCGTCCAGCGCGGCGGACGTCGTGACGGCGCACCGGTCGAGCTCGGCAGCGGCGGCCAGCAAGGACGTCCGCAGGTCCCGCAGGGCGGCGACGTCCGCGCCTCGGAGGTTCGTGGTCACGGGAGTCACGCTGCTGGCCGACGGGCGGGTCGGCAAGGCCGTCCTGCCCGGAAGGTTCCGGTGCCGTGCCGGCTCGGCCCCGGCCGCCACGAGGACGACCGTGTGCGGCCCGGCGGAGGTGCCCGTCGGGACGGTCACGCTCAGCCGCACCGTGCCCGAGGCATCGGCCGCGGTGGTGGCGAGCAGCCGGGGCGTCGAGTGCAGTCCGACCTCGACCTTCTCGTACGGAGTGACGGGCAGGCGACCTCGTCGAGGGTCTTGACCCGCTCACTTGTTTTTTGCAAGTGTGGAGGTCCGCAGCCACATCCACGAGAGGAACCACGATGACCGCGATGTTCGTCAACCTGCCGGTGACCGACCTGGACCGCGCCAAGGCGTTCTACACAGCGCTCGGGTTCACCATCAACCCGCTCTTCACCGACCACAACGCGGCGTGCGTCGTCGTCGAGGAGGGCCACAGCGCCTTCATGATCCTTGTGCGCGACTACTTCCAGACCTTCTCCGACCGGCCCATCGGCAACCCCGCGGAGACCGTCTCGGCCACGACCGCGATCTTCCTGGACAGCCGCGAGGCGGTCGACACGACCGTGACCGACGGCGTCGCGGCGGGTGGCCGGGAGGAGCGCCCCGCCTCGGACTACGGGTTCATGTACCAGCGCCAGCTCACGGACCCGGACGGCAACCTCATCGAGTTCGGCTGGATGGACCCGGCCGCGGCCGAGCAGGGGCCCGAGGCCGTCGCGACCCAGCAGTCCTGAGGTCCATGCCACGCGAGTACGGGCAGTACTGCGGGATCACCCGCGCCCTCGAGCTGGTCGGCGAGCGGTGGGCCTTGCTCATCGTCCGCGACCTGCTCGTCGGGCCGCGCCGCTACGGAGAGCTCGCGGCGGGACTGCCCCGCATCCCGAGCAACATCCTGGCTGCGCGGCTCAAGGAGCTGCAGGAGGCGGGCGTCCTGCGTCGCGCGCCGCGCTCGCGCGTCGTCGTCTACGAGCTGACGCCCTACGGCCGGGAGCTCGAGCCGGTCGTGCTCGCTCTGGGAGCGTGGGGCTTCAAGGCCCTGGGCGACCCGCGCGAGGGGCAGGTCCTCACGCCCGAGGCCCTGACCCTGACGCTGCGCACCGCCTTCCGGCCGGAGGTCGCGGAGGCGCTGCCGCCGACGGCCTACGCGGCGCACCTCGGACCCGCCGAGCTGCTCGTCCAGGTGGACGGAGCGACGCTGCAGGTGACGCGCGGGACCGGGCAGGTCGACCTCGCCTTCGCCACGGGCCCGGGCATCCAGGCGGTCATCTCCGGCCGACTCGCTCCGGATCGCGCCATCGCCACCGGAGTGGTCGAGGTGCTCCACGGGCACCGGGACCTCCTCGACCGCTTCGCGACGACGTTCCACCTCGCCGCCTGACGCTGATCGGGCGAGAGGTGGGCCGACGCCGGCCGGGGCACGATGGGGTGGTGAGCGAGCACACCCCGAGCGACGAGCTGTCGGCGGACGACCACCTCGGGACGGGTCGCGCCCCCGGCAAGGACGCCGCCGGCCACGCGCAACGTGCCGACTGGAACCCTCGGGGTCCGCGCGTGCGTCGCGACCCCGTGGCGGCGTACGACGCGCTGCGGGACCAGTGTCCCGTCGCGCGCGGCCCCGACGGCGCGTGGACGCTCTTCTCCCATGCCGACGTCGTCGGCACATCCCTCGACCACAGCACGTTCTCGAACGCCGTCTCACGCCACCTGCAGGTGCCCAACGGCATGGACGGCGCCGAGCACAGCGCGTACCGGGCCGTCGTCGACCGGTACTTCACGCCCGGACGGATGCGCGACCTCGAGCCGGTGGTCCGGCGCGTCGCGACGGAGCTCGTCGCGGCGGTCGAGGTGCCGGGCCGGGTCGACGCCGTCGTCGTCGGCGCGCGGTTCGCCGTGCGGGCGCAGAGCGCGTGGCTCGGGTGGCCCGAGGAGCTCGAGGAGGAGCTGCTCGGCTGGGTCGAGGAGAACCGGTCCGCGACGCGGTCGCGGGACCGCGCGCGCACGGCGGCCGTCGCGCGGCACTTCACCGCGATCATCCGGTCGCTCACGGACGCCCGCCGCGACGCGGGCGACGACGCCCCGGACGACGTCACGACCGAGCTCGTGCGCGACCGGGTCGACGGGCGGCCGCTCACCGACGAGGAGATCGTGTCGATCCTGCGCAACTGGACGGGCGGGGACCTCGGCTCGATGGCGCTGTGCGCCGGCGTCGTCCTCACCTACCTCGCCGACCACCCCGACCTGCAGGAGCACCTGCGCGCGGGCGTCCCGGACCGTGAGCTCGACCGCACCCTCGACGAGATCCTCCGGATCGACGACCCGTTCGTCAGCAACCGCCGCATCGCCGTCGAGCCCGTGACGATCCGCGGCCGGCAGGTCGCGGCCGGTGACCAGGTGCTCGTCAGCTGGACGGCCGCGAACCGGGACCCGGCCGTCTTCGGCGACCCCGACGCCTTCGACCCGGACGCCCACGCGCCCTACAACCTCGTCTGGGGCATCGGGAAGCACGTCTGCCCCGGCCGTCCGCTCGCGACGCTCGAGCTGCGTGCGCTGACCCGCGCCGTGCTCGCCGCGACGACGGCGGTCGAGCCCGACCCCGACCACCCGCGCGAGCGCGAGCAGCCTCCGGCGGGCGGATGGGTCACGGCGCCGCTCGTCCTGCGCTGAGGGCGGCGAGCTGCGCTGAGGCGGCGAGGTCGCCGGGGGCGGGGAGGTCGCCAAGCCAGGCGGCGAGGTCGCCGGGGGCGGGGAGGTCGCCGCGCCGCTCGTCCTGCGCCGAGGCCAGCGGGGTCGCCAGCGCCGCGCGGCAAGCGTGTCAGTGGTCGGTGGGAGGGTCTGAGCATGTCCGGATCGCTCGTCGACTCGTCGGCTCCCCCCGCCGCGCAGGCGTGGGACGCGCTGCCGGCCGGCGTGCGCCTGCCCGACGCGGACGTGCTCGTCGTGGTCCGGCCATGGGTGGCACGCGAGCTCGCCGACGACGACCTGCTGGACGCGCTCGCGGAGGTCGAGGCGGCCGGGCGCCGGGTGGACGCCGCGCGGGCCGCGCTGGCCGCCGAGGTCGCCGAGCGGTCGCGCCGGGAGCTCGGGACCGAGCGGCTCTCGGCACGCCGTGGCTGCCGCGACGCGACCGAGCTCGTGCAACGCGTGACGGGCGCCTCCGTGCGGGCGGTGAACCAGCGGGTCCGCCTCGGTGCCGCGACCCGCCCCGGTGCGAGCCTCAGCGGCGGCCCCGTCCCGCCCCGCTTCCCTGCGGTGGCGCACGCGCTCGACGAAGGCCTCCTCGGGCTCGACGCCGCGACCGCCGTCGTCGACACCCTGGCCCCCGCCGTGCGCGTCGCCGGAACGGCTGCCGTGCAGGCCGCCGAGGCGGAGATCGTGGCCGGCGCCGCAGCCGTCACGCCCACCGCGGCGCCGCAGGTGGACGCGGACGGCGTGCGACTGCAGGCCACCGTCTGGCGCGCGGCGCTCGACCCGGACGGCACGGCACCGAGCGAGCTGGACGTCCAACGACGCTGCCTGGTGCTCGGCGCCACCCACCACGGCCTGGTGCGGGTCCGCGGCATGGTGCTGCCCGAGGTCGCCGGTGCCCTGGAGCGGTACGCCGATGCCTGGACCAACCCCCGCTCGGCCGCCCTCCCGGCTCCCGCCTCGGTCGTTTCCGCCGATCCACGGAGCACCTCCGACGCCCGGGTCCACGACGCCCACGACGACGCAGGCGCAGACAAGGCACGCGCGAGGAACGCAGGCGCAGACGGCGAGGTCGCAGACGACGCAGGAGCGACGGACGCAGCCGCGACGGACGCAGCCGCAGACGGCGAGGTCGCTCAGGCAGCCGACCCGCGGTCGCGGGCACAGCGCCTGCACGACGTGCTGGCGAACGCCCTGATGGTGGCCACGCGAGCCGCGGACGCACCCAGCGTCGCGGGTCAGGCGCCCACGCTCGTGGTCACGGTGCGGCAGGAGGACCTCGCCGCGGGGCGCGGCGTCGCCTGGGCGGACGACCGGCCGGTCAGCCTCGCCGCCGCGCAGCACGTGGGTTGCGCCGGCGCGGTCGAGACCGTCGTGGTCGGCCGTCAGGGCCGGGTCGTCGGCCTCAGGTCGCGCGAGCGGTGCTTCACCGGTCAGCAACGGCGGGCGATCGCTGTCCGTGACGGCACGTGCGTGATCCCGGGGTGCCACGTTCCCATCGGCTGGTGCGAGGTTCACCACGTCGTGCCGCATGCCGAAGACCCCGACGGGACCCACACCGACAACGGGGTTCTGCTGTGCTGGTTCCATCACCGCACCCTCGACACCTCCGGCTGGGAGGTGCAGATGCGCGACGGCGTGCCGTGGGTGCGCGCTCCGGCGTGGCTGGATCCCGACCGGCGCTGGGCGCCGGCTTTGCGATCGTCGCTCGGAAAAGCACGCCGTATGCCGGAGGCCCCAGGTCTCGTCCCCGCCGGGTACACCTGAGTCGCGCGCGCCTTGCGGGGCGTCGGCGTCTGGGGCTTGCCCGCCGGTCGAGCGATCGTCGTCCGCCGCCCTGACCGCGCGCCGGCGGGGCGTCAGCGCCCGGGCGGCCCGCCGGGCGGGCGATCGTCGCG
>NZ_JACVQL010000211.1:4207-4534 GCF_019733465.1 Actinotalea ferrariae | reverse complement strand
GACGCCGGGTCCGAGGACGGCCGCCGCGACCGTGAGCAGCGCGACGACGGCGAGGACCCACCGCCGACGCCGATGGGTCAGCCGGCCGAGTGCGACGAACATGGGGACCTCCGTGGCGTAGGCTCTGGTGATCGGCGATCACCGACGTAAACGGTGTTTGCTAACGGTGTGTACTGAAGCATGCACCGTTCACGGCGGTCAAGGGTGACGGCGCTGCATGCTCATCCGGCCGACGCCACGGAGCGCGAGGAGGTGACATGAGCACGCAGACCGAGTCCCGCCGGGACCGCCAGCGCGCCGCGACCGAGGCGGAGATCCGCGGCGTCG
>NZ_JACVQL010000211.1:0-4192 GCF_019733465.1 Actinotalea ferrariae | reverse complement strand
CCGCGCCGGCGCTCTACCGGTACTTCGAGAGCCTGGACGACCTGCTCGAGGGGCTGTGCGCCGACCTGTTCGCCGAGGTCGCCGACGCAATCGGGGCCGCGCTGGACGATGCCGGCGAGGACCTGGCCGACCGGCTGCACGCCGCGGTGCGGTCCTTCCGGAGATGGGCGGTCGAGCACCCCGCCGAGTTCGGGCTCATGTTCGGCCGGAGCCACCACGAGCTGCACGACAGCGGCAAGGACGCCGACACGCTGCGGTTCGCGGCGCTCTTCTTCGAGCTCTTCCTCACCATGTGGCACCAGCAGCCGTTCGACGTGCCGAGCGAGGCCGAGCTCCCGCGCGCGGTGTGCGAGCAGCTCGTCTCGTTCGCCGGGATGCACGACGTCGAGGTCGATCCCGGTGCGCTCTGGGTGTTCGCACGCTCGTGGGTGCGCCTGTACGGCGTCATCTGCATGGAGGTGTTCGGCCAGATCGGCTTCATGTTCTCCGACGTCGAGCCGTACTTCGAGGCGGAGCTCGCCGCGGTCGCCTCGACGGTGGGCGTCCGGTACGTGCCGCCTGCCGGCTGAGCGGCTCGGGGCCCGCGTCTCGCCAGCGGAGCGTCGGTCGCCCGGGTCGCGGCCGCGATGGGACGATGGGCGCATGAGCACGCCCGAGGTGAGGATCGACGTCGTCGGCGACGAGGCGGCCGGGGAGCTGCTGACCGTGCGGCGAGCCGCGTTCGTCAGCGAGGCGCAGCTCTACGACGACCCGCACATCCCGCCGCTGACGCAGACGCTCGACGAGCTGCGGGCGGACCTTGCGGACCCCGACGTCGTGACGCTGGGCGCGTGGATCGGCCCGCGCCTCGTCGGCTCCATCCGCATCGGGCGCGAGGGCACGAAGGCGACGCTCGGCCGGCTCGCCGTCGCCCCGGACCTCCAGGGGCAGGGCATCGGCACGCAGCTCCTGCTCGCCGTGCCCGAGCGGCTCCCGGCGGACACCTCCGAGGTGTGGGTCTTCACGGGCCAGGACTCGGTGCAGAACCTCGCGATGTACACGAAGCACGGGTACGAGCACCAGTACGACCAGGCCGCGGGCGACCTCACGTACGCCTACCTGCGCAAGATCCTGGGCGACGACCCGGAGCCCGAGCCGTCCGACTGACCCCCTGGCCGTCCGACCGACCGGTCCGGCTTGCTACGCTGTGCCGCGTCGCGACTGGCGAAGAGGTGGGTCACCACCGGGGAGCGACGCAGCATCAGACTTCGGGTCGTACGCCTGGGCCCCCGGTCACCACACCGCGTGTGCGTGCCCGGACCGAGCCGGGGCCACCACCGCACCGCTGATGCCGAGGAGAGCCGCATGAGCTCCGACGTGACCCCCGACCACACGCTCGACCAGCCGCTGTCCGAGCTGGACCCCGAGATCGCCGCCGTCCTCGACGGCGAGCTCGCGCGGCAGCGCGGCACGCTCGAGATGATCGCGAGCGAGAACTTCGTGCCCCGCGCCGTCCTCCAGGCGCAGGGCTCCGTCCTGACGAACAAGTACGCCGAGGGGTACCCCGGTCGGCGCTACTACGGCGGCTGCGAGCAGGTCGACGTCGCCGAGTCGCTCGCGATCGCGCGCGCCAAGGCGCTCTTCGGCGCCGAGCACGCGAACGTCCAGCCGCACTCGGGCGCGACCGCCAACGCCGCCGTCATGCACGCGCTCGCCAACGCGGGGGACCGGCTCCTCGGCCTCGAGCTGGCGCACGGCGGCCACCTGACGCACGGCATGAAGATCAACTTCTCGGGCAAGCTGTACGACGTCGGCGCCTACGGGGTGGACCCCGAGACGTTCCTCGTGGACATGGACGTCGTGCGCGCCCGCGCCCTCGAGCACCGTCCCCACGTCATCGTCGCCGGCTGGTCCGCGTACCCGCGGCACCTGGACTTCGCCGCCTTCCGCGAGATCGCCGACGAGGTCGGCGCGCGCCTCTGGGTCGACATGGCGCACTTCGCGGGCCTCGTCGCGGCCGGGCTCCACCCGAGCCCCGTGCCGCACGCCGACGTCGTCTCCTCGACCGTCCACAAGACCATCGGCGGCCCCCGCTCGGGCTTCATCCTGGCGAAGGAGGAGCTCGGCAAGAAGATCGACTCCGCGGTCTTCCCCGGCCAGCAGGGCGGCCCGCTCATGCACGTGATCGCCGCCAAGGCCGTCTCGTTCAAGGTGGCCGGCACCGACGCCTTCCGCGAGCGCCAGGAGCGCACGCTCGAGGGCGCCCGCATCATCGCCGACCGGCTGTCGCAGCCCGACGTCGCCGCCGCGGGTGTCTCGGTGCTCACCGGCGGGACCGACGTGCACCTCGTGCTCGTCGACCTGCGCAGGTCCGAGCTCGACGGGCAGCAGGCGGAGGACCTCCTGCACGCCGCGGGCATCACCGTGAACCGGAACGCCGTGCCGTTCGACCCCCGCCCGCCCCGCGTCACGTCCGGCCTGCGGATCGGCACGCCCGCGCTCGCGACGCGCGGGTTCGGCGCGGAGGAGTTCACCGAGGTGGCGGACATCATCGCCACCGCGCTGGTGCAGGGGCAGGGCACCGACGTCGAGCAGCTCTCCGCGCGCGTCGCCCGCCTGACCGACGCGTTCCCGCTCTACCCCGGGCTCCAGCAGTGACGGCGCGCGTCCTCGACGGGACCGCGACCGCGGCGGCGATCAAGGCCGAGCTGACCGAGCGCGTCGCCGCCCTCGCGGCGCGCGGCGTGCGGCCCGGGCTCGGGACGCTGCTGGTCGGCGCCGACCCGGGCTCGACCTGGTACGTCAACGGCAAGCACAAGGACTGCGCCGAGGTGGGCATCGCCTCGATCCGCGAGGACCTGCCCGAGACGGCGACGCAGGACGAGATCGAGGCGGCTGTGCGCCGGCTCAACGACGACCCTGCGTGCACCGGGTTCATCGTGCAGCTGCCGCTGCCGAAGGGCGTCGACACCAACCGCGTGCTCGAGCTCGTCGACCCCGAGAAGGACGCCGACGGCCTGCACCCGACCAACCTCGGGCGGCTCGTGCTGCGCGTCAACGAGGACGTCACGTCCGCGCTGCCGTGCACGCCGCGGGGCATCATCGAGCTCCTCGTCCGGCACGGCGTCGAGCTGGCCGGCGCGCACGTCGTCGTCGTGGGGCGCGGCACGACGGTCGGTCGCTCGATCGGCCTGCTGCTCACGCGGCGCGCGGTCAACGCGACCGTCACCCTCACCCACACCGGCACGCGCGACCTGGCCGCGCTCACGCGCACGGCCGACGTCGTCGTCGCGGCGGCCGGGGTGCCGGGCATGATCACGGCCGACATGGTGAAGCCGGGCGCCGCGGTGATCGACGTCGGCGTCTCGCGCGTGGCGGACCCGGCGACGGGCAAGAGCCGCGTCGCGGGCGACGTCGCGCCGGGCGTCGCCGAGGTCGCGGCGTGGGTGTCGCCCAACCCGGGCGGCGTCGGCCCCATGACCCGCGCGATGCTCCTGGCCAACGTGGTGGACGCCGCGGAGTCGGCCCACCCGGCCTGACTCCCCGCCTCGTCCGCCGCCTCAGCCCTCACCCACCACCACCCACGCAGACCGGAGCGTTCCGGTGCCGACACGCGGGTGTGTCGCACGGAACCGCTCCGGTCTGCGGGGATGGGTGGGGGTGGGGGTGGGTGCGCGCCGAGTGGAGCCGCGGGGGCCGATGAGTTGTGGGGAGGGCGGGGGTCTGTCCTGGGGCCAGCACCCGCCGTTCTGAGGAGACCGTCATGGGAGACGTCCGACCGCACCTCTGGTTCAGCTCCGGCGCCGAGGAGGCCGCCGCCTTCTACGCCGCGACGATCAAGAACTCCTCGGTGACCCGCGTCATCGAGGCACTGCCCGGGACGCCAGGGGTCGAGGAGGGCGCGGCGTTCATCGTCGAGTTCGTGCTCGACGGCATGCCCGTGACCGCGATCAACGCGGGGCCGCAGTTCCGGCTCGACGAGGCGTTCTCGTTCTACCTCACCTGCGACACGCAGGCCGAGGTGGACCACTACTGGGGGGCGCTGACCGCCGACGGCGGCGAGCCGAGCCAGTGCGGGTGGCTGCGCGACCGCTGGGGCGTCTCGTGGCAGGTGGTGCCACGGCAGCTCGACGACATGATGACCCGGCCCGACAAGGACGGCGTCAACCGTGCGTTCCAGGCGATGCTCGGCATGCAGAAGCTCGACGTCGCG
>NZ_JACVQL010000210.1 GCF_019733465.1 Actinotalea ferrariae | reverse complement strand
GGCGCAGGCGGCGTGCTGGGGCACCCACCTGCACGGCGCCTCCGGGGACCGGCTCGCCGCGCGCGTCGCGGCGCGCGGCTACCTCGCGCGCGAGCTGCTCGACGAGCTGCCCGCGGTGCTGACCGAGCTCGAGGCCTGAGCGCCGGCTCCGGTCAGGCGATCGTCGCGAGGAGCTCGCGGCACGCCTCCTCGCACGCCCGGCACGCCTCCGCGCACACCCGGCAGTGCTCGTGCATGCCGGCGTGCTGCTCGCACTCGTCGCCGCACGCCTTGCACGCCAGCACGCACGCCTGGAGCTGCGCGCGCGTGACCGTGCTGTCGTACCCGGTGTGGCGGGACAGGACGTTCGCCGTCACACCGCAGACGTCGGCGCAGTTCAGGTCGCTCGTGATGCACCGCCGCAGGTCCGCGACCATCTCCTCCGCCAGGCAGGCGTCGGCGCACGCGGTGCACGCCTGGGCGCACGCGTGCAGGGCGTCGAGCGCACGTGCCAGCAGCTCCCGGTCGAGGTCCGTGCCCACCGGGTGGCTGTCGATCATCTCGGTCGTCCTCATGGCGTTCCTCGGTCCTCTCGCTCCGACGGCGACGGCAGGGCCGCGTCGCGCCCCGCCCGGTCGTCACGAGCGTGTCACGCGGCGCGTGCGGGCGCGCGAGGACCGCGGGTCAGCCGGCCCGGTGGGAGTCGAGCCTGCGGCGCAGGTCCGCGAGCCGCTCCCGGACCTCGGTCGGCACGCGGTCGCCGAACTGCTCGAGCCACGCCTCCGTGAGGTCGGCCTCCTGGCGCCACGCGTCGACGTCGACCGCGAGGAGCGCGGCCAGGTCCGCGTCGGTGACCTCGGTGCCCGTGAGGTCGAGCGCACCGGGAGCGGGCAGCAGACCGACGGGTGAGTCGACGGCGTCGGCCGTGCCCGCGACGCGTCCGAGCGCCCAGGCGAGCACGCGCGCGTTGTCGCCGAAGCCCGGCCACAGGTACCGACCGTCCGCGTCGGTGCGGAACCAGTTGACGCAGAAGATCGCCGGTGCGCCCGCGCCGAGCCGTTCGCCGGTCCGCAGCCAGTGCGACCAGTGGTCCGCCGCGTGGTACCCGCCGAAGGGCAGCATCGCGAACGGGTCGCGACGCAGCTCGCCGACCGTGCCCTCGGCCGCCGCCGTCTGCTCGGAGGAGATGGTCGCACCGAGGAACACGCCGTGCGCCCAGTCGCGCGCCTGCGTGACCAGGGGGACGTTCGTGGCCCGCCGCCCGCCGAAGAGGATCGCGTCGACGGGGACGCCGGCGGGGTCGTCCCAGTCGGGCGCGATCGTCGGGCAGCGGTCGGCGCGCACGGTGAACCGCGAGTTGGGGTGCGCGGCCGGGCGTCCGCTGTCCGGCGTCCAGTCCTGGCCCAGCCAGTCCACGAGGTGATCGGGGGCGGTCGGCGTGAGGCCCTCCCACCACACGTCACCGTCGTCCGTGAGCGCCACGTTGGTGAAGATCGTGTCGCTCGCGACCATGGCGACGGCGGCGGGGTTGGTGCGCTCACCGGTCCCGGGCGCGACGCCGAAGAAGCCCGCCTCGGGGTTGATGGCGCGCAGCCGTCCGTCGGCGTCGGGCCGCATCCAGGCGATGTCGTCGCCCAGCGTCTCGGCCTTCCAGCCCGGCAGGGACGGCGTCAGCATGGCGAGGTTCGTCTTGCCGCACGCCGACGGGAAGGCGGCGGCGACGTGGAAGGCCCGGCCCTGCGGCGACGTGAGCCGCAGCAGCAGCATGTGCTCGGCGAGCCAGCCCTCGTCGCGGCCCATGACGGAGGCGATCCGCAGGGCGAAGCACTTCTTGCCGAGCAGCGCGTTACCGCCGTAGCCCGAGCCGTAGGACCAGATCTCGCGCGTCTGCGGGAAGTGCGCGATGTACTTCGTGCGGCTGCACGGCCACGGCACGTCCTCGACCCGCCGGCCGGCGTCGTCGACGAGCGGCATGCCGACGCTGTGCACCGCGGGCACGAAGGCGCCGTCGGTCCCGAGGCGCTCGAGCACCGGGGTCCCGACGCGCGTCATGACGTGCATGCTCACCACGACGTACGGCGAGTCCGTGATCTCGACGCCGTACTGGGCCAGCGGCGAGTCGACCGGACCCATGGAGAACGGGACGACGTACATCGTGCGGCCCCGCATGGACCCCGCGAACACGGCCTGGAGCTCGGCCCGCATCGCGCCGGGGGCGCGCCAGTTGTTGGTGGGCCCGGCGTCGCGCGGGTCCTCGCAGCACAGGAAGGTGCGGCTCTCGACGCGCGCGACGTCGTCCGGCGTCGAGCGGGCGAGGAAGCTGCGGGGCCGGAGCTCGGGGTCGAGCCGGATGAAGGTGCCCTGCCGGACGAGCAGCTCGCACAGGCGGTCGTACTCGGCCTGCGACCCGTCGCACCACACGACGGAGTCCGGGCGTGTGAGCTCCGCCGTCGCGGCGACCCAGGCCCGCAGCCGCGCGTGCGCGGTGGGCACCTCCGCGCCCTGCGGGTCCTCGTGCGTCTGCGGGCCTGCCGGCTCGCGGCTCGCCGTCGTCGTCCGCTCCTCGACCGCAGTCATCGTGCCTCCTCGTCGGCGCGGGCCGCCCGTCGGTCCCGCCGCTCTTCACACCGTCTCGCTGCGAGCGGCGCGCCGCATCCGTGGCGGGGATTCAAGAACTGCAGTTCTTTCGCTACCGTCACGCGATGGCCGACGTCGACTCCCGCCCACCCGTCATCGGGCTGCCCGTCCCGGACGACGTCGCACCCTCGTCGCCCGACCTCCTCACGTTGGGCCGGCGGATCCGCCACCACCGCACGCAGCGCGGGATGACGCTCGACCGCCTGGGCGCCGCCGTCGGCGTCACGGCGAGCCAGCTCTCCCTGGTCGAGAACGGGCACCGCGAGCCGCGGCTCTCCCTCCTGCGCGCCGTCGCGGGCGCCCTGCAGGTCGACGTCGCCGAGCTGCTCTCCCCCGAGCCGCCGTCACGGCGTGCCGCGCTCGAGATCGCGCTCGACCGGGCGCAGCGGTCCACCCTGTACGCGGCCACCGGCCTGCCGACGGTCCGCGTGACCCGGTCGCTCCCGACGGAGGCGCTCGAGGCGCTCGTCGGCCTGCACGCCGAGCTGACGCGCCGGGCCGACGCCGCCATCGCGACCCCCGAGGAGGCGCGGCGCGCGACCACCGCCCTGCGCCGGTGGATGCGCGAGCGCGACAACCACCTGCCCGAGATCGAGGACGCGGCCGAGGACATGCTGCGCCGGGGCGGCTACACGTCGGGCGCCCTCACCCACCGCAGCGTCGCGCTCATGGCGCAGCACCTGGGCTTCACGCTCATCCACGTCGACGACCTGCCGCACTCGACCCGCACGGTCACCGACCTCGCCAACGGCCGGATCTACCTACCGCCCGCGTCGATCCCCGGTGGTCACGGGCTGCGCGCGCTCGCGCTCCAGGCCATCGCGCACCGTGTGCTCGGGCACGAGCGGCCGCGCAGCTACGGCGACTTCCTGCGGCAGCGCGTCGAGATCGCCTACTTCGCGTCCGCCTGCCTGCTGCCCCGCACCGCGGCGATCGCCTACCTCACGGAGGCCAAGCGCGCGAAGAACCTCGCCGTCGAGGACTTCCGTGACGCCTTCGGCGTGACGCACGAGACGGCGGCGCAGCGCATGACCAACCTGCTCACCTCCCACCTCGGCGTCCCGCTGCACTTCATGCGCGTCGGCGACGACGGCGCGCTGTACAAGGGCTACGAGAACGACGGCATGCCGCTGCCGACGGACAGCACGGGCGCGATCGAGGGCCAGGTGGTCTGCCGTCAGTGGCCGGCCCGCATGGCGTTCACCCAGCGGGACCGGACGACGGAGTACCACCAGTACATCGACACGCCTGCGGGCACGTACTGGGCGTCGACCCAGACCGGCTCGGGCTCGGGCGGCGGGTTCTCGATCAGCATCGGGGTGCCGTTCGCCTCCGCGAGCTGGTTCCGGGGCCGCGAGACGCGCGTGCGCACGCGCTCGACGTGCCCGGACCCCACGTGCTGCCGGCGGCCCGAGCCCGCGCTCGCCGAGCGGTGGTCACCGCACGCGTGGCCGAGCGCAGCCGTCCACGCGCACGTCCTCGCGCCGCTGCCGAGCGGGACGTTTCCCGGCGTGGACGAGTCGGAGGTGTTCGCGTTCCTCGACGCGCACGCGGAGCGCTAGGCGCGCGCTCCGCTACCCGGCCGTCCGCCTCCGGTGCGCGATCGTCAGGAGCGCGCCGCCGCCCGCCACGAGCAGGACCGCGGCCAGGCCGGCGAGCCCGCTGCTCGCACCGGTCACGACCAGCTGCGCGGCTGCGGACGCGAGCACCACGGCGGGGGTCGGGACCACCACGGTGAGCACGGCCGTGCGGGTGGTCACGCTGCCCGCCTCGTTCGTGTAGACCGCGACGTACCGGTTCCCCGAGTCCGCGGCGGTGGTCGCGAAGGTGAGCGTGGACTGCGTGGCGCCCGCGACGTCGACGAACGTCGCGCCGCCGTCGGTGCTGCGACGCCACTGGACCGTCGGGGCGGGGTCGCCGGCGGCCGCGGCGCTCAGCGTGACCGTCGCGCCGGCGACGACCGTCTGGTCCGCGAGGTCCGTGGTGAGGACCGGTGCGGCGGGGGTCACCGTGATCAGCGCAGCCGTCGTCGTGGCCGTGCCGAGCGCGTTGGCGAAGACCGCCCGGACCGCGACCCCCGAGTCCGCGACCACGAGGTCCGTCACCTCGAGCGTGGTCGACGTCTCGCCGTCGAGGTCGGCGAACGTCGTGCCGCCGTCGGTGCTCGCCTGCCACTGGACCGTCGGCGTCGGCGTGCCGGACGCGTCCGCGGTGAAGGTCGCGCCACCGCCCGACGGGGTCGTGACGTCGGTGGGCTGCGTCACGACCTCGGGCGCGTGCTGCACCGTGAGCGTCGCGGCCGTCGTCGTCGCCTCACCACCCGGGTTGGTGAACACGGCCCGGTAGAGCGCCAGGTGCTGCGAGCGGTCGGTCGCGGGGATCGTGTACGTCGTCGCGGTCGCGCCGGGGACGTCGGTGAAGGTCACGCCCTCGTCGGTGCTCACCTGCCAGCGCACCGCCGCCACCGGGTCGCCGGTGGCGCTGGCCGAGAACGTCACGGGCGCTCCCTCGGCGGCCGTGACGTCCGCGGGGTCGGAGGTGACGCTCGGCGCCTCCGGCGCGACCCGGAGCGTCGCCTCGGCGGTGGGTGTCGCGCCGGCCGGGTTGCTGAACACGGCGCGGAAGCGGTGCAGGTCACGGTCGAACGACGCCGCGAAGGTCAGCTCGGTCGCGGTCGCGCCGACGATGTCGGCGAACGGCCCGCCCGGCGCGGCCTCCTGCCACTGGACCGTCGCTGCGACCTCGGAGTCCGCGGCCGCGACGAGGGTCACGGCGTCGCCGCTCGCGACGGCGGAGTCGGACGGGTTCTGCGTGATCGTCGGGGGCAGCAGGTTGACGGTGAGGGTCGCGGCCGCGGTCGTCGTGATGCCGCCGAGGTTCGTCCAGACGGCGCGGTACTGCGCGCCGTCGTCGGCCAGGCGGACGCCCGGGACCGACAGGTCCGGGCTCGTGGCGCCGGGGACCGGGGCGAACGCGGCGGTGCCCGGCTCCGCGCGCTCCCACTGGACCGTGGGTGCGGGGTCGCCGGTGGCGGCGGACGAGAGCTGCGCGGTACCGCCCGAGTCCACGCCGGTGCTGGCGGGCTCCACTGTGACCGCAGGCCCGCGCGGGGTCACGGTGAGCGTCGCCGTCGACGACGTCGCCTGCCCCTGGGAGTTCGTCCACACCACGCGGTAGCGGCTCCCCGACTGGGCGTAGGTCGGCGTGACCGTGTAGCTGGCTCCGGTCGACGCGCCGGGAGCAGGGGTGAAGCCGGTACCCGTGTCGACCTGCCACTGGGCGGACGGCCTCGGCTCGCCCGTCGCGGCCGACGTGAAGGTGACTGGCGTGCCCGCCACCCGCGTCGCGCTCTGGGGCTGCGCCGTGACCGCGGGAGCGGCGAGGAGCGTGTCGAGAGTGAGCGTGAAACCGCCGTACCGGGTGTTCGGGTCGTCGCCGTACCCGGCTCCGTCCCTCGGCAGCAGCTGCCAGACGCCCCCGGGGTCGACGCCGTAGAACGGGCTGAGCGGCTGGCACGTGCTGCCGTCGCTGAACGACGTCCGGCCGTCGTTGCAGCCGATCCGCACCTCGACCCCGGAGGGCGAGCGCAGGGAGAACGACATGTCGGTGGGGTGCAGGTGCTGGGGGTCGTTGAGCTGGAGCGTCAGCGAGCGCAGCGTGCCCGTGCCCGCGGGCACGGTGACCGTGACCGGGAAGGGGTTCGACGGGCCGCTGTCGCCGACGGTGAACGGACCGCTCGTGTACGAGGCGACGGCCGCGGCGGCCGGTGCGGCCGCGGCCGTCACGACGCCCGCGGCGAGGCCGGCGACGAGCGCTGCGGCGAGGCCGCGGCGGACGGTGGAGCGGAACGCTGCCGGACGGCGGCGCGCGGGGGTGATGGGGAGCACCAGGTGTCCTCTCGGGGGGATCCCCCGAGGCGTCCCGGGGGCGAGGTCAGGCCCGTTCCGCGCCGGCAGCTGGGGGGGATCCCGGAGGAGGACGAACGTCGCGAACACTAAGCGCCGGTTGAACCTGCAACCAGGTCGTGACGCGCGGTGGTGCGGCGGTTTCACCCGGTGGGTCACCGGGACGGCCCACTGCGGTCCAGGTCGCCGTGACCTGGGCCGGGACCCGGAGGACCACGCCTAGCGCCAGAGCAGGAGCGCCTCCCCCTGGCCGCCGCCGCCGCACAGCGCGACGGCGGCGCGACCCTGCCCGCGCCGCGCGAGCTCGGTCGCGGCGTGCCCCGCGAGCCTCGCGCCGGACGCCCCGATGGGGTGACCGAGCGCGATCGCACCGCCGTGCACGTTCGTGCGCTCGAGCGGGAAGTCGAGGTCGGCGAGGGACTGCACGAGGACCGACCCGAAGGCCTCGTTGATCTCGAGGAGGTCGAGGTCCCCCACGGTCCAGCCCGCGCGCGAGAGGGCGGCCAGGACGGCGGCCGACGGCTGCGAGTGCAGCGACGTGTCGGGGCCGGCGACCTGGCCGGCCGACCCCACGGCCGCGAGCCACGGCAGACTGCGCGCCTCGACGACGTCGCGCGCGGCGACGACCACGGCGGCCGCCCCGTCGGTGAGCGGTGACGCGTTGCCCGCCGTGATCGTCCCGTCGGCCGCGAACGCGGGCCGCAGGCCGGCGAGCGACTTCACGGTGGTCTGCGGGCGGATGCCCTCGTCGGTCCCGACGAGCACCGGCTCGCCGCGCCGCTGCGGGATCTCGACGGGCTCGATCTCGGACGCGAAGACGCCCTGCTCGACGGCGGCCGCGGCACGCTGGTGGCTCGCCGCGGCGACGGCGTCCTGCGCCTCGCGCGAGATGCCGTGGGCGGCGTTGCCCCGTTCGGTCGAGGCGCCCATGGACTCGTGGTCGAACGCGTCGGTCAGCCCGTCGTGGGCGAGCGCGTCGACCGCCTGGATGTCGCCGTACGTCCAGCCGCGCCGGGATCCGGGCAGCAGGTGCGGCGCCTGGCTCATCGACTCCTGACCGCCCGCGATGACGACGTCGGCCTCGCCGAGCCGGATCATGCGCGTGGCGTCGACGACCGCGGTCAACCCGCTGAGGCACACCTTGTTGACGGTGACCGCGGGGACGGACCACGGGATGCCCGCGCCGCGCGCGGCCTGACGGGCCGGGTTCTGGCCGGCGCCCGCCTGGATCACCTGACCCATGATCACGTGGTCCACGTCCTCGGGCGCGAGGCCCGCCCGGGCGAGCGCACCGCGGATCGCGACGGCACCCAGGCCGGCCGCCGGCACGCCCGCGAGGCCGCCGTTGAGGCGCCCCATCGGGGTCCGCGCGAAGGAGACGACGACCACCTCACGCGTCGTCCCGCCGTCCCCCCGACCCGTGCCCGTGCTCGTGGCGGTCATGCCGTCCCCTTCCTGACGCATCGCGTCGCTCATGCCAGCACCATCTCCGGGACGTCGGACCCGGGACCCTCGACCGTCAGCGGCACGCCCGTCGCGGCGCGGATCGCGTCCACCGCTACGCCGGGCGCGCGTTCGCGGAGCACGAGCCCACCGGGCGTCACGTCGATCACCGCGAGATCCGTGATGATCCGGTCCACGACCGCGCGGCCGGTGAGCGGCAGCGTGCACTCGGGCAGCACCTTGGCCGACCCGTCGCGCGCCACGTGCTCCATGAGCACCACGATCCGGCGCGCTCCGTGGACGAGGTCCATCGCACCGCCCATGCCCTTGACCATCTTCCCGGGGATCATCCAGTTGGCGATGTCCCCCGCCGCCGAGACCTGCATCGCGCCGAGCACGGCGACGTCGACCTTGCCGCCCCGGATCATCGCGAAGCTGGTCGCGGAGTCGAAGTAGCTCGCGCCGCGGGCGACCGTGATCGTCTCCTTGCCCGCGTTGATGAGGTCGGGGTCGACGGCGTCGTCGGTCGGGTACGCGCCCACGCCGAGCACGCCGTTCTCCGACTGCAGGACCACCTCGACGCCCGGCGGCAGGTGGTTCGGCACGAGCGTCGGCAGGCCGATGCCGAGGTTCACGTAGCTGCCGTCGGCGAGCTCGCGGGCGGCACGCGCGGCCATCTGCTCGCGGGTCAGCCCGCCGCCGGCGCCGGCGCTCACGGTGCGCTCCGCACGGTGCGCTTCTCGATCCGCTTCTCCGCCGCCTGCTCGGCCGTGAGCGCCAGCACGCGGTCGACGAAGATGCCCGGCAGGTGGACGGCGTCCGGCTCGATCTCGCCGACCTCGACGAGGTGCTCGACCTCCGCGACGCAGACCTGACCCGCGGCCGCGCACAGCGGGTTGAAGTTCCGCGCCGAGGAGCGGAAGACGAGGTTGCCCGCGCGGTCGCCCTTCCACGCCCGGACGAGCGAGAAGTCCGCCGTGATGGCCTCCTCGCGCACGTACTCGCGCTCGACGCCGCGCACCGTGAACCGCGCGACCTCCTTGGGCGGGGACGCGACGGCGACGCCACCGGCCGCGTCGTAGCGCCAGGGCAGGCCGCCGTCGGCCACCTGGGTGCCGACCCCGGTCGCGGTGTAGAACGCCGGGATGCCGCTGCCGCCCGCGCGCAGGCGCTCGGCGAGCGTTCCCTGCGGGGTCAGCTCGACCTCGAGCTCGCCCGCGAGGAACTGGCGTGCGAACTCCTTGTTCTCGCCGACGTAGGACGCGATCACGCGCCGGATGCGGCGCTCGGCCAGCAGCAGCCCGAGACCCCAGTCGTCGACGCCGCAGTTGTTGCTCACGACCTCGAGGTCACCGACCCCGCGGTCCAGCAGAGCGCGGATGAGCACGCTCGGGATGCCGCACAGACCGAATCCGCCGACCGCGAGGGTCGCCCCGTCGGGGATGTCGGCCACCGCCTCGTGGGCGGACGGGACCACCTTGTCCATGTCCAACCTCTCTGTTGGCCATCCGTGACGGACGCGTGGTGGGCGTCCGTCGGCACCGTCCTACCAGCGACGACGCCTCGCGCGCGAACCGGCTCGCGCGGTGCAAGACGCCCCGGCTCGCAGGGCGGACGCCATGGCGCCCACGGTGCCCGGCCGCACGCGGCGACGCGCCGTGATCAACGGGGCATGGGCAGAAGGTCCCTGGCGGTCGTACCCTGGCCGGACATCGGGCAATGGTGCCTCGAGCTCCACAAGAGCGACGGCGCCGCTATGGAGCGAAACATGCTGCGTCAAGATGTCTCCCGGACCGCTGTCCGGACGTCCGCCGACCACCGCGTGCCGGTCACCGACCGCACGCCGCAGGAACCGCCGCTGCGGGTCTCCCCCGGCGCGGAGCCAGCAGGACCACCCGACGACGTGCTGCAGCTGCTGACCCCGGAGGGGGTCCGCCGCAGCCACGCCGACCTGGACGACTGGGTCGCCGACGTCGGGGACGACGAGCTCGCCGCGCTGTACGAGGACATGGTCGTCGTGCGCCGCCTCGACCTCGAGGCCACCGCGCTGCAGCGTCAGGGCGAGCTCGGGCTCTGGCCTCCGCTGCTGGGCCAGGAGGCCGCCCAGGTCGGCTCCGCGCGTGCGCTGCGCCGCGACGACTTCGTCTTCTCGAGCTATCGCGAGAACGCCGTCGCCTACTGCCGCGGGGTCGACCTCACCGACCTCGTGCGGGTGTGGCGCGGCACGACGGCGTCCGGCTGGGACCCGTTCGCGGTGGGCATGGCGACGCCGACCATCATCATCGGGGCGCAGACGCTGCACGCCACCGGCTACGCGATGGGCTGCGTCAAGGACGGCGCCGACTCGGTGGCGGTCGCGTACTTCGGCGACGGCGCGACGAGCGAGGGCGACGTCAACGAGGCGATGGTCTTCGCGGCGACCTTCCGCGCACCCGTGGTCTTCTTCTGCCAGAACAACCAGTTCGCGATCTCCGAGCCGGTCGGCCTGGTCGCGGTGCGCCCGCTCGCGGACCGTGCGCCGGGCTTCGGCATCCCGAGCCTGCGGGTCGACGGCAACGACGTGCTCGCCGTCACCGCGGCGACGCGGATCGCGCTCGACCGCGCGCGCCGCGGCGAGGGGCCGACCTTCATCGAGGCGGTCACCTACCGGCGCGGACCCCACACGACGTCGGACGACCCGACGCGCTACGTCGACCCTGCGGTCGCCGAGGAGTGGTGCGCGAAGGACCCGATCCTGCGCGTCGAGCGGCTGCTCGAGTCGCGCGGGCGGCTCACGGCCGAGCTCACCGCGGCGGTCACGGAGCACGCCGACGCCGCGGCGGCCGAGATGCGCCGCGGCTGCCTCGGGCTCGAGGCTCCCCCGCCGCTCAGCGTCTTCGACCACGTCTACACGGCGCCGACGTCGTGGCTCGAGCGGCAGAAGAGCCAGTACGCGGCGTACCTCGCGATGTTCGAGGAGGCGTGATGGCGACGCTCACGCTCGCGGCCGCGCTCACGTCCGGCCTGCGCCACGCGCTCGAGGACGACCCGAAGGTCGTCGTCATGGGCGAGGACGTCGGCCGGCTCGGCGGCGTCTTCCGGGTCACCGACGGGCTGCAGAAGGACTTCGGCCCGGACCGGGTCATGGACACCCCGCTCGCCGAGTCGGGGATCGTCGGGACGGCCGTCGGCCTCTGCTACCGCGGCTACCGCCCGGTCGTCGAGATCCAGTTCGACGGCTTCGTGTTCCCGGCGTTCGACCAGCTCGTCACGCAGGTCGCGAAGCTGCACTACCGCACCCGCGGCGCCGTCCGCGTGCCGCTGACCGTGCGCATCCCCTACGGCGGCGGCATCGGTGCCGTCGAGCACCACTCGGAGTCACCCGAGGCCTACTTCACGCACACGTCGGGCCTCCGCGTCGTGACCTGCTCGAACCCGCAGGACGCCCACACGATGCTCCGCCAGGCGATCGCGTGCGACGACCCCGTGGTGTTCTTCGAGCCCAAGCGCCGCTACTGGACCAAGGGTGAGGTCGACACCGACGCGCCGCTCGACGACGTGCCGATGGAGCAGGCGCGCGTCGTGACGCGGGGCGACGACGTCACGCTCGTGACGTACGGTCCGCTCGTCGCCACGGCGGTCGACGCCGCGCTGGCCGCCCGCGAGGACGGGATCGGCATCGAGGTCCTGGACCTGCGGTCGCTCTCCCCCGTGGACCTCGCCACGGTCGAGGAGTCGGTGCGGCACACCGGCCGGCTGGTCATCACGCACGAGGCGCAGCAGCACGGCGGCCTCGGCGCCGAGATCGCCGCGAGCATCACCGAACGGTGCTTCTTCCACCTCGAGCAGCCGCCCGCACGCGTCACGGGCTTCGACGTGCCCTACCCGGCCGCGAAGCTCGAGGAGCACTTCCTGCCCGACGTCGACCGCATCCTCGATGCCGTGGACCGGGTCCTGGGACGGCAGAACTCGCTCACGGGCTGGAAGGGCTGAGGCGTGACGGAGAAGGAGTTCGCGCTGCCGGACCTCGGCGAGGGTCTCACCGAGGCCGAGCTGGTCAGCTGGGAGGTCGCCGTCGGCGACACCGTGACGCTCAACCAGGTGATCGCCGAGGTCGAGACGGCCAAGGCCCTCGTGCAGCTGCCGTCGCCGTACGCGGGGACGGTCGCGCGCCTGTGCGTCGAGGAGGGCACGACCGTCCAGGTCGGCGCCCCGATCATCGCGGTCGAGGTCGACGTCCCGGTCGGGGCGGCCGGGGTCACGAGCGCGGCGCCCGCCGAGGCCCGCGCCCAGGTCGCGGGTGCGGCCGAGCCGCAGGCGGCGCGCACGTCGGTGCTGGTCGGCTACGGACCGCCGGTCGAGGGC
>NZ_JACVQL010000021.1 GCF_019733465.1 Actinotalea ferrariae | reverse complement strand
GATGGAGTGTCAACCAGCCCTGCAGCAGTCCCTATCAACGCTCGTTACGATGTTGCCATGACGGCCGAGGGATGTGACCTGCTGTGCCTGGACGTGCCGCGCGCCGAGGCGGTCCGCGGGGCATTGCCTGAGGTCGACCGTTCTCAGACGATGGCGAGCACGGCCAAGGCGCTCGCCGACCCGGTGCGGCTTCGTATGGCAGCGGCGCTAGCGCTCGGAACCGAGTTGTGCGTGTGCGATCTCGCCTGGGTTGTCGGTGCCGCGCCCAACCTGGTCTCGCACCATTTGCGCATCCTGCGTCGAGCCGGGCTGGTGACCGCCCGCAGGCACGGAAAGTTGGTCATGTGCCGGCTGACGACGCACGGCTCGACGCTGCTGGAGGTGCTGGGCGTCGCCGCAGGAGGTGACATCCCACCGCAGCCAGGGCAGCCGGAACTCCCAGCGGCCAGCGATCGCCATCACGCGGGTGGGACGGTCCCCACTGCTCTTGCTGACGGGGCGTCTGGACCGTTGGCGGTCGCCCAGCGTGGATGAGCCGACCCCCGCCCGCACTCCGGTGCAGGTAACGCCCGCGTCGGGGCAGTCGCGCCCGCTGCTGCTCCGTCCGCGGATCATCGCCGTCGTCCTGGCCCTGGTGACCGGGGCCCTGGTGGCCGTGCAGCTCGCCGGCTTGTTCTCGGCGAACCAGGGTGTCGCGGCTGAGCAAGGCCCGTCGACAACGGTCAGTAGGGCGGCGACGGAGTACCCGCCTGAGGACCGGGCCGAACCGTTGAGCTTGTCGGGAACCGGGCTGAGCGGTGAGGCGATCGACATCGCGGAATGGCGCGGCGATGTCGTGGTCATCAACGTGTGGGGCTCCTGGTGCGGGCCGTGCCGCGAGGAGGCCCCCGTCCTCGCGGCCACCTCAACGGCGTATGCCGACGAGGGTGTGCGGTTCCTCGGAGTGAACGTACGGGACAACCCGCCCGCGGCGATCGCGTTCGAGGAGACCTACGCGATCACCTACCCGAGCATCGACGACAGCGACGGCAAGGCCCTGCTGAGCTTGGCCGAGCACCTTCCCGGTGCGGGGGTTCCGGTGACCCTCGTTCTGGACCGTGACGGTCGCCCGGCGGCCCGCGTCCTGGGGGCGGTCGAGGAGTCGACCCTGACCGCCCTGCTCGACGCGGTCCTGAGCGAGCAGACGGCGGGGCAGTCGTGAGTGAGGCAGCTCAGGACGTCGTCGCGGCCGGCCCGATGTTGGCGGCGGCGGCAGTCGCGGCCCTGGCCGGGCTGATCTCGTTCGTGTCCCCGTGCGTGCTTCCCGTGGTGCCCGGGTACGTGTCGTACGTCGCTGGTGGCCCCTTGCTCGATCAGGAAGCACCGACGCGCCGCCGTCCGGTGGTGGTGGGCACCTCACTCTTCATCCTGGGGTTCGCTGCGGTGTTCGTCGCCTACGGCGCGCTCTTCGGTGGTCTCGGGGCCACGCTCCAGTCCTCGCAGGCGCTCCTCACGCGTGTCCTGGGCGTCGTGGTCGTGATCATGGGTCTTGTCTTCGCCGGCTGGCTCCCCCGGTCGCAGCTTCAGCTGCTGCCGCGGCTGCGCCCGAAGACGGGTCTGATGGGCGCCCCGTTGATGGGCGTCACGTTCGGGCTGGGCTGGACGCCATGCCTCGGTCCGACGCTCGCCACGGTGCAGACTCTGGCGTTCACCGAGGCCAGCGCGGGACGTGGGGCGGCGCTGGCCGCCGTCTACGCCGCCGGGCTAGGGCTGCCGTTCATCGCTGTGGGTCTGGGAATGCGGCGCGCGCTGACCGCGACCGGGTGGGCGCGTCGGCACACCGTGGCGATCAAACGCGCCGGTGCGGTCATGCTCATCGCGACCGGACTCCTGCTCGCCACGGGTGTGTGGGACCACATCATGCGCGCACTGCAGTCCACGATCTCTGGCTACTCCACCGTCCTGTGAACGACCCTGAACGGAAGGCACCTGACCTGATGGTGAACCGAAAGCAAGAAGCGGCCGAGCGCGCCGCCCGCCTGACCGAGATCCGCGAGCAGCAACGACGGGCCGAACGCCGCCGGACGGCGGTCATCACCGGTACGAGCCTGCTCGTCGCAGGCGTGCTCGTCACCGCGACGGCCGTCGTGATCGTCGGTGAGCAGCGACGCGCAACCGAGGTCGTCGAAGCGGCAACCGGTGACATCGAAGGCGTTCAGACCTTCACCGACCTGTCTGCCAGCCATGTCCAGCAGCCCGTGCAGTACGAGCAGACCCCGCCCGTCGGGGGCGACCACGCGGGCGTGTGGGCCAACTGCGGCACATACTTCGAACCGATCACCAATGAGCTGGGCGTGCACTCCCTAGAGCACGGTGCCGTGTGGATCACCTACAACTCGGACCTGCCGGCTGAGCAGGTGCAACAGCTGACCGATCTTGCCGAGGGCAACGCCTACGTGCTGCTCAGCCCCTTCGACGGTCTCCCAGAGCAGTCGGTGGTGGCCAGCGCCTGGGGGACCCAGCTCGCGCTGGAGGATGCGGACGACCCGCGCCTGGAACAGTTCGTGGTCAAGTACCAGCAAGGTGAGCAGACCCCGGAGCCGGGTGCGCCGTGCACCGGTGGGGTGGACGCCTGATGAGCGAGAACGGGACGGCGGCCCGCAGGATCCCGACCGTTGCGGTGGTGATCCTGGTCGCCGCCGTGGTCGGGGTCGCCGGCATGGTCGCTGGCTCGGCCTTGACCGACGGGGGCGACCCCGTCTCGCGGCCTGGAGAGGACTCCGCCGAAGCAGGGTTCGCTCGCGACATGCAGGCGCACCACGTCCAGGCGGTGGAGATGTCCACCATGGTTCGCGACGCCACCGACGATCCCGAGGTTCGATCCCTGGCGCTGGACATCATGCTGACACAGCAGCAGCAGGCTGGGCAGATGTACGGCTGGCTGGAGCAGTGGGACCTGCCGCAGGCCAGCCGGTCCGCGCGCATGCAGTGGATGAGGGCGACCGACTCCAGCATGGGCTCCATGGACCACGGTGCTGAAGCGACGGCGACGCCGGACTCCGACGCGGCGATGCCTGGGATGGCGAGCGACGAGGATCTGGGAAATTTGGCCCACGCAGGTGGTGTCGACGCGGAGATCCTGTACCTGCGGCTCATGGTGGCGCACCACGAAGGCGGCGTCGCCATGGCGCAGGCCGCCCTCGACCTGGTCGGGGACGAGGATGTGCGCCGCCTGGCCCAGGCGATCGTTAGCTCCCAGACCACCGAGCTCACCGTGCTCAGCGACATGCTCGACGCGCGGGAAGCCGCGTCTGCGGACCAGTGACCGAGCGAACCGGTGCCCTCGCCCGTGACGCCGTGACCGAGGCCGCGGCATCCCCGCCAACGGGGGACGCGCTCGAGGACGGCGCGGTGACGGCACGTCTCGAGGAGGCGGCCCGGCCGGGGGTGATGGCGATGCCGTCCCGTCCGACCGGTCAAGGGCTGCTGGCATGGTTGCGGTGGGCGTGGCGGACGTTGACGTCCATGCGGACCGCGGTGCTGCTCCTCCTCGCGCTGGCCCTGGCCGCTGTGCCGGGCTCGTTGCTTCCTCAACGCGGCGTTGCGTTCGACCCCGGTGCCGTCACCAGGTTCCTCGCAGACAACCCGGTGCTGGGTCCATGGCTGGATCGCCTGGGGTTCTTCGAGGTCTACTCCTCGTCCTGGTTCGCCGCGATCTACATGCTGCTCATGGTGTCGATGACCGGTTGCGTCCTGCCCAGAGCAGCTCGCCTGTGGCAGTCCGCGCGCGCGGAACCCCCGCGGGCGCCGACCAACCTGGCGCGCCTGGACGAGCACCGTCGCGGGAACGTGACGGCGGAGCCGGCTCAGGTGTTGGAGGTGGCGGCCTCCCACCTGCGAGCCAGGAGGTTCCGGGTCGTGGTCGACGAGACCTCGGTCCGAGCGGAGAAGGGATACCTGCGCGAGGTCGGCAACCTCGTGTTCCACCTGTCCTTGCTGGTCCTGCTCTTCGGAGTGGCGATCGGTTCGTTGTTCGGCTTCGAGGGGCGGGTGATCGTCGTGGAGGGTGCCTCCTTCACCAACACCCGCCTGCAGTACGACGAGTTCACCCCCGGACCGCTGACCGACGCCGAGAGCCTGACCCCCTTCTCCTTCACCTTGGAGGACTTCACCGCCGAGTTCGAGATGTCCGGTCCCCAACGGGGTAGCGCGAGGGACTTCCAAGCCGAGGTGACCGTGTTGCGTACGCCTGGCGGTGTCGCGGAGGAAGACACGATCGCGGTGAACCACCCCTTGCAGGTCGACGGGACCAAGGTGTTCCTCACCGGCCACGGCTATGCACCGGTCGTCAGCGTCCGCGACGGACGCGGACAGACCGTCTTCACCGGCCCGGTGGTGTTCGTGCCGTTCGACGGGAACCTGTCCTCCGAAGGGGTGATCAAGGTCCCGGACGCGCAGCCGACCCAGCTGGGCTTCGAGGGCTTCTTCCTTCCTACCGCCTCCGTCGACCCGGCCGCCGGACCCCGCTCGCTCTACCCGGATCTGGTCGACCCTCAGCTCCTGCTTACCGCGTATACCGGGGACCTAGGCCTGGCCGACGGCGCGCCGCAGTCCGTGTTCCGTCTCGACAAGACTGACCTGACCCAGGTCACGAGCGGGGACCAGCCGTTCGCGCGGGCTCTGGTGCCGGGCGAGTCGATGACCTTGCCCGACGGGCAGGGAACCCTCACCTTCGAGTCCGTCTCCCGGTTCGCCAACTTCCAGATCGCCCACGACCCGGGCAAGGAGATCGCTCTCGCGGCAGCCGTCGCTCTGCTGCTCGGCCTGACCGTGTCGCTGGCCGTACGCCGGCGCCGGATCTGGATCCGCGTGACCGCCGCACGCGAAGGCGGCGCCTCGACGATCGAGGCCGCCACCTACGCCTTGACCCGTCGCGGACCGGTCCCTGACGAACTCTCCTCGGTGCTCGCCGCCGTGCCGGGCGCCGAACCGGCCGCCACCGACGCTTCACCTCACGACCGAGAGGACTGACCGTGCCGACCCCCACCTTCCTGGCGGAGCTCAGCGACCGGCTGATCTACAGCGCCATCGCCGTCTATGCCCTGGCGATGCTCACCTACGCCTGCCAGGCGGCGAGGCGCTCCCCGGCCGTGGCCCACGACGTCCGCCAGATGGAGCACGTCGCCGCCGGTGCTCACACCGGCCGCAACGCCTCGTCGCCTCCTCGGACGGTTGTCGACCGCGCCACCACGGAGGGCGCGGCGACGCAACGCCTGGAGCGGATTGCCGCTGCGCTCACCATGCTCGCGTTCGTGCTGCACCTGGCCGGCGTCCTGACCCGGGGTCTCGCTGCAGGCCGAGCGCCGTGGGGCAACATGTACGAGTTCACCGCCGCCGCCACGCTCGCCGCTACTGCGGCCTACCTGGCGTTCCTGCGACGCCAGCCGGTGCGTGACCTCGGCGTGTGGATCCTCGCTCTGGTCACCTTGTGCCTGGGGCTCGCCGTGACCGTCCTCTACACCCCCGCGGGCGACCTGGTCCCGGCGCTGAACTCGTACTGGTTGGTCATCCACGTCGCGGCGGCGATCATCGCCGGTGGCGTCTTCACCGTCGGCGCCGCCGCAACTGGCCTGTACCTGCTGCGCCGCCGCGCCGACGCACGGGACACCAGCGGGCAGGCGACGCGCGGCTACGCCGGCCGACTGCCCGCAGGCGCCACCCTCGAACGCGTTGCCCACACCGCCCACCTGTTCGCCTTCCCCGTGTGGACCTTCGCCGTCTTGGCTGGTGCGATCTGGGCCGAGGACTCCTGGGGCCGTTACTGGGGGTGGGACCCCAAGGAGACCTGGGCCTTCATCACCTGGGTGCTCTACGCCGCCTACCTGCACGCGCAGTCCACCGCCGGGTGGCGGGGAAGGAAGGCCGCGTGGCTTGCCCTGGCCGGATACGCCGCGTTCCTCTTCAACTTCGTCGGCGTCAACCTGTTCATCACGGGCCTGCACTCCTATGCCGGCGTCTGAGGACCTGCCGACGCCGATGCGCGCCCGGAGGGTGCGTGACGACCCATCGGGAGGCGCCAGGTGAGCACGGTGCCCGACCGCCCTTCGTTGTCGGCCACGCGGCTGGGTCCGGCTCGTGCGGCAGGTGGGGATCCTGGTGTCCACGCCGGTTCCTCCCATCAAGCGGTCGAGCGCGTGAATGCGCGACGCCGCAACGGTGGCGCCTCATCACTCGGCCTCATGCCGCCGGGGCTGGTGCTGCTCGGAGCAGCTGTGAGTGGCTGGGCGACGAGTCTCGCGTTTCCTGACCGCGGATGGTGGCCGCTGGCCTACGCCGGCATGGCGTGCCTGCTGCTCGCGCTGCGCCGCGCGTCACCGGTCCGCGCCGCAGGCATCGGCCTGGTCTGGGGCCTGGCGTTCTTCCTGCCGCTGGTGCACTGGGCACTGCAGGCCACCGGATCGGTGCTGCCGTGGGTCGCGCTCAGCCTGTTCCAGGCGCTGTACGTCGCCGGCTTCGGCGCGCTGTGGGCGTACGCGCGCAGGGCCGCCTGGCTCACTGGTCGCCCGCTGGCCCAGTCGGTCACCGCAGCCGTGCTGTGGGTCGCCATCGAGCAGGTCCGCGGCTCCTGGTCCTTCGGGGGCTTCCCGTGGGGCTTCCTGGCGTTCTCCCAGACCGAGGCGCCCCTGCTGCGACTCGCGCCCTACGGTGGGGAAGTCCTGGTCTCCGCGTTCGTCGCCGCGACGGGGGCGCTGATGGCGCTGGGGCTGCAGCACCTTCGCAACCATGCGGTTACCCCCGCGACGGGGGCGCTGGTTGCCGCTGGGCTCCTGGCCGGGGCCCCGAACCTGCTTCCTGTGAGCGCCGGCCCGGAGAGCGGCTCACTGCTGATCGGCGCGGTCCAGGGCAACGTCCCGCAGCAGGGCGCCGACTGGGCCGATCAGGCCCGTGACGTCACGGCCAATCACGCCGAAGGTACCGAGCGGCTCGCGGTGAGCGCCGGAAGACGTCAGCTGGACCTGGTGGTGTGGCCGGAGAGTGCCGCCGACATCGACCCCCGCACCGACCGCGCGCAGGCTTCGACCGTGGACCGCGCCGCCGCAGCGGCTGGCGCCCCACTGCTACTCGGGACCCAGCGGTTCCCCAACGGGCAAGACGTCCGCTACAACGAGGTCATCGTCTGGACCGCCGGCTCGGGGGTCGGCGATACCTATGCCAAGCAGCACCCGGTGCCCTTCGGGGAGTACGTCCCCTTCCGCTCGTTCTTCCGGCAGCTCACACCGCTCGTCGACCGGGTCGCCACGGACATGGCAGCCGGCGGCGGCCCGGCCGTCCTCGATGTGCGGATCGACGCGCTCGGACGTGACGTGCGCCTCGCCACCGGGATCTGCTTCGAGGTCGCCTACGGTGACCTCATCCGCGAAGGGGTCCTCGACGGGGCAGAGCTGATCGTCATCCCGACCAACAACGCCTCGTTCGGGCGCACCCCGGAGTCGACCCAGCAGTTGGCGATGTCCCGCTTCCGGGCGGTGGAGCACGCCAGGTCGACCGTCCAGGTCTCCACCGTGGGCGTCAGCGCCATGATCATGGCGGACGGGACGGTCGTCGCGCGGACCGGTCTGTTCACCGATCAGGAGCTGATCGCATCGCTCCCGCTGCGTACGACACTCACCCCGGCGGCGCGACTGGGGGCCACGCCGCAGACGGCCGCCTACCTCCTGGCGGCGGCCGCCGTCGTCAGCGGTGCGCTGGCAGGCGGCCGACGACCCGGCCGCGACCGCAGCCGCCGTCGCTTCCCGCGGCGGCTCCGCGCGGCCGACGACCACGCCCCGACGCTGCGGCTGCGGGCCCTGCCGGTGCCGGTCCGGGTGTGGGACACCCGCGTGCAGCCCTTGTGGTCGGAGTGGCGCCTGATCGTCGGGCTCCTCGTGCTGATGGCTGTCGCGGCCTACACCGGGATCCGGCTCGGCCAGGACATCGTCGAGGAGACCACCACCACGGAGTCGACAACGTCCGATGCCGCGGTCCCTTGAGGCTCGACCATCACGGTTGTGCAGGTGGCGTCCCCGAGGGCCGCGAGCCGTTCAAGCGCGCGAGGTAGGCGTTGTACTCCTCGAGCTCGGCGTCGGCGCCGCCGTCACGATCGATCCGTCGGTCTCGGGCGGTGGACCGCTCGGTGTCGTTGCGCTGCCACCTGCTGGCGATCAGCAGGAGCATCAGCAGTCCCGGCGCCTCCCCGTACGACCAGGCGAGCCCACCGGCCAGCTGCTGGTCCCGCAGGGGATCGATCTCCCACCCAGCCGGTGGGGCAGCGAACAGCGGGACCATCGGCACGGTAGCCATCATCACGATCACCCCGAAGAACGCGTGCAGGGGCATCTCCAGCACCAGGTCCAGTGCCCGCCCGTGATGCGTCTGCCGGATCGGCAACGGGTCGGTGGACAGCACCGGGACGGTGAACAGCAGCCCGGCCACCAGGAACCCCACCTCCAGGGTCAGGTGCCCGGGCCAGGTTCGCAGCAACGGGTCGGCGAGCTCGGCCAGGTACAGCCCGTAGAACGCGAGCAGGAACAACGGCACCATCACCGCCGGGTGCAGCACCACCCGACTGACCCGGCTGCGCAGTGCCCGCCGCGCCGTGACCAGCACCACCCGGCCCACACCCCGGTGCGGGGTCGCGCGCAGCAGCAACGTGCCAGGGCGCCCCAGCACCAGCAGCGGCGGGACGAGCATCATCAACGTCAGCTGCTGGAACATGAACGCCGAGAACAGCCGCAACCCGTATCCCTCGATGCCCGCACCTGTCACGACCGCCAGCACCACACAGCCCACCGTGAACGAGACGGTCGCACCGATCGACCAGCGCCGCCCTCGCAGCCACAGCCGGCACGCGCCCGCCAGGTACAGCACCAGCAGCACCACCGCCAACACCGGAAGGACCGGCACGGGCTGCAGCGTCGGGGCCAGCATCGTCTCCAGCGACGGCGGTGCGGTCGGCAGCCACACCGGCCCCGTGACGCCCGGGTCGTCCTGCACCGCTCCTCCTCCGACTCTGCGCGCCCCCTCCTGACAGCCACATAGGTCTGCAGGCCATCGATCGGGTCGCGAGCCCGGGGCAACCACACCGCGCTAGGGTGACGTTATCTGAAGATCCGCGCAGATGAGGAGATGCCCAAGGGTCGGGTCCTGCCGTTGGACGGCTGCGTCGGTGGCGATCCGCTGTCCCAACGCGTGGCACCGGTCCGCGCCGGCGTCCCGGACGACGCCGAGGCAGCGACGCTCGCCAAGGTGTTCCGACTCCTCGGTGGCAGCCGCTGATGGGCGCTGGTCACGGGCACGGTCCCGTCGCTGAGTACGCCGGTGGGCGCTACCGCCGCCGCCTGACCGGCGCCTTCCTGTTGACCGCCACCTTCTTCGTCGTCGAGCTGGCGGCAGGGTTGACCTCCGGCTCGCTCGCGCTGATCTCCGACGCCGGGCACATGGCCGCCGACGTCGTGGCCCTGGGGGCGTCCTTGCTCCCCACCCGGATCGCCACCCGCCCCGACCCCACCGGGCGACGAACCTACGGCTCGTACCGCGCGGAAGTCTTCGCTTCGGGCCTCACGGTACTGATCATGCTCGGTGTCGGGGTGTACGTGGTGGTCGAGGCGGTCAGTCGGATCGGCGAGGACCCATCCCTGCCCTCGGGCGTGATGCTCGTGGTCGGCCTCGCCGGCCTGGTGATCAACCTCGTCTCCATGCTGCTGCTGCGCAGCGGGTCCAAGGACAGCCTCAACGTCCGGGGCGCCTACTCCGAGGTGGTGGCCGACGCTGCCGGCTCCGTCGGCGTCATGGTCGCCGGTGTTCTGATCATCGCCACCGGGCGGGCGGTCTGGGACGTCGCCGTCGCCCTGGCGATCGCCGTCTTCGTCATCGTGCGCGCCGTCACGCTGGGGCGGCAGGTCGTCGCGGTACTGGGCCAGCACGCACCCGTAGGTATCGACCCGGAGGCCGTCCGCCGAGAGCTGGGCGCCGTGCCCGGCGTGAGCGCCATCCACGACCTTCACCTGTGGGTGCCGACCTCCCGGATGAACGTCGCCACCGCTCACCTCGTCGCGAGCAGCGGATCGGATCACGCCGCGGTCCTGGCCGCCGCGCGGGATGTCCTGCGTGATGGCTTCGGCATCGCCCACGCCACGCTGCAGGTGGAGACGCCCCAGCAGCAGCACGAGTGCTCGGACCTCACCTGGTAGCCGCTCAATCGCCCGGCCCCTCCGCCGAGCCCGTGTGGGATCCCGGTCGCTCGCTGCGCCCAGGGGCGCTGGCATCGCCCCGCTGGGCCAAACGTACGAGCATCGCGTTGTAGGCAGCCAGGTCGACGTCGCCGCCGCGGTCCGCGGCGCGGTCCAGGCGCTTCGCGGTGCGCTCGTCGTCCTTGCTCCACGCGAGGGCGATCCCGATGGCCAGGGCGAGCATCGGCAGCTCGCTGATGCCCCACGCGATCGCACCACCGGCCCGCTGGTCGTCCAGCGCAGACGGGCCCCACGGCCGACCCAGCATCCCGAACCATTCAGGGACAAGGAGGCTCTCCTGCATGACCAGGGCGACGCCGAAGAACGCGTGGAACACCATGGTCGCGAAGAGAAGCAGGAGTCGGATCGCAAACGCGGGCCGTCGCGGGCCTGGGTCGATGCCGACCAGAGCGTTGACGAACAGGTAACCGGCAACGGTGAAGTGCGCCACCATCAGCACGGTTCCGATCGGCCACCGAAGGGCGTACTCGAACGCCGGCGTGTAGTAGAAGATCACCATCGACCCGGCGAAGTTGACCGCAGCCACGACGGGGTGCGCCCAGAACCGCGCCCAGCGCGAGTGGACGAGTCGCAGCAGCCACTCCCGTGGTCCCCAGGAGGCGTCGTGCCGCACCGGAAGAGCGCGTGCGGCGAGCGTCACAGGCGCCGACAAGACTAGGAAGATGGGAATGACCATGATCAGGAACATGTGTTGAATCATGTGCGCGCTGAACAGCACGTGCCCGTACACGGCCGGGCCACCGGAGGTCGCCCATCCCAGCAGCACGAACCCCGTGACGGCACACGCCGTCCGGGTCAACGGCCACCGGTCCCCGCGAGCACGTAGGCGGCGCACCCACCGCGCGTAGACGACCAGGGCGCTGGCGCAGCCGGTCGCGATGATCAGGTCCCACCGGAACGACGTCAGCCAAAGCTCGACGGTGGGGGGCGGCGGCATCGGATGGCCCGTGATGAGCTCGGCCGGGGTGAGGTTACCGCTGGCAGTCACGGCGCCGGGTGGTTCGGTGCTTCCGAGCCCGACAGCGACACCGGAGACGGCGCCCATGACGGCGAGCTCGACGGCCACGAGCCGCCAGAACAGCGCGGGCGCTCGGCCCGACGCGGTCGGCGCAATACGCGGGATCGCAGCCCGTCGATGCACCAGACCGAGGAGCGCCAGACCTCCGGTCAGCAGCACCTTGACGACGACCAGCGTTCCATAGGGCGTCGTGAGGTCCTCGAGCCCGCCGGTGCGAAGGGTTGTGTTGACCAGACCTGAGACGGTGACAGCGGCGAGCGACCACGCCGCGACGGGCGACCAGCGTGCGACGGTGGTGCGTAGGGCGCCGCCGAGATGATGGGACACGAGCGTGATCGCCGCGAGCCCCCCGATCCACAGCGCAGCACCGACCAGGTGCAAGAACATCGCGCCCACTGCGAGCTCATGGTTCCCGTCACCCGACGCGTGCCCCGTCTGGGACCACAGCGCGAACGCCGTCAACGCAGGCACGGCGGCGACGACGGCGCTCCGTGGCCCAGTGATCAGCAGCGCGAGGACCGTGGTGATCGCCGCCAACACCGTGACGCCCAGCAGGGTGCGCCCACCGGAGACCGACCCCAGGTACAGCGCGAGCTGGCTGCCGAACCCTTCGCCCTGCGGCGAAGTCCCGGTGATCCTGGCGTACGTCAGCACCAGATCCACGACGCTCAGCACCGTCCACACGGCGGCGGCCGCCCCGGCCACCACCCCCGCGGCAGGCCACGCCTTCGGCCCGACGGCTTCCCGGGCAGATCCGCTGGGAAGGATCGCCACCACCAGGAGCAACGCCCCTACGGTCACCGCCGCCGCCAGCTCCGACAGCACGGTGACGATCGGCGAGGACCAGCGGACCAGTGCACCGGGATCGGCCAGCGCCGTCCCCTGCCATGCACCAGACCACCCGCCGCTGACAAGCACCACGACCACCGCCACCACGGCACCCGCCATCACGCCGAGGCGACGGCGCCCAGCGCGTGCCTCTCCCGGGCCGGCGTCGGGCGCTACCCCGGCTCGAGTCGGGAGCATCCTGCTCACGGCTCAGTGCGCCGCTCACCGCCGCTGCGCCGCCGCAGGAAGACGGCGCCCCCGACCGCCACGATCGCGGCGGCGATGGCAAGCCCCACAGCCGTCGGCGCACCGATGCTGCTACCGCCCCTGTCCTCGGGCTCACCCCGATCCGGTCCCGGCACCCCGGCGCTGGAGCCGGGCTGCTCCGGCGCCGCCGCAGCTGCCGGCGAAGGCGACGTCGCCGGCTCGCTCGGTGACGGCTCCGGCGCCCTCGGGCTTTCAGGCGCCGCCTCAACGGTGAAGCCGAACGTCCCTTCGACAGGGTGTCCGTCACCGGACACGGAGCGCCACGCGACCTGGAAGTCCCCGGCCAGGAGGCCATCGCGAAGCGGCTGGGTCACGGTGACGCCGGACACCGTCGTCGCGCCGTCGCCCCACTCCTGCCCGTCAGGGCCGGTCACCGCGACGACGGCGCCCACGGCGAGCTGGTCGGCGGCGAACGTCAGCACTACGGCCTCAGGTTCCTCGACCGTCGTCCCGTCACCGGGCTCGGTGCTCACCAGGGCGTCGTGGGCGACGGCCTGGCGCGGGGTCCAGCCCAGCAGCAGCAGCAGCGTGGCAACCACTACTGCGCCAGCGCGGGCGAGGCGCATTGCCGCCCGGGCGTGGGGCGGTGGTTGCGGCTCGGCTGTCGCGGCCATGGGATCGGACCCTCCTTTGTCGTCTGCTGGTGCCCGTCCGGCGCTTGAAGTCCAGAGCGGGCTTCCGACCATCCTGCCCGACGCCCGGCGTTGCACCGACCCCGAGTCGGCACCGTCCGCGGCTAGGCCGATGTCAACGCCTCAAGGCAGGTCCGAAATCACCGGGCGCGAAGCGGCACACGGGGGCGCCGTCGCATCGTGATCCGCGCCGCGCCGCGCCGCGCCGTTCGACCTGACGCCACGACGGTCGGTGAGCGGTGAAAGCACTCGCATGAAGGTGGCTCGACTTCGCGCGGGGTGAGCGCGCTCGTCGGTTCGGTGCTCATGGCGGGTGCGCCTCTCGAGTCGGCTCATGCCGATGAGTGCGACGACCGCCGCAGCGAGAACGAGTCGCGCCAGGAAGGCGCGCTATGATCACGTTATCTGAAGATCCACGCAGATGAGGAGATGAGATGAGCCAGGTTCTGCCGCTGGACGGCTGTGTCGGCGCTGATCCTGAGTCGCAGCGGATCGCCCTGGTCCGCGACAGGGTCCCCGACGACGGCGAGGCGGGCGCGCTGGCGGCCCTGTTCCGGCTCCTTGGCGACGTACGGCGGACCAAGATCCTCTACGCGCTGCTTGAGGCTGGCGAGCTGTGCGTGTGCGACATCTCCGCTGCGGTGCAGGTCCCCGAGGCATCGGTGTCCCAGACGATGCGGCTCCTTCGGGCCTCCGCAGTGGTGGACAACCGGCGCGAGGGCCGCCGGGTCTACTACAGGCTGGCGGACGCCCACGTGCGGATGCTCCTGGACGTGTGTCGAGCGCACACCGGTCATGAGGTGAGCCGCTGATGGGCGCCGGGCACAGTCACGGCCCCGTCGGGGAGCACGCTGGCGGACGCTACCGCCGCCGCCTTGCCGGCGCGTTCGCCCTCACCGCCGCGTTCTTCGTTGTCGAGCTGGCAGCGGGCCTGATCTCCGGCTCCCTCGCCCTGGTATCCGACGCCGGGCACATGGCGGCCGACGTAGTGGCGCTGGGCGCCAGCCTGCTCGCCACCCGGATCGCCACCCGCCCCGACCGCTCAGGACGACGGACCTACGGTTCCTACCGCGCGGAGGTCTTCGCGTCCGGCCTGACCGTGCTCATCATGCTCGGGGTCGGGGTGTACGTGGTCGTCGAGGCCATCGGCCGGATCGGCGAGGACGCGTCGCTGCCCTCAGGTGTCATGCTCGTGGTCGGCTTCGTCGGGTTGGTGATCAACGTCATCTCCATGCTGCTGCTCCGCAGCGGTTCCAAGGACAGCCTGAACGTCCGCGGCGCCTACTTCGAGGTGGTCGCGGACGCCGCTGGATCGGTCGGAGTGATGGTTGCGGGGGGGCTGATCATCCTTACCGGGCGGTCGATCTGGGACCTCGTTGTCGCCCTGGCCATCGCCCTCTTCGTCATCGTGCGGGCCATCGCGCTGGGCCGGCAGGTGATCGGGGTGCTCGGTCAGCACGCCCCGGCGGGAATCGACCCGGAGGCGGTCAGCGGGGAGCTGGGCACCGTGCCGGGTGTCAGCGCCATCCACGACCTGCACCTGTGGGTGCTGACCTCCGGGATGAACGTCGCCACCGCCCACCTCGTCGCGAACACTGGAGCGGACCACACCACGGTCCTTACCGGCGCCCGGGAGGTGTTGCGCGACCGGTTCGGCATCGCCCACGCCACGCTGCAGGTCGAGACGGCCCAGCAGCAGCACGAGTGCTCCGACCTCACCTGGTAGTCCCTCGCTCGCTCGACGGCTCCACCGAGTGGCCCTCGACTTCGAGGCGCCCCGTGCGTCGACGGAGCTTGGGCGCGCCGGTGAGCCTTGACCTGCGTGCGAGCGTCGCGTTGTACGCGACCAGCTCGGCGTCGCTGGCGCGGTCCTTGACTTCCGCCGGGACGAAGCGCCACACATCGGGCACCTCGCTGCGCCGATCGGCGCCGCGCCGCAACGCCTCACGGCGCCACTGCCGGTCAGCGGTGAAAGTACTCACATGAAGGTCACTCGACTTCGCGCCGGACTGAGCGCGCTCGCCGTCGGTTCGGTGCTCATGGCCGGTGTCCCGTCGGCCCCGGCGCAGGCGGGCGAGCACGACGACCGTCGCGCCGAGAACGAGTCGCGTCAGGAAGCCGTGGACGAGGCGATGTCCACGCTCGAGGAGGAGCTCGCTCACACCGACACGGCGCTGGTTCAGGCATACGCCGAGCTTCAGGCCCTGGATGCCGCGATCCCGGCCGCTGAAGCCGAGCTGGTCACGGCCGAGGAGCAGCTCATGCGGCTTCAGCGTGAGGCCGAGATCATCGCACAGCGCCTGGTCGCCGCAGAGGCGGAAGAGCGGAGCATCACTGCGCAGGTCCAGGCCGACACGGAGCGCGCCGACGACATCCGCGCGGCCGTCGGTCAGATGGCACGCGACGCGTACAAGGGAGACATGGCCGAGTCGGCGTTGTCCGCCGCGCTCGACGCGGAGAGCACCGACGACTTCGTCCGGCAGTCTGCTCTGGCAGAGACCGCCTTGCGTACCCAGACACAGGCCCTGCGTGACCTGGAACAGCTCAATGGCGTTAATCGAAACCGCGAGGTCCGGCTCGGAGCGGTGCGAGAGGAGGTCGCAGCACTGAAGGCCGAGGCGGACGCCAACGTGGTCGCCGCTGAGGTGGCCCGGGCGGACGCAGAGGCGAAGAAGGCTGCGCTGGAGCTGATGCGCGACGAGCAGGCGCAGAAGGCGGCGTCGATCGAGAGCCAGAAGGCGACGCAGTTGGCCCGACAGGTGGAGCTCGAAGCCCAACAGGCTGCGCTCGAGGCGGAGCTGGCGGCGATCATCCAGGCTCAGGAGGAGGCGCGACGCCAGCAGGAGGCGGCCGCCGCGGCGGCTCGCCAGAACGGAGGAGGAGCTGCTCCGGCTCCGGCTCCGCCGCCGTCGGCAACCGGGAGCCGGCCGTTCGCGAATCCCACGTCGTTCACACCGTGGGTGCGGACCTCCAAGTACGGAATGCGGTTCCATCCCGTGCTCAAGTACTGGCGCCTGCATGCCGGCCTGGACCTGCGGGCCTACTGCGGCACCCCGCTGTACGCCGCAGCGTCCGGCACGGTCGAGTGGGCGAAGTCACGCAGCGGCTTCGGCAACCAGGTGATGATCAACCACGGCTACTGGAACGGATCGTCGCTCATGACGAGCTACAACCACATGACCAGCTTCGCCGTCAGCGGCGGGCAGTCCGTCCAGCAGGGCCAGCTGATCGGATACGCAGGCAACACCGGGTTGTCCGGTGCCTGCCACCTGCACTTCGAGACCTATCTCAACGGCGCGACGACGGATCCCGAGCCGATGCTGAACTAGTGCACGGCCAGGGTTCGTGCGCTACTGCGTCACGAACGTGGTGAAGAAGACGTCGATGACCTCGCCGTCATAGCCCTCCTTGAGCGCGGCTGCAAGCTCTGCCTTCAGCGCTGTCCGGCCCTCAGCGCTGCTGACATCCTCGATCGTGCGCCCAGAGAACAGCGTGATCGTCCGGTCCAGGGCGATGGACGGGTCAATCTCGTCCTCGACCTCCGCCGTGAGCTGTAGACCTAGGCTGATCATGAGGTACCGACCGCCGGCGAGGTTGAGGCTGATCGGCTCGAGCTCCTGCACGACGCCGGGCTCCGGCGCCGGAGGCTCCTGCGCCGCGCCCTGCTCGGCGCTGGCTCCAGGACCGATGAGGAACCAGTAGCCGGCCCCCGAACCTAGGAGTGCGACGATCACCAGGAGGACGACCAGCTTCCTGCTTCGTCGGGCTGGCGCGCCGTCGGCGCTCGACGGCTCGGCAGGCGCCGTGGCCGCGCCGGTCCGAGCGCCGATCTTCGGCTTGCTGGCGAAAACGCGCTGCTCAGTCACATCGTGGCCGCATCTCTCGTTGGACGGCTCCACAGTCACCGCGAGCCATCGACCAGATCGGCTGGGAACCGCTCGACGTGAGGATGAGCGACCAGGCAGTGCTATTGCCCACACGTTCCCCGATGACCGGAGCGTGCCACCTCGAGAGGGCGGGACCGTCTACCCTGGCCCCGCCAATCGGGAGCACCTCGGCTAACTCAGCTCGATCACGAGAGAGACCACGTAGCCCGCGATGATCACGCCGAATGCGACCAGCGGCAGCACCAAGCCGAGCCGGGAGGGCCTCTTTCCTGGTTCAGTCATCGGATCCCTCTGACGCGTGACCGTCGGACAACGTGGAGCCGGACCGCGCAGGCGACGCCGACACTTGAGCGGTGGGTGCCGCGGCACTACCTGCGCGCATGTCGATGTCCCGCGTCCCGTCCGGTTGCCGTCTCTCGCCATAGACGCTGGCTCGACGACCCGCGTCGGGCTCGTGACCGGGGCCGGCCTGGTGGTACCGATCGAGCGCCGCCTGGGCTGCCCGCTCGTTGCGGTCCGCATGAATGATCTTGCGCATCGCGAGCCAGAAGATCAGGCCGACTCCCACGCTCGGGGTCAGGGCGCCGAGAATCTCGAGGGCCTGTTGCATTGTCGACGTCACCCTCCCGATCAAGCTCCGCTTCCTCGGCCCTGCGGGCCCAACAGAGCCCCGTCGATCCGGATGACGATACCCGGCCGGCGGGAACGACGGGGCACAGAAACGCTCGCCCCGCCTTCGAGCGCTTCGCGAGGGGTCGTCGGCTGGTCGAAAGGCCGGGCCGCGCACTGCGCGAGGCTAGTAGGTGTCCGGATCGTCGACGACCGACCGTCTGTGAACGCTCCAGCGACGAAGCATGCCGTGCCGGCCGGGCCGCGGAGCGCCAGCAGCCGGCGCCTTGCCAAGATGAGAGAACCAGAGGGCTGGTCGCCGGTCGCGACCCGAGAACGAGCTGTTCGATGGCGCGGTCGCAGGGCTCCCCTAGGGAACAGTCACTTCGGGGGAGGGACAGCACCCGGATGAAGCCGTAGGCAAGGCGCTTGCGGGACAGCTCAGGTAGCCAGGTCCCAGAGCAAGAACGCGTTGAGGGCGACGATCAGTGTCGCGACCGCTGAGGCGGTGACGGTCGTCGCCGTGCGGTTGACGAGGTCGCCCATCAGGGACCGCCGGGCGGTGAAGATGACCAGCGGGATCAGCGCGAACGGGATGCCGAAGCTCAGGACCACCTGGGACCACACCAGGGCGATGGTCGGGTCCGCGCCGGCGCCGAGGACGAGGAGTGCGGGCGCGAGCGTCAGGGTGCGGCGCAGCCACAGCGGGATCTGACGTTGCAGGAAGCCGGCCATGACTACCTGGCCGGCGAACGTGCCGACTGAGGACGCCGCGAACCCGGACGCCAGCAGTGCGAGGGCAAATGCCAGGGCCGCACCGGAGCCGGCTGCAGTGGCCAGGCTTGCGTGCGCGCCCTCGAGTGTGCCCGCGACGGAGTCGCCGGCGAACATCTGGGCGGCGACGATGAGCATCGTTGCGTTGATCAGCCCGGCGCCACCCATTGCGAGCAGCACGTCCAGGCGCTGCGCCCGCAGAACCCGCCGCAGCGCTTTGGTGGAGACGGGCGCACCGGTTGCGGATGGCGAGCCGATCGTCGACCGGTACCTGCCGGGCGTGAGCGCGGAGTGCACGTAGATCACGTGCGGCATGACGGTCGCGCCGAGGATGCCGGTGGCCAGCAGGACGCTTTCAGTGTCGGCGAACCCGGGCACCAGCCCGCGCGCCAGGGCACCCGGTTCGAGCCCTGAGACCAGCAGGGTGTAGGCGAAGCCGAGCGCGATGACGGCGAGCAGCCCGGTGATGACCGCCTCGAACGGCCGGTAGCCGCGCGTCTGCGCGGTCAGCAGCCCGAATGCGACGACCGCAGTGATCAGGCCACCGATCGGCAGGGGCACGCCGAACAGCAGGTGGAGGGCGACGGCGCCGCCGACGACCTCGGCCAGGTCGGTGGCGATCGCGACCGCCTCTGCTTGGACCCATAGCCCCCAGGTGACCGGCCGTGGCAGGTGCGCCCGGCACAGCGAGGCCAGGTCCTTGCCGGTCGCCAGGCCGAGCTTGGCGGTCAGGGACTGGATCAGCATCGCCATCAAGTTCGCTGCGACGATGACCCACAGCAGGCGGTACCCGTACCTGCCGCCGCCGGCGAAGTTGGTGGCGAAGTTGCCGGGATCGACGTAGGCGACCGCGGCCACGAACGCCGGACCGAGCAGCACCCAGGTGCTACGCCAGCGTCGCGGCGGCTGATCCGCCGCAACCGCCCGCGCGGCCATCGAGGGAACCTGGCGCACGACGCCCCCTTCGCCCGTACCCGTCAGCCGAATCTAGCGGCGCCTCCTGCGCCGCGGCGACGCTGCAGCCCATACGTGCAGGCTTTCGTGGCCGGCGCGCCGCGAGGACAGAGTGGCCGGCGCGCCGCGAGGACAGAGTGGCCGGCGCGCCGCGAGGACAGAGGCGATCAACGCGATTCGCGACACCGGTGGCGTCGGTGAGCATGTGCCCGGCGTCGGCCAGCAGCGCCGGGCACCCGGACATCTTTAGCGCACCATCGGGTTCGTCGCGCGCAGCCGGCCCACGCCGGGCACGAACCGGCCCACCCGCGCCGCGTAGCCCGCGTACTTCTCCCCGTGGGTGGCCAGCAGGTACGGCTCCTCGACGACGCGGACTTGCAGCTGGACGGCCACCACCAGGCAGACGAGCCCCGTGACGGTCAGCACGGTCGGGACCATGAAGACGAGGCCCGCGAGGGCCACACACATCGCGGTGAAGATCGGGTTCCGGGCGATCGCGAACGCTCCACTGGTGACCAGGGTGGTGCGCTCGGCCGGGTCCACCCCGATGCGCCAGGACGTGCCCATCCCGCTCTGCGCGAGCACGACCCCGACAAACCCGGAGATTGCCGCGGCCATGCCGACCCACCGCGCAGCGGCCGGGACGGCCGCCGTCGGCAGGGTGCCGGTGGTGGCCAGGACGAGACCGATCGTGGCCAGCAGCAGGGCGGCGGCGAACAGGACACCGCCCCACCAGGGCGCCGAGCCGGGCCGGCCGGACAGGCCGCGGAACCCCGAGCTGCCGGTGGTTCGGTGGTGCGCCCAGGTCCGCACACCGAAGGTGACGACCAGGCCGAGCGCGTACAGAACGAGCGCCACGACGGCGCTGACCTCACCGGTCATCGTCATCCCTCTCATTGTTGGCGGTGATCGCGACGACGTTGTAGGCGACAGTGAACTGCGCTAGGTGGAGCCCGCTGCGGTCAGTCCCTCGACCTCCGGCGCGTTCAGCCCGGCGGCGGTCATCCCGCGGCCCCCCCATCGTGGGCGACGGTCGCGGCACCTTCGACGCCGTACACCGGGCACAGCGCGACGGCGTCACCGGTCAGACCGAGCAGACGCTCAGCCGCCGCCAGAAGGTTCATGAGCGCGTCGGGTTGGGTCAGGGAGAACACCGACGCCCGACCCTCGGCCCGCGAGGTCACTAACCCGCAGTCGCGTAGGCACGCCAGGTGCTTGGAGACGGTGGACTGGGCCAGCTGCAGGTGTGCGGTCAAATCCACCACCCGGTGCTCGCCCAGGGCGAGGTGACGCAGGATCTCCAGGCGTGAGGCGTCGGAAAAGCCGTGGAACAGGCACGCCGCCGTCGTTAGCCCCCTGCGCGAGACAGGCGCATCGTCGGGTGTCTGTGTTATCGCCATAATGCGATGCTGCCATCGGCGGCACAGCCCGGCAAGGAAGGGTCGCCTTGCCGTCCCATGATGAGGCCGGGCGCCCGGTTCGCCAGGTGCCGTTGGTCGCCCGGGAGGACCCGCAGCTCCACTCGTGCGCCAGCCAGGTCACTCCGCCAGGGGCTGCCCGGTCCGCAATGAGGTGACGACGTCCAGGACGGCGCGGCTGGTCGCGGCCGCACCGGTCGCGTCGGTGATCATCCCGCCGTGGTCGGTGCCCTCGACGACGCGGTGCACGCTGTTGCTGGACAACCTGGCGAGATCCTCGTGTGCGGCGGCGTCGGCCGGGTCCTGACCGACCGCGGCCGTCAGGACGACCAGCGGCTTGTCGGCGAGGTCGCGCAGGGCGGCCGCCTCCTGTGCCGAGGCGCCGCCTTGGCCGTACTCCTCAATCGTGCTGCGCACGCTGTCCGGGGTGGGCTGGTCGAGCAGGCGGGTGACGCCCAGTCGAGCGGAGACGGACACCAGCGTGGCGAGCCTGTCCCCGAGGTCGGAGGAGCCCTCCTCGCTCGCGTGCGTGGCGCTCGACTGGGGTCCGGAGGCCGGGGGTGTGGTGTCGACCAGCACCATCCCGGCCACGTCGTCGGGGTAGCGGGCGGCGAAGGCCAGCGCGTACAGGCCGCCGAAGGAGTGTCCGGCGAGCACATACGGTCCGGGGACGCCACCTTCCTCGAGGAGGGTGTGCAGGTCTGCCGAGATCTGGTGGGCGTCCTGGCGGGTCCTCGCGGCTTCGCTCCACCCACGTCCCGCGCGGTCGTAGACGCAGACCCGGGTCTGCTCAGAGACGGCGGGCGCGACCAGCTCCAGCTGGGCAGAAACCATGCCGGCACCAGGTTCGAGGACGACGGTCGGGCCCCCGGAACCGGTGCAGCTCAGGTGCAGGCGGTGGTTGCCGACGTCGATCAGCCGGCCAGGCATCGGACGTGACGCGTCCACCGCGGCCTGCACGGTCTGGTACGCGCCACCGACCGAGGCCAGTGCCAGCACGGTGAGCACCGGGTACAGCAGCCACCGTCCGCTGCGGCTGCGAACGTCCCGACGGGTGCGAACGAACATCGACACGACCAGGGCCAGCATGACCGGAGGCCACACCCAGGCCAACGGCTCGAGCACCGGCCAGCCGACGATCAGCAGCAGAAGACCGCTGACCCCCATGAACAGGGCAGGGACCATCGCCCAGCGCAGGGCTTGGTCGGTGAACCGCGCCGAGAGAACAGCTAGCAGCGCCCAGCCCAGCGCCAACCCGCACAAGAGGGCGCCCGTGATCGCGGCCTCGGTGGGCGGGACGAACGGCGCCACGACAAGCATGGCGGCGGCGACCACACCCGCGGCCAGAGACACAGCCACCACCCGCCCCATGGGTGCGCTCGGTCGGGAAGCGGTGCCGTGCGGCCGCGGACGGGCCTCGTTCGCCACCTGTCGACCGTACTGACCGCAGCTGGTCCGCAGGAAGACGCGATCGACCCGCAACCGCGGGGTGTCGCTACATCAGGAGGCCACCGTGTGTCCCGGGACGACGGTCTTCATCGAAACTTCATGGCCTGCGTCGTGATCGATTCGTGACATGCCTCGGTGGAGCCCCCTATTATCGGCGAGCGCCGGACGCTCGTTCGGCGCCGCTCAAGGCGGACGCCGAGTCCTGCCACCGTCGAGGGCGCGCTCCCCGATTCACATGGCAGGAGTGGGGGACCCACGTGTACGGGCACCTTTGCGGTGCCCTTGGGGTGAAGTCGGTGCACTACGGCCGACCGGGCTGCTCCAGCCCGAACCCGACAGCTCACTTCACAGGCGATCGGAGAGGCTGTCCATGCCTGCACGATCTGAGGCCGCACGCCACCGCGCCGCGGGGTCGGCGACCACCCCGCTGTCGATCGCCGCGTCGACGGCCGTCGCCCACGTAGCACTGAGCGGTCGTCGCGGGGCGGTCATGGCCGCGTCGTCCGGTCTGGTCGTCTCGATGCTGGCGAGTCCGGCGTCGGCAGCGCACAGCCACAACGAGGGCCAGCTGCCGACCGTCGACACCCGGGCTCTCACTGCCTCCGCTCGTACCGTGCTGGATACGTCCCCGGTCGTCTCGGTTCCCAGCGACGCCGCATGGACCTTCGACGTCCCGGCAATCACGGTCGTCGCCGACCCGCCCCCGCCTCCACCGCCTGCGCCGGTAGAGGCTGCGCCTTCTCGGAGCCAGGTCCGGGAAGCCGCGGCCGAGTCGGCTCCTGCCGAGATCGGAGCACCGGCGCCCGCAAGCGCGAACGGCAACGCGATCGTCGAGATCGCTTCGCGCTACGTCGGGGTGCCTTACCTCTGGGGAGGCACGACGCCGGACGGCTTCGACTGCTCAGGCTTCACCTCGTACGTGTACGCGCAGGTGGGCATCGCGCTGCCGCGTACGTCAGGCGCTCAGCGAGACGCGGGCACGGTGGTGCCCTTCGAGCAGGCGCAGCCCGGAGACCTCATCTGGACCCCGGGGCACATCTCGATTTATGCGGGGGGCAACACGCAGATCGACGCCCCGGTTCCCGGCAAGACCATCCAGATTCGTGAGATCTGGCAGTCGAACCCCACGTTCATCCGCGTCGGCTGACGGAACACACCCGAGCGCCGCGTCGATGGGCCGGCGAGTCACGCCGCCAAGACGGGCCATGCTAGGTCAGCTTGAGGGTTGTCAGGCACGTCGGGCTGCCCTCGGTCGTGCTGAAGGGCACGCTGCCCTCCAAGGTCGCCATGGCGTACCTCGATCGTGCCGACCTACGGCCTTTCGGCCATGAAGGTTCGATGAAGATGGGCACACGTGGGTCAGGCGGCCGGCGTGCCGATCAGGGGACTCGGCTGGACGCGCGGTGCGCTGTGCGCCGAGGCGGTCGAGCCCTGCGGGGTCAGGTCGAGGCGGCGCAGGAGCTGGGCATTGGCGGCCACGACGATCGTGGACAGCGACATGAGGATCGCGCCGACCTCCATCGGCAGGACGAACCCGATCGGTGCCAGGACGCCGGCCGCGAGGGGGACGGCGGCGATGTTGTAGCCGGCCGCCCACCAGAGGTTCTGCTTCATCTTGCGGTAGCCCTCGCGGGAGAGCCGGATGACGGACAGCACGGATCGTGGGTCGTCGGAGGCGAGGATGACTCCGGCCGAGGCGATCGCCACGTCGGTGCCGGCGCCGATGGCGATGCCGACGTCGGCCTGGGCGAGAGCGGGGGCGTCGTTGACGCCGTCGCCGACCATCGCCACGGTCCGACCCGCTCCCTGCAGGGAAGCCACCGTGCTGCTCTTGTCCTCGGGGCGCACCCCCGCGAAGACCTGGTCGATGCCGAGCTCTGCACCGACGGCCTTGGCCACGGGCTCCGCGTCGCCGGTGATCATCACGACGTGGATCGCGAGTGCGTGGAGGGCGTCGACTGCCTCCCGGGACTTCTGGCGGACCTCGTCGGCGAGCCCGAAGGCGCCGGCGACCTGCCCGTCGACCAGTACGTGCAGGACGATCTGGCCGCGATCGGACCAGGGCTGGGCGTCGGGCAGGGGAGTCAGCCCGTGCTCGGCCAGGAGGTTCGGTCCGCCGACGGCGACGCGGCGCCCGTCGATGGTGGCGGAGACCCCGACCGCTGTCGAGGCCTGGAAATCCTGCGCGCGCGGCACGCTCAGCCCGCGGCGTTCCGCGGCGGCGGTGATGGCGCGCGCCAGGGGGTGCTCGCTGTCCGCCTCGGCGGCGGCGGCGAGGGTCAGGAGCTCGTCCTCGGGGAGCCCGGTGGTGGCGACGTCGTGCAGGGCTGGTTCGCCCTTGGTGAGCGTGCCGGTCTTGTCGAACAGGACCGTGTCGACGACGCGCATCCTTTCCAGCGCGGCCCGGTCCTTGACCAGGACGCCCGCGCGGGCGGCCCGTTCGGTCGAGATCGAGACCACGAGCGGGATCGCGAGCCCGAGGGCGTGGGGGCAGGCGATGACCAGGACGGTGATGGCGCGGACGATGGCGAAGTCGGGCGTGCCGATGACGCTCCAGGCGGTCACGGTGATGACGGCCGCGACGACGGCGAACCAGAAGAGCCAGCCGGCGGCGCGGTCGGCGAGAAGCTGCGCGCGTGTGGTGGACGACTGCGCCTCGGCGACCAGGCGCTGGATGCCGGCCAGCACGGTGGAGTCGCCGATGGCGTCAACCCTCACGCGTAGTGCGCTGTCGGTCGACACGGTTCCGGCGACGACGCGGTCGCCGACCGTGCGCGGGACCGGTCGTGACTCACCGGTGATCATCGACTCGTCGACGTCGGCGGCGCCGTCGACGACCTCGCCGTCGGCCGGGACCCGGCCCCCCGGGCGCACGATCACCACGTCACCCAGACCGAGCGCGGACGGCGGGACGACGACGACCGTGTCGCCGTCGACCTTCTCGGCCTCGTCCGGAAGCAACGCGGCGAGCGAGTCCAACGCGGAGGACGTCTGCGCCAGGGAGCGCATCTCGAGCCAGTGGCCGAGCAGCATGATGGCGACCAGGAGCGCCAGCTCCCACCAGAAGTCGAGCTCATGCGACAGCAGACCCAGCGTGGCGCCCCAGGAGGCGACGAATGCGACGGTGATCGCCATCCCGATCAGAAGCATCATCCCCGGCTTGCGGCCGCGGACCTCGGCGACCGCTCCGGTGAGGAACGGGCGCCCGCCCCAGAGATAGATGACCGTGCCGAGGATCGGGGCGACCCATGCGAGGCCGGGGAGGTCAGGCAGCGAGTAGCCGAGCAGGTCGGCGAACATCCCGCTGAGCAAGACGGTCGGTACCGCCAGGAACAGCGTGATCCAGAACATGCGACGGAACATGGCGACATGGTCGCCGTGGCCCCCGTGGCCCCCGTGGCCGTCGTGCCCCCCGTGCGCACCGTGGTCACCTTCCGGGGTGGTGCCGTGGGCGGCGTGGTGCCCACCGGGACGGTGCCCCTCGTGGGCCATCTGGTCGGCGTCGTGCCCACCGTGTCGGTCATGCGCGGGTGCGGCCTCGTCGTGGCCGGTCCCGTGACCGAGCGAGCGATCCGTCGTCGGCCGCACGTCCTCACCGGCGTCGTGACCGTGGTGCGCGTTGCTCATGATCGTCTCTCCTCGGCCGTCGGGGGAGGTGCGCCCTTGGCGAGCCCCCGTGGTCCTGCGTACCCCTAGGGGGTATCACCACGGTCAAGCGTATACCCCGGCGGGGTATTCCGGTACGGCTCGAGGGGCGATGGTCGCGGGTAGTGGACCGGGTGGCCCTGGTGCGCGTTGCTCATGGCTCTTCTCCTCCGACCGGTCACCCGGTGATACCCCAGGGGGTATCTGACTGCCGGACCGTCCATCCATGGCGCATATTCCTCGCGTGCAACGCCTCGACGCCGGGCGGGTTGGGTTAGGACGTCGGGCACGAGCGCAGCGCGGTGCCCTCGAAGTCCGGGACCGCACGCTCGTCGGCATCAGCCGCCGACGTGGCGATGCCGTTGCGCTCGATGTCCTGGATGAGCCAGTCCATCTCGGCGATCTCACGCTGCTGGGCCTTGATGATCTCGACGGCGAGCTCGCACACCCGGACGTCGTCGATCTGCGCCTGCTCGGAGCGTGTGATCGCCAGGGAGTGGTGGGGGATCATCGCGCGCATGAATGCGGTGTCGCCGACCGTGGCCTGACTGCGGTCGAGCACGACGCCCCCGGCGAGGAGCAGCAGGCTGACGGCGACGACGGCGATGTTCGCCCTGGCGTTCTTGTACATGTTCAGCATCCAGGCGAGCATGATCAGCCCCATGGTGCCGCCCATGGTGACCGCCATGAAGACGCGGCTCTGGCTGAACCGGACGTGGTCGAGCTCCCAGGAGCCGACGAACATCACGAAGTACATGACCACCATGGCCGTGAGGATCATGGCGGCGAACCGCAGGTACATGCCCTTCATCTGATGGCCCTGCTGACCGCCATGGTGCTCGCCGCCGTAGCCGGTGTCGTCACCGCCGTCGTGCTCCCTCTTCGGCTCGTGGTCGTGCTCGCGCTGCATGGACATCGCTGCGTCTCCTCGTCTTGCTCCGTGCCTGCTGGGGTGCCGGACGGCTCACGCGGTGCTGCGGGCGGGCTGCCCACCGGGACCGCGTGGGCGCGCTCAGCCGATGGCCGCGAGCAGCTCGCCGCAGGCGGCCTCGCAGTCGCGGCACGCCTCGGCGCAGACACGGCAGTGCTCGTGCATGCTCGCGTGCTGCTCGCACTCGTCACCGCAGGCCCGGCACGCGGCGATGCAGGCCTCGAGGTGCGCCCGCGTGATGTTGGCGTCGTAGCCGGTGTGGCGGGACAGGATCCGCGCCGTAGCCGTGCAGCTGTCGGCGCAGTCGAGGTTGGACCGGATGCACTTGCGCAGGTCCGCGACCATCTCCTCGCTCAGGCACGCGTCGGCGCACGCGGTGCACGCCTGTGAGCAGGCGACGAGGGTCTCGATGACGCGGGCGAGCAGCTGTCGGTCGAGGTTGATCGTGGCGGGGTAGGTCTCGAGCATCTCCGTGGTCTTCACGTCGTTCCTCCTCGGTTGCAAGGACCGGGCGCGTGATCGCGCGCGCCGCGGGACCACTTCGACGCTAAGGAGAGGCCTGGGTGTTCGCACGGTGAGCGGGCACGAATGGCCATGAAGGTTCGATGAAGGTGCGCACGGCTCCGGACGACGAGTCGTGCGCAGGGCGGACACGGCCGGACCTGGCCCCTTGGTGCTGACGGCTACGCCGCAGGGCCCTCGGACGCCGTGCCGGAACGCTTGATGACGTTGTCGGCGAGCCCGTCGGGCAGCTCCGTGGCGCCCGGGCCGCCGGAGCGCAGCCAGTCCGCGAGTTCGTCGGTCGCCTCGTCCCCGGCGAGGCGCTCGAACCACACCGGTCGTGCGCCGGCACGGCGGTTGGCACCGGTCGGACGAGCGACCACGACGTCGCCGCGCTCGCACTCGTCGAGGCACTCCACCGTCGTCAAGCGCGCGACGCCGGAGTCGTCGAGGCGCTCCAGCCGCTGCAGCTGGCCACCCGCCTCGGTGTCGCGCTCGCCCAGCGTTTCCCCAGCGCACAGGCTGCACGCGGTGAGCCCGGGGAGGTCGTTACCGATCGGGCGCGGGCTGGACACGGGGCGACGATACGTCCGAGCCGACTCCGTCGCTGCATCGCCGGCGTCCGACGCGTACGGCAGGAGGCCGCCCCTCTCGTGGTCGGGCGGCCTCCTGCGGTCGACGCGGGCTCTTCACAGGTTGCGGAGCAGGTTCTCCATCTCAGTGATCTCCGCGTTCTGGTCGTCCCTGATCGACCGGGCGAGTGCCAGAGCGTCCGGATCTGCGCCCTCGGCGAGCTGGGTCTGAGCCATCTCGGTGGCGCCGCGGTGGTGGGCCACCATGAGCTCGAGGAACTTGCGGTCGAACTCGACCCCTTCGAGCTCGGAGAGGGCAGCCATGGCCTCCCCCTGGTCCATGCCGTCCATGTCCATCCCACCGTGGTCCATGCCGCCGTGCTCGGCGTCGGCGGCCAGCTCCTCGTCCCAGGTCACCAGCCAGCTGGACATGAGCTCGATCTCCGGGCCCTGCGCTGCAGCGATCCGCTCGGCCAGCGTGCGCACCTCGTCGGCTGATGCCCGCTCGACCGCCAGTTCGGCCATCTCGAGCGCCCCCTGGTGGTGGACGATCATCATCTGGGCGAACTCCACATCCGCAGCGTTGTGCTCGGTCGCCTCCCCGGTTTCCTCGCTGCTCGCGGACTCCTGTGCAGCGGGAGATTCGCTCGCTGGCTCATCGGCGTTGGAGCAGGCCGTCAAAGTGGCTGCCAAAGCCAGCACTGCGGTCGTTGCGGCGAGGCGCCGGCGTGTCGTGGTTGTCAAGGTTGGTTCCTTCCCAGGATCGGTGTTCGGGTCGGTCAGGCAGGGGTGCTGGTCGCGCAGCAGGTGTCCGTGCCCTGAGCGCCGCCGCCGCAGCAGCCGTCGCCGGCCGTCGTCTCGGTGCTCTCGGTCGTGGTGATCGCCGTGGTGGTGTCCTGGCAGCAGCCCATCGGGCCCTCCTTCGTGATGTCGTGACGTGCTCGGATCTGAAGAGGTGGTGGTCAGAGTCGGCTCGAGACCTCCTTGAGCAGGTCGGACGGGGCGAGCCACATGGACGGGTAGTTGCCGTGCCACAACTGGTTCCCGTCGGCGTCGATCAGGACGAACCCGTGGCCTGGGAGGCCTTCGTGCATGCCCTTGCCGAGGGTGTCGTAGGCGGCGGACACGGTCCCGTCGTCGAGCAGGAACGGCGCCTGGACCCCGAGGCGTTCGCGGTCCGCGTTGATCTGCTCAGAGGTGTTCATCACGATCGGTAGCACGGCGATGCCGGCCTCGGCGAACGCGGGGTCCTTCTCGATCTCGGCCATCTGCAGCAGGCAGCTGTCGCACCCGGCGCCCTCATTGAAGTACAGGACGACCGGCTCACCGCGGTAGTCGGTCAAGGACACGGTCGAGCCGTCCGAGGCGGGGAGCGTGAAGTCCGGCGCGGCCCGCACGTCGCTGGACGTGGTCGGTCGCGAGGTGGCCAACCCGAACGCGACCGCGGCGGCGACGATCAGCAGGCCGATGCCCCAGGCGCCCCGGCTGATGCGCTGGCGGCGCCGGGTCTGTTCTGCCTGTGCGGCCTGGACCTCCAGCAGAGCCTGCTGACGTTCGGCGAGGCGGCGGGTAGCGGTTCCGGAGGTCATCGGGTCACTTCTTCCGAGGTCGGGGCGGCGTGGCAGGACGGGACGGGCGCGGCATCGTCGTCGCCGGCCGCGGCGGCGCAGTCCTCGATGGAGGAGGCCGGTGCGGTGCTCAACGGGCGCGCTGAGCGGCGGCGGTCGGCGAGGGTCACCCAGATGAAGCCGGCGGCGACCGCGAGCAGCGCCAACGCCTGGAGGGGCTCGGGCACCGGAGACAGGAACTCCTGGACGGCGCCGAACACGTCGGTCAGCGTGCGGCTGGTGGCATCCTGGAACGCCGACCCGCCCGTCATGTCCTCGCTGCCGGCAAGGGCGATGACGAACACGCCCATCACGGCGAAACCGACCGCGACCGCGATGTTCAGGGTGTTGGTGACCAGGGTGCGGCCCGCCAGGTGCAGCCGGACGGTCTTGGCCTGGAGGAGCTTGCGTTCGCCCAGCCGGGCCTTGTCCCAGACGAGAGCCATGACGAACAGCGGGAAGACCATCCCGAAGACGTACGCCAGACCCAGGGCCAGGCCCCCGATCGGCGATCCTGAGAGGACCGACAGGGTCATCACCCCGGCCAGGACCGGTGCACAGCACGACGACGCGATGCCGGAGAACACACCGAGGGAGAAGAAGCTCGCCGTGTCACCACGGGTGGTGTCCGGGGCGCGCAGGAACGACGGCAGCGACCACATCCGACCCGACAGGGCCAGTGCTGCGAGCGCGATCATCAGCAGCCCGCCGGCCCAGTACAGCGGCGCGTGGTATCGGGCGATAGCGCCGGCGAGCAAGCTCATCCCCAGCGTGATCGGCACCAGCACCACCGCCAGGCCCGCGGCGAAGACGAACGTCAGCGGCAGCAGTCGCCAGCGGGCGTTCTTGACCGCACCGGCCAAGTAGGACGGCGCGAGGAACACGATGCAGCACGGGGCGAACAGGGCCACCCCGCCGGCGAAGAACGCCGCCAGGATGCTGCCGGTCGTCAGCAGCTCGCTGCCCATCTCAGGCGCCGACCGCGACGGCGTGCCGGCCCTGCAGGACCTTGGCCAGCTTCTTGCGCGGCAGCCGCCCAGCGGAGAAGAACTGACCGTCCACCAGCACCAGCGGATTCATCGGCGGGCCGTGCTCGGCCACGAGCGCCCTGCCCTCCATCGTCTCGATACCGACACGGCGGATCACCAGCGAGTACTCCTGCGTCAGGGCAGCCAGTGCCTCCTCGGCGTCGTGGCAGAAGTGGCACGCCGGGGCGTGGACGACGGTGACGACCGGCGGGTCGACGGGATCGGAGGGGGACACGGGTTCTCCTGCAGGCTTGCGCGGGTTCGGACGTGTAGAGCGTCGACGCGCAGCACCGAAGGGCCGGTCGCCCTTGGATCAAGGTTCGATGAAGGTCCCCACCGGTACTCGGAGCCAGCACACAATGGGTCCGTGACCAGCTCCCCAGACCCCACCCTGCCGTCGTCGCGGCGCGCGGTCGTCGTCGACGACGAGCGGGCCCTGGCCCGGTTGGTGGCCGGGTACCTCGAACGCGACGGGTTCGAGGTCACCGTGACCCACGACGGCGCCCAGGCCGTCGCCGTGCTGCGCGAGGTGGACCCCGACGTCGTCGTCCTTGACCTCGGTCTTCCCGGACTGGACGGGGTCGAGGTGTGCCGTCAGCTGCGCACGTTCTCCGACTGCTACGTGATCATGCTGACCGCGCGGGCTGAGGAAGTGGACACGCTGATCGGTCTGTCGGTCGGGGCGGACGACTACATGACGAAGCCGTTCAGCCCCCGAGAGCTCATGGCTCGTATCCAGGTGCTCCTGCGTCGCCCTCGCCGAGCGGCTCCCGCGGACCAGCTCCCCGGCGAGGCGCCTGCGGTGTTCGAGGTCGGCGCTCTGCGCATCGACGTGGACGGGCGCGAGGTCTGGCTCGACGGCGAAGCGATCCCGCTGACGCGCACCGAGTTCGATGTCCTGTCAGCACTCGCAGCAAAGCCGGCGCGCGTCTTCTCTCGGCGCGCGCTGATCGACACCGTCTGGGGCCTGAACTGGGTCGGCGACGAGCACCTCGTCGACGTGCACGTGCTCCATGTGCGCCAGAAGCTCGGTGACAGCGCAGAGGCCCAGCGGTTCGTCCGCACGGTCCGTGGCGTCGGCTATCGGATCGGCACAGGGTCGTGACCACGGCGACGGGCGCCCCTGGCACGGTTCGATGGGGCTTGGCGACCCGTCTGTTCGCCGCCATCGTCATCGTGCTGCTCACCGCTGCGATCACGGCGTGGCTCGTGGCCGCATCGGTCGGCCCGGGCTTGTTCCACGAGCACATGGTCGCCGCGGGACTAGGCGACACGGACAGCGCCGTCCTGCACGCGGAACGGGCCTTTCGCGACGCCAGCACCGTCGCCCTGTCGCTTGCCCTGGGGGCGGCTGCGGTGGCATCAGTACTTGTCAGCGTGTTCCTGACCCGACGGATCGCACGGTCGCTGTCCGCGGTGTCCTCCGCGGCGACGCGCCTCGGTGCGGGCCGCTACGACTCACGGGTGCCCAGCACCGGGCTGGGGACCGAGTTCGAGGAACTCGCCGAGTCGTTCAACGCGATGGCTGCCCGCCTCCAGGAGGCCGACCGCTTGCGCGGGCGGTTGCTCGCCGACGTTGCCCACGAGGTACGTACCCCCGTCGCGACCCTCAGCGGCTACCTCGAGGCGGTCGAGGACGGGGTAGAACCCTTGAACTCGGCCACCATCGCGATACTCCGCGATCAGGCCAACCGCTTGACCCGACTGGCCCAGGACCTCGCGGAGGTCACACACGCCGAGGCGGGCGACCTCACTCTCGACATCGAGGACGTTGCCGCTGGCGAGCTCCTCCAAGCTGCGGCATCGGCCGCCCGTGAGCGCGCCTCCACGTCGGGCGTCGAGCTGCGCGTCGCGACCGGCGCTCCCACTGTGCGGGTCTCCGTCGACCGCACGCGGCTCGCACAGGTTCTGGACAACCTCGTCGCCAACGCCATACGCCACACGCCGGCGGGTGGCGAAGTCTTCCTCGCCGCGGCGCCCGCGGGCTCGTGCTTCGTGCGCGTCACCGTCACCGACACGGGGGAAGGCATCGCGGCCGAGCACCTGCCGCACATCTTCGAGAGGTTCTACCGCGCCGACACGGCGCGTGACCGTGCCCACGGTGGTTCAGGGATCGGGCTGGCGATCAGCAAGGCGCTGGTCGAGGCGCACGGCGGCACGATCGCAGCGGGCAGCAGGGGTCTCGGACACGGTGCGACCTTCACTGTGGTCCTGCCCGCTACCGCTAGCTGAGCACGGGTCGGTCGGGCGTCCGCTGAGCGGCCCGCCGTCATTGCGTTCCTGTGCGGCGTCATCGGTGTGCCTCCACACTCGACGCTGTCCCGGCCAGCTCGGCGCGGAGTCGACGGTAGGTGTCCACGTCGACCTCCCCGCGGGCAAGGCGCGCGTCGAGGATGCCGGCGGGGTCAGCAACGACTGACGTCGGGAACAGGCGGGTCACTGCCCACACTGCCGTGAGCACCACCAGGGCCGTCGCACCGACCATCAGCCAGCCGCCGCCGTTCAGGCACCATGACATGGCTTCTCCTCGTCCGATGGGCTCGCTCTCCGCGGCCTCGAGTGCCCAGGGTCGGCCGTTCGCCCTCCATCAGCGATCGCGGTCCGATGAAGGATCCGTGAAGAGCGTCGTGGTGGACGTCGGCATTCGGTCACCGACGTGTCCGCCGTGACGCGGGCTACCGCTTCCGGATCCTCTCGAAGGCGGCTAGCGCCTCGTCCTGCGCCTCGGGAAGCGTGTGCAGGTACCGCTGCGTCGTCATGATCTGGGAGTGCCCCATGCGCTCCATGACCGTCTTGAGATCGGCCCCCCCGGCCAGGAGCCACGAGGCGTGCGCATGGCGAAGGTCGTGCATGCGCAGGTCGAACTCGACACCCGAGCGCTGGATGGCCGGTCTCCAGTGGCGCGTGTTGAACGTGGCGCGCGAAAGAGGTTGGCCACCGGCCATCTCGCGCGACGGGAACAGCAGGTCGTCCCTCGCTAGGCCCAGTTCGGCGATCCGGGCAGCCAGGACGTCGAGGAGTGCCCGAGAGACGCGGAGCGTCCGGGGCTCGTCGTCCTTCGGGTAGGGCTTGACGATCATCCGTTCGCCCGTCGGTGAGTCCTTCCGCGACACCTCGACGATCGTCTCCTCGACGGTGATCGTGCGGCGGAGGAAGTCGACGTGCCGCGGCCGGAGCGCGACAAGCTCGCCCCACCGCAGGCCGGTCTCGATCGCCGTCATGACGAGCGGCTTGAAGCGGTCGGGGATCTCGGCGAGCACGCCGGCGAACTCCTCGGGCGTCAGCGTCCTTGCCTTCTTCGTCACGACCTTCGGCAGCTCGGTGTCCTCACAGGGGTTGAAGGCGATGAGCCGGTCACGGACCGCACGCGCGAAGACCGAATGCAGCATCACGTGGTACTTGGCGATCGAGCGAGGCGACAAGCCCTGGTCGACGGCTCGAGTCACCCAGTCCTGGACGGTCGAGGGCATGATGCGCGCCAGCGTCATTGCACCGAAGAACGGCACGAAGTGATTGCGCAGGTAGGAGGAGTAGCCGGCACGGGTGCTGACCTCCAGATGCCTGGACGGAAGCCAGATCTCCACGGCGTACTCGCCGAACGTCACCTTGCCCGCGACCGGATCCAGCCACTTGCCTTCGGCAAGCTGGTCATCCTGCCGCTGCGCCGCACGCAGGGCATCGCGCTCCCTGGCGAACGTCCCAGCGGAGCGAGTACGCCCGTGCAGATCCCGGTACATCGCCATGTACCGCGGACGACCGTCGGACGCCGGACGCATCGCCACCCAGCCCATCGGCTCTCCCCGCCTCTGTGTACGCAGCATGTACGCGAACGTGCACGGTCACCGGCGGACGTCGGCATACCGAAGCGAACGCGAAAGCGGCCCTGACCTGCACATTCATGTGCAACGAGGCTAGTCAGCGGGACCCGTGGATGCTAGTGCGCTCGGCTCATAACCCAGAGGTCGCAGGTTCAAATCCTGCCCCCGCTACACAGTGACGAAGGCCCGGACCTGATGGTCCGGGCCTTCGTCGTTTCCTGCGAGGAGCCGATGCCGACGGTCCCGGCACGGCGTCGCCCCGCGGCCGCGGCGAAACGCGCGTCATGAGCTCGGTGACCGCTGCCCGCCGAGCGCCGCGCGCACGGGTGTGACCGCTAGACCGTTGGAGTGGCCTTGTCTAGGTTTCGTCGCAGCCTGGCGACGCGCGCCGGTAGCGTCCGGCACGACGAGCCGAGGTGCGCGCGAGAGGGGGCGGCGGTGGGTCGTGTCGCTCAGGTCTGCGTGCGCGCAGGTGCGGCGGTCGTCGTCGCCGCGATGTCGGCCGGGTGTGTGGCCGGGCCACGTGCGTTCGAGCCGGAGGACGAGCTGGCGTGGGAGGACGTGTGCTCCGACTTCGCGGACGAGCCGGTCGACCTCGCCGCAGTGGCGGTCGACGGTGCCGTCGAGCTCACGTGGGGCCCGGGGTACCTGGATGACGACTTCCGCGGACGGTTGTACCGCCGGCCCGCTGCCGGATCGTGGGAGCTCCTGGCCGAGGTGGAGCTGCCGGGCGGGTCCGCCGCCCGGTTCGTCGACCCCGACCCGCCGGCCGGCTCGCCCGAGTACCGGCTTCGGCTGGTCCTCGACTGCGGCTCCGACGGTGTCGTCGAGGGCGATCCGGTCAGGGCAGGTGCAGTCGAGGACGACGCGGTGCCGGCCATCCCGGCACCGGAGGGGTGGGTGTCACCGGCGCTGACGGTCGCTGAGCACTGCGCTGCGATCCGTCCGCAGGACGTGACCGCGCTGGTGTCGGCGGACCGTCTCGTGCTGACGTGGCGCGACGGCGCATCGCCCGGGGCCGACACGTACTCGTACAAGGCGCATCGGCGCACTGCTGACGGCGCGTGGAAGATGGTCAGCATCTGGTACGTGACCTCGGAGGAGCGCGCCGAGCTCGGAGCCGTGGGCGACACATCAGGGGTGCGCACCTTGGTCGTCGAGACACCCGGGGACGGGGCCGTGGAGTACGGCATGAGCGTGAACGACGGACCGTGCTACCCGGACGAGGTCGTACCGGCCACGCCGGTCGACTGATCGCGCCCGCGGGATCCGCCGCAGAACCCCGGCGACGTGCGTCGGACGCGCGGCCCACCGACTACCGCAGGAGCCCGCGGCGGTAGCCCTCGCCCACGGCCGCTGCGCGGTCGCGGACGTCGAGCTGGTCGTCGACGTGCTGCAGGTGCGTCGTGACGCCGTCGACGCGGCGGCCGTGGTGCGACGACGCCGCCATGGGCTAGACCTGGGTGCGGTCGATCACAGGCGCGGACGACGGGAGCCCGGCATGCTCACCAGCCTGGTCACCGGTGTCGTGGGCATGGACGTGTTCGCGGCGCTCCTCGTCCTGGCCCGGGCACGCGTGTACGGGACGCGGCTCTACCGGCCGATGGTGCTCAACCTCGTCCTCTGCGCGCTGCCGCTCCTCGTGCTGCTGCTCGGCCTGCTGGTGTCGGTGGTGCTCGTCGTGGCCGGTGCGCCGCGGTGGTCCGTGCTCGTCGTCGCGGCGGTCACCACGATCGTCTGGCTCCTCCTGCTCCCCAACGCCGGGTACCTGATCACGGAGCTCAACCTGAGCCACCGCGTCGACGGCGACGGGGTGCCGATGTGGTTCGACATCGCGCTCGTGATCGCACTCGCCATGGCGGGGGTCCTGACGACCGTGCTGAACGTCTTCACCGCGCACCTCTCGTTTGCGCTGCTGCGGCACGGCGACCACGCGGAGGGGCTCGAGCAGAGCGACGGCCAGGTGCTCGTCCTCGTCCTGCTGCTGCTCGTCTCGCTCGGGATGTACCTCGGGCGCTACCTGCGCCTCAACAGCTGGGACGTGGCCCATCCGGGCGCGCTGGTGCGCAGGGTGCACCGGCACGTCGTCGTCGACCGGCAGTGGACCGCCCTGCTGGGGTTCTGCGCGACGCACACCGTGTTCCTCGGCCTCATGTACGTCGCGGTCGCCGGGCCGGTCGTCGCGGGGCTCGTCGCCGCCGAGCGGTGACCGACGCCGCCTCGCGCGCGCGGGGATGCCCGCAGCCGCGGTGGCGGCGCCGTCGCCGCAGGCTCAGATGCGCCCGCGCACGGGCGTGCGCTCGCCGCGGTCGGCCTCGTCGGGCATGACCATCTCCGCCCGCACGCCCAGGAGCCGGACCTCACGGTCCTCGAGCTCGTCGGCGAGCGCCAGGGCCGCAGCGACGACGACGTCGCCCTCGCGCGTCGGCCCCGGCAGCTTGCGGCTCATGACCTTGGTGATGAACGGCGCGTACCGCACCTTGAGGCCGATGCGGAGGACGGCGCGGCCGTCCGCCGCGACGTCCTCGAGGACCTGACGCGTCAGGACGTCGACGGCCGCGCGCACCTCGTCGCGGCTCGTGAGGTTCTGCTGGAAAGTCGTCTCGCGGCTGTGGCCGCGCGGCACCCACGGGCTGTCGTCGACCGTCGTCGGCCCCAGGCCCTGCCCGAGGTCGCGGTACCAGACGCCCATGCGCGGGCCGAACTCCGCCACGAGCGTCTCGACCGGCGCCTCGGCGAGCTCGCGCACCGTGCGGACGCCGAGCCCGGCGAGCCGGCGCGAGACCTTGGTGCCCACGCCCCAGAGCTCGATCGTGGCGCGGTCACCCATGACGTCGAACCAGTTCTCGGCGGTGAGCCGGAAGACGCCGGCGGGCTTGCCGAAGCCCGTCGCGATCTTCGCGCGGACCTTGGTGTCGCCGATCCCGACGGAGCAGTGCAACCGGGTCGCGTCGAGGACCACCTCCTGGGCCCGCCGCGCGAGCCCCTCCGGGTCGTCGGTCTCCGCACCGAGGAACGCCTCGTCCCAGCCGAGCACCTCGACCACGGCGCCGAGGGTGCGCAGCGCCGTCATCACCTCCTCCGACGCCGCCTCGTACGCGTGCGCGTCGACCGGGAGGAAGACGGCGTCGGGCAGCTTGCGCGCGGCGATCTTCAGCGGCATGCCCGACCGGACGCCGAAGGCGCGGGCCTCGTAGGAGGCGGTGGAGACCACCGCGCGCTCGGTCGGGTCCCCGCGACCGCCGACGACGACGGGTCGACCGGCCAGCTCGGGCCGCCGGAGGAGCTCGACCGCCGCGACGAACTGGTCGAGGTCGACGTGCAGCACCCATGCGGTCCGCGTGCCCATGCTCGAGTGTGGCAGCGGCCGCGTCGGCGGGCACGCGCCGTCCTGCCACGAAGTCGCCCGGACGCGAATGTGACCCTTGACACCGGATCTGTAAGGAAGGTCTACTAACAAACGTGACGACGGCGCGCACGCTTCGACCTACGAGCAAGGTCCTCCCTGAGGACGGCCGTGCGCACAACCGGGCGATGCTGCTCCAGCACCTGTTCCACTCCGGCCCGACCTCGCGTGCCGAGCTCGCCCGGTCGACGGGGCTCACGCGCGTCACCGTCTCGGACCTCGTCAACTCGCTCATGGCGGAGGAGCTCGTGGCCGAGCTCAGCGCCCAGCCGGAGGGACGCGTCGGCAAGCCCGCGACGAGGCTCCGCTTCCGCACCGAGGCGTTCCAGATCGTCGCCCTCGACCTGACGGACGACGCGCGGATCCACGGGGCCGTGCTCGACCTCACGGGGGAGCGGCTCGCACGGACCTCCGTCGGCGTCGACGGCGTGACCGGCGCGGACGCCGTGGACGCGGTCGTCGACCTCACCCGCGACCTCGTCGCACGTGCGGACCGCCCGCTGCTCGGCGTGGGCATCGGCTCCCCGGGCGTCGTGGACCCCCGGGGCACCGTCGTCCAGGCGCCCAACCGCGGCTGGTACGACGTGCCGCTGGCCCGGACGGTGGCCGACGCCGTCGCCCTGCCCGTCCACGTCGCGAACGACGCCAACGCCGCCGTGCTCGGCGAGCTGACGTACGGCGGCGCGTCCGTCAAGGGCGTGCTCGCCCTCACGGTCGGCCAGGGTGTGGGTGCCGGCATCGTCCTCGACGGCGCCCTGGTCCAGGGCCGCGCCTTCGCGGCCGGCGAGCTCGGTCACGTCACCGTGATCGACGACCGCGACGACGTGGCGAGCGCCCCGCTCGGGCAGGCCGAGGCCTGCGCGTGCGGCCGCCGCGGCTGCCTCGAGACCGTGCTCTCGGTGCCCGCGCTCCGGCGCCGGGTCGCAGGGCTCGACCCCCAAGCCTCCGACGCCGCCCTGGCGTCGGTCGGTCGGCGCCTGGGCATCGCCCTCGCGCCGGTTGTCAGTGCGCTGAACCTCTCCGAGGTGATCCTCAGCGGCCCCCCAGAGCTCCTCGACGGTCCGCTGCGCGACGCCGCGCTGGACACGATCGAGGAGCGGACCATCCCGGTCATCAGCAGCGGCGTCCAGCTGCGGATGACGCAACTCGGCGAGGACGGAACCCTGCTGGGAGCCGCCGTCCTCGTGCTGTCCGGTCAGCTCGGTTTCAGCTGATGTCGCCGAGCCGACCGAACAGGACACACACCACACAGCGGTGCTGCCAGGCACCGCCGCGACTGGGAGAGGGAACCCCCATGCGAATTGTACGAAAGGCAGCGGTCCTCGCGATCGGGGCTCTCGCCCTGACGGCGTGCAGCAACGGCACCGCGGAGGAGCCGGGCGACGACGCCCCCGCCACCGCGGACGCGGACACCGAGATCACGCTCTGGCTCAACGGCGGTGACACCAACGACGAGCTGCGCCAGTACCTCATCGACACGTTCGCGGCCGAGACCGGCGCGACGCTCGTCATCGAGGAGCAGGACTGGAACGGCCTCGTGCCGCGCCTCCAGACGGCGCTGACGTCGGCCGAGCAGACGCCCGACGTGGTCGAGATCGGCAACACGCAGGCCCCGACCTTCACCAACGCGGGTGCCTTCGCCGACCTCACCGAGCTCTACGCCGAGCTCGGTGGCGAGACGCTCCTCCAGGGCTTCGTCGAGGCCGGCTCCGTGGGCGACCAGGTGTTCGCGCTGCCGTACTACTCGGGTGCGCGAGCCGTCTTCTACAACAAGGACGTCTTCGCCGCGGCGGGCGTCGAGGTGCCCACCACGCTCGAGGAGTTCACCCAGGCGGCGATCACCCTCCAGCAGGCGAACCCCAACGGGGTCGCGAACTTCTCCGGCTTCTGGTTCCCGGGGCAGGACTGGTACAACGGCCTGCCCTGGATCTGGGAGCACGGCGGCGAGCTCGCCGTCCAGGAGGGCGACCAGTGGGCCGGCGCGCTGAGCAGCCCCGAGTCGCAGGAGGGCCTCACCGAGATCCAGCGCCTCTTCACCGAGGGCACCAACGCCCCGCGTGACGCGGACTCGAACGAGCCGTGGGTGCCGTTCAACAACGGCGAGGCCGCGATGTTCTCGGCGCCGACGTGGGCGCGGTGGAGCATCGACCTGCCCGAGTGCAACAAGGGCGTCGCCGCGGACGACACGTCCGACGCCGCCAACGCGCTGCGCGCGGAGCAGCAGGCCTGCAACGAGTCCAAGACGGGCATCTTCCCGCTCCCCGGCATGGAGGCGGGTACCCCGGCGACGGTCTTCGCGGGCGGCTCGAACATCGCCATCCCGACCATGTCGGAGAACCAGGAGCTGGCCCAGGAGCTGCTGCGGATCATCTTCAGCGACGACTACCAGACGATGCTCGCGCAGAACGGGCTCATCCCGGCCAACACGGACCTCGCCAGCGCGCTCGGTGACGACGTCTACGCCCAGGCAGCCCTCGCCGCCGCGCTCGACGCCAAGCTCACGCCGCCGGCCGAGAGGTGGGCCGACGTCGAGGGCGAGCGCCTCCTGGAGGACTTCTTCCAGCAGGTCGCCAGCGGTGCCGACATCGCGGACGCGGCCGCGACGACCGACCAGTTGATCGCCGACACGCTCAACTGACCCCGCTGGGCGCCGAGAGCGGGCCCGTCGCTCCTCCGACGGACCACCACCTGCCCGCTCTCGGCGCCCGACTACCTTGGAGCAACCCATGCCCGGCCAGTCCACCGGCCGTCCGGTCGCCGCGGCTCCGCCGTCGATGTCCGTGGCGCCCGCCCCCGCCGTACCACCCCGCACGACCCCGGTCCGCCGGTCACGAGTTCCTCGCCTCGGCGGGTACGCGCTGCTCCTCCCGGCCACGCTCCCGATCGCCGTCGGCCTCGGGTACCCGCTCGTGGTGCAGCTGATCCGCTCCTTCCAGGAGTACGGCCTCGCCCAGCAGTTCGGCCGAGCGGCCGAGTGGGTCGGGATCGACAACTACGTGGCGCTCCTCACGGACGGCTACGTGTGGACCGTCATCGCGCGGTCCGTCGCGTTCTGCCTCGCTAACGCCGCCCTCACGATGGCGATCGGCATGGCGCTCGCCGTGCTCATGTCCCGCGTGGGCCGTGCGGCGCGGATCACGCTGCAGGTCGCGATGCTCCTCGCGTGGGGCACGCCCGTGCTCGCGACGATGACCGTGTGGCAGTGGCTCTTCGACTCCCAGTACGGCGTCATCAACTGGCTGCTCGCCGAGCCGTTCGGCATGAGCGGCATGCGCTACCACTCGTGGCTCATCGAGCCGCTGTCCTTCTACGGCGTCGCCACCGTGATCGTCGTGTGGATGAGCGTCCCGTTCGTCGTCTTCACCGTCTACGCCGGCCTCCTGCAGGTCCCGGGCGAGACGCTCGAGGCGGCGCAGCTCGACGGCGCGAGCGAGTGGAAGCGGTTCTGGCTCGTCGTCATCCCGATGGTCCGGCCCGTGCTCTTCGTCGTCGCGCTGCTGCAGATCATCTGGGACCTGCGCGTGTTCACGCAGATCTACGTGCTCCAGCGGGCGGGCGCACCGACGCGCGAGACGCACCTGCTCGGGACCTACATCTACTCGCTGGCCAAGGAGTTCTCCATGGCCGGGGCGATGGCCACGATCATGCTCGTCCTGACGCTGGCCCTGACCGCCTTCTACATCCGCCGCATGCTGCGCGAGGAGGAACTGTGAGCGCACCGACGGCTCCGATGAACGGCGGCCCCGCGACCCGCCCGGCCGGCGCACCTCAGCCGGCCGAGCTCCCCGCCCCGGGTACGGCCCCCGCGGCCGCCGCCCTGCAGCGTCGGCCCGGCGGCAGGGGGTCGGTGGCCCGCCATCTCCTCGGGCTGCTCGCCGTGGTCATCGCCCTGGTCTGGGTCTTCCCGATCTACTGGATGATCAGCAGCTCGTTCCTGCCGACGAACCGGCTCCGGACACCGACGCCCACGTTCTTCCCGGTCGACGGCACGCTCGCGAACTTCCGCGCGGTCTTCTCCGACCCCACCTTCGCGGCGTCGTTCCGGGTGTCCATCGTCGTCACGGGCATCACGCTCGTCGCCGCGATCCTCTTCGCGTTCCTCGCCGCGCTCGCCGTCAGCCGGTTCCGGTTCCGCGGTCGCAAGTCCTTCATCGTCGCGGTGCTCGTCGTGCAGATGATCCCTGCCGAGGGCCTGTTCATCTCGCAGTACCAGATGCTCGACAGCTGGGGCCTGGTCAACCACGTGCTCGGCCTGACGCTCGTCTACGTCGCCGCCATCGTCCCGTTCACGATCTGGATGCTGCGCGGCTTCGTGACGGGCATCCCGATCGAGCTCGAGGAGGCCGGGATGGTGGACGGCCTGTCCCGCACCGGCGCGTTCTTCCGCATCACGTTCCCGCTGCTCGCCCCCGGCCTCGTCGCCTCCGGCGTCTACGGGTTCCTCCAGGCGTGGAACGAGTACACGCTCGCGCTCGTCGTCATGACGGACCCGTCGAAGCGCACGCTCCCGCTGTGGCTCCAGGGGCTCGTCGAGGCGAACCGCGCGACGGACTGGGGCGTCGTCATGGCGGGCGCCACCATGATCGCCGTCCCGGTGATCGTCTTCTTCCTCTTCGTCCAGCACCGCATGACGAGCGGGCTGGTGGCCGGGGCGGTGAAGGGTTGACGGCGGCGGCCGACCAGCCCGGGCGCGGCTGGTCGGTTGGCCTCGACATCGGCGGGACGAAGATCAGCGCTGTGCTGGTCGACGCCGACGCCATGCCGCGGTCCGCGCTGCGTGTGCCGACCCGCCGGGGTGTCGAGGGCGTCGTGGACTCCGCCGCGGAGGCGACGGAGCGGCTGTGCGCCGCTGCCGGCCTGACCCCCGCCGACCTCGACGTCGTCGGTGCGGGCGTGCCGGGCATGGTCGACTCGACCACGGGCGCCGTCTCGCACGCGGTGAACCTCGGCATCGACGGGGTCCCGGTCGCGCTCGGCGACCTGCTGGGCAACCGCATGGGCCGGCGTCCGGTCTGGGTCGAGAACGACCTCAACGTCGCTGCCCTCGGTGCCGCGCAGGTGCTGCGGCTCACGGGCGACCTCGCGTTCCTCGCGCTCGGCACGGGCGTGGCCGCGGGGCTGATCCTGGACGGTCGGCTCCGGCGCGGGCACCTCGGCATCGCGGGCGAGGTCGGGCACATCCCGTACGTCGCCGACGGCGCGCGCTGCGCGTGCGGCCAGCACGGGTGCCTCGAGCTGTACGCGTCCGGCTCGGCGCTCGACGCCGCGTGGCCCAGCCGCTGGGGCAGGCCTGCGCCGGCCGAGCTCTTCGAGGCGGCCGAGGCCGGGGACGCGGCCGCCGTCCGGGTGCGGGACGAGTACGCCGACGCCGTCGCCGCGGGTGTGCGTACGCTCGTGCTGACCTGCGACGTCGCGCACGTGGTGCTCGGCGGTGGTGTGGCCGAGGTCGGTGCGCCGCTCCAGGCCGCCGTCGTGGCCGCGCTGCGGCGGCAGGCCGTCGGGTCCGCGTTCCTGACGAGCCTGCGCATCGCGGACCGGCTGCTGCTCGCGCCTCGCGGCAGCCAGCTCGCGCCGCTCGGCGCGGCGCTCTCCGCACGGATGGCGCACACCGACCCCTCGACCGTGAAGGTGGCCAGCTGATGGAAGTCGTCATCGACGCATCCCCGGAGCGCCTCGCCGAGATCGCCGCCGAGGCGGTCGAGCGGGTGCTGCAGCGCAACCCGCGCGCCGTCCTCGGCCTCGCGACCGGCTCGTCACCCCTCCTGGTCTACCGCGAGCTCGCGGCGCGCTGCGCCGCGGGGACGCTGTCGTTCCGCGAGGCGCGGGCCTTCCTGCTCGACGAGTACGTCGGCCTGCCGGAGGAGCATCCCGAGCGCTACCGCCGCGTCATCGAGCGCGAGCTCGAGCAGCACGTCGACTTCGCACCGAATGCCGTGCAGGGGCCGGACGGGACCGCCGACGACCTCGTCGCCGCGTGCGCGCGCTACGAGGCCGCGATCGTCGAGTCCGGCGGGGTCGACGTGCAGCTGCTCGGCGTCGGCACGGACGGGCACATCGCCTTCAACGAGCCCGGCTCGTCCCTCGGGTCCCGGACCCGGGTCAAGACGCTCACCGCCCAGACCCGTCGGGACAACGCGCGCTTCTTCGACGGCGACGTCGAGGCCGTGCCGCGACTCGTCCTCACGCAGGGGCTGCGGACCATCCTCGACGCCCGCCACCTCATCCTCCTCGCCACCGGGCGGGGCAAGGCCGAGGCGGTGCACCAGCTCGTCGAGGGGCCGGTGAGCGCGCTGTGGCCCGCGACGGTCCTGCAGCACCACCCGCACGTCACGGTCCTCGTCGACGAGGCGGCCGCCAGCCGCCTGCAGCTCGCGGACTACTACCGGGAGACCTGGGCCAGCAAGCCCGCCTGGCAGCACGTCTGACCGCTGCGCGCGTGCTGACGACGCCGCACGGACGACGGAGCCCGGCGCACCGGGGGAGGTGCGCCGGGCTCCGTCGTCGGTCAGGTCAGACGCACGGGACCCCGGCATCCCAGGCGCCGTGCACGGCGGAGCCGGGCAGCTCGCCGCGGGTCCACCACTGGGCCGTGTGGTTCACGCCTGCGCGTGAGACCACCTGTCCGCCCGTGTAGACGGTCTCGCGGGACCACGCGTCGCCGCAGTCGACCGGGTCCGCCGCGGGCACCGTGCCGCACGGGCCGACCGGCTTCCAGGGGCCCCACGGCTGGTCGCTGGGCGTCTGCGCCCGCGTCCACCACATCGCCCGGTACTCGACGCCCTCGTGGGCGACGACGTCGCCGCCCGTGTAGACGCCCGACGCGTACCAGGGCGCCGCGCAGCTCTCGTCGACCTGCGGTCCGGGGGTCGCCAGGCGCAGCGTGCTGCCGAGCGCGTCGCCGAGCTCGTTGCGGTAGTCGCCCGAGAGGTCCCACCACATGGCACCGCCGTAGCCCTCGACCGCGAGCCACTCGGCCTTCGCCGTCACGGACGCGGGGTCGTCGTAGCTCCACCACTGGTCGCCGTCGTAGCGCCAGGAGGCGCCGAGCTCGGCGTCGAAGTACGCCTTCCCGAGGCTCCGCAGCTGGGCGTACGTGCTGGTGCCGACGTAGCCGGCCGCCGGCTGCCACGCCTGCGAGCCGTCCTCGACCCCGAACCACCCGTGGCCGTACGCGGCGAGGCCGGCGTTGAGCTGCTCGGGTGCGGCACCCGCGGCCACGTACATGCCCATCGCGCCGTCGAGGCCCAGGCCCCAGTTGTGGTCACCGTCGGGGTGCAGGTTGCCCTGGTGGCCCGTCTGGTTCGGCACCCACCCGCCGTGGAAGTCGTAGCCCTGGACGTTGAGGAAGTCGACGACGGCGAACAGGCGCGGGTCGAGCCAGCCGCCCTCGCCGGCGTTCCAGCCGCCGGCCGGCGCGAACGCCGTGAGCAGGTAGTCCTCCCCGTCGGCCGCGCCACGCGCGTCCAGCTCGGCGCGGAACTCCTCCATGAGCAGGAGGAAGTTCTCCTTGTCCTCCGGCCGGGCGTTGGCCGTCTCGCCGCCCGTGACGGGCCACTCCCAGTCGATGTCGATGCCGTCGAAGAGCCCCGCGGCGGCTCCGGCGCCGCCCCGACCCTCGAGCTCGGGCAGGTCGCCGTCGATGTAGAGGTCGAGGCACGAGTCGACCAGGGCGGTGCGGCCCTCGGGCGTCGAGGCGGCCTCGGAGAAGTTGTCCGACCAGGTCCAGCCGCCGAGGGACACGAGCACCTTGGTGTCCGGGCTGAGCTCCTTGAGCTTGCGCAGCTGGTTGAAGTTGCCGGCCAGAGCCTGCCCCGGCTGGTCGGCGACGCCGTCGACGGAGTCCTTCGCGCTGACGCTCCGGAGGAAGTCGTTGTGCGGGTCGCCCTCGCCCGGGACGTCGGCGATGTCGCAGACCAGGTCCGTCGTGACGTTGCCGAAGGCGTAGTTGAGGTGCGTGAGGTCCTCGATCGCCCCCGAGGTCACGAGGTCGGCGATGTGGAAGTCGCGGGTCACGGGCGCGTCGGCCATGTAGTACCCGACGCTCCGGTACCCGTTGATGTCGGAGGGGCCGGCCACGGCCGGTGCGGGCTTCGCGGACACGACCGGTGCGGAGGAGGCCGGCGTCGCCAGGAGCGTGACGCCGAGCACGGCCGCGGCAGCGGCCGCCGTCGGGGCCGTGCCGCGCCGGAGGCGGGCGCCGGGCGAGGGCGGCAGGGGAGGGGGCAGGGGTCTCATGAAGGCCTCGTTGCTCTTCGGCCGGCGTCGCGCCGGAATTTGTTCGGACTCCTTCACCATAGGCACGTGGCGCATGGCGCCCGGTACGGGAAATCCGCTACGGGGTTTCCCTCTGCGTTCCTGCGGTCATCCGGGTGTCGCGCCGGTGACGTTTTTGTTAGGAAAGCTTCTATACACATTCGCCGCGCCCGACGTCGGTCGCGGGGGTGCCGAAGGCGATGCCGGAGGGACGGTGAACGCCGCTCCGCGCAGCGTGCGGGTCCGACGGTCGGACCGCCTGCGCGACGACCGCACGACACCGAGCAGGAGAGCGAGAATCCCGATGAAGCGATTCCGCGCGGCAGCACTGGCTGTCGCGCTCGTGGCAGCGCTGGCCGTCCCGATCAGCACAGCCCCGAGTGCCGAGGCCCACGGGTGGGTCACCTCACCGCCGAGCAGGCAGGACCACTGCGCCAAGCGCACGACGTCCTTCGACTGCGGGCAGATCACGTACGAGCCGCAGAGCGTCGAGGCGCCCAAGGGCTCGACGCAGTGCAACGGCGGCCAGGCCGCGTTCCAGGTCCTCAACGACGCGAGCAAGCCGTGGCCGGTCACGAACGTGGGCAGCACGGTGGACTTCCGCTGGAACCTGACCGCGGCCCACAACACGAGCACGTGGGAGTACTTCGTCGACGGGGTGCTGCACCGGACGTTCGACCAGAACGGGCAGCAGCCGCCGTCGACGGTCACGCACACCCTGACCGACCTGCCCGCGGGCAGGCACACCGTGCTGGCACGGTGGAACGTCTCGAACACGGCGATGGCCTTCTACAACTGCGTGGACATCAACGTGGGCGGCGTCGTCGACCCGGGCCCGACCGACCCCGACCCGACGGAGCCCGGTGCGTGCGTCGCCGCGCCGTACGCGCCGTCGACGGTCTACACGGGCGGCCAGCGCGCCTCGTACGCGGGGCGCGACTGGGAGGCCCGGTGGTGGACGCAGGGCGAGGCGCCGAGCACCGGCGGCTCGGGCGTGTGGAAGGACCTCGGTCCGTGCGCCGCCGACCCGACGGGTCCCACGGACCCGACGGACCCCACGGACCCGACCGACCCGACCGACCCGACCGACCCGACCGACCCGACAGAGCCGGGCGCGTGCACGGCGGTCGCGTGGGCGGCCGGCTCCACCTACACGGGCGGCATGCGCGCCTCGTACGCGGGGCACGACTGGGAGGCCCGGTGGTGGACGCAGGGCGAGGCCCCGAGCACGGGCGGCTCGGGCGTGTGGAAGGACCTCGGTCCGTGCGCCGCAGGTCCGACGGACCCGACCGACCCGACGGATCCCACCGACCCGACCGACCCCACGGACCCGGGCGAGCCCGCGGAGCCCGGTGAGTACGTCGTCGGCTACTACGCGCAGTGGGCGACCTATGCGCGGAACTACCAGGTGAAGAACATCGAGACGTCGGGGTCGGCGGATGAGCTGACGCACATCATGTATGCGTTCGGGAACGTGCAGAACGGTCGGTGCACGATCGGGGATGCGTTCGCGGACTACGAGAAGGCGTTCACGGCCGAGCAGAGCGTGGACGGTGTGGCGGACACGTGGGACCAGCCGTTGCGGGGCAACTTCAACCAGCTGCGTGAGCTCAAGCGGCTGCACCCGGACCTGAAGGTGATCTGGTCCTTCGGTGGCTGGACGTGGTCCGGTGGCTTCGGTCAGGCGGCGCAGAACCCGGCCGCGTTCGCCCAGTCCTGCCA
>NZ_JACVQL010000209.1 GCF_019733465.1 Actinotalea ferrariae | reverse complement strand
GCCCGCCGCGGGCGACGTCGCCGAGCCCGCCGTCCGGCGCCGCAAGGCCGCCGGCATCGCGATGGCGACCACCGTGCTCGGCCTGGCGCTGCACCTCGCCGGCACGGTGCTGCGGGGCGTCGCGGCCGGGCGGGTGCCCTGGGCGAACATGTACGAGTTCGCGCTCGTGGGCGCGCTGGTCGCGGTCGCCGCGTTCGTCGTGCTGTGCCGGCGGCGCGACCTGCGCTTCCTCGGCACGATCGTCATCGGGATGGCGGTCATCGCGCTCGGCGTCGGCCTCGCCGTGTTCTACACCCCCGCGAGCCCGGTCGAGCCCGCGCTGCAGAGCTACTGGCTCGTCATCCACGTGTCGATCGCCACGATCGCGACGGGCCTGTTCACGGTCTCGTTCGCGGCCAGCGTGCTGCAGCTGCTCAAGGACTCGCGCGACGCCGGCTCCCCGCGGCTCGCGGCCCGCCGCTGGGCGCTGCTCGACGCCCTGCCGCCGGTGCGCGAGCTCGAGGCGCTGTCCTTCCGGATCACGGCCGTGGGCTTCGTGCTGTGGACGTTCACGGTCATGGCGGGCGCGGTCTGGGCCGAGCACACATGGGGCCGCTACTGGGGCTGGGACCCCAAGGAGGTCTGGAGCTTCGTGGTGTGGGTCGTCTACGCGGCCTACCTGCACGCGCGCACGACGCGCGGCTGGTCCGGGCGGCGCGCGGCGTGGTTCGTCGTCGTCGGCTACGCGACGGTGATCTTCAACTTCACGGGCGTGAACCTCTTCTTCCAGGGTCTGCACGACTACGGCGGCGTCCCGAACGACTGAGGGGCTGCCTTCAGGCGCCTTCCTTATCGCTCGCGAACCCCTGGTGACGGTGCGTCCCGACGCCCGGCGGAGCTGTCGGATTCACCTGTTCGGGTCCATGTCGTCCAGCGGCATTCAGCCCCACCGGGAATCGTGAAGCCGTTCCGGAACCCGTCGACCACGCGTGAGGTCCCAGACGTGGGGAGCGTCCGGCGGTGGCGGTCTTCGTCCGGGGTTAGCGTGCACACGTGATCGCCGACGAGTTGCCGACCCTTGAGGCAGTAACGGCCATGGAGGCGGCGTACGCGGAAGACGGGCAGCCGGCACTCGGCCCGGCGAGGTCGGCGCTGGTTCGGCGTTGGCGGGGAGGCGCCATCGATCGCGAGACTGCTCTGCGCCTCGCCTTCCTGGACTGGCTCTCGTGCTCCGAGCCGGAGTTCCTCACCGGCCTGCCGGACGTCTACAGCCTCGAACCGGATGACATCAGCTACTTCCCGGCCGCCTCGCAGTGGCTGCTCTCAGAGCATCCCGACGATCCTGAGGTGCTCTTCTGCCTCGGGCTGATGCTCACGTCCTTCCCCGAGTGCGTCGGCGCTTCGAGCATGATCGAGGCCGAGCGCCAAGGAGAGTCGCTCCTTGCCCGTTTCTGGGCTCGACCAGACCTCGACGTCGACGCCTTCACCAGTCGCGGCGCGTACGGCCAGTACTTCGCGCACATGCGGAGGGTTGCCCAACCGCCCGATGGGAGACCTGCCCTCCGCCCGAGGCGCCGCTGGCTACGTAGGAGGCGTTGAGCAGCGGTCCTGAGTCGGACGGAGCGCGACGTCTGGGTTGGTGGCGGTCCGACGCGTCTCACCTCATGTAGGCGAGGTAGTCGCCCTTCCAGTCCCGGTCGAACGTCTCCTTGCTGTCGACCTCCATCCTGATCCAGCCGGGGTGGAGGTAGCCGAACTCGTCGTGCTTCCGGGCCAGCTCGACGTAGGCCCGGGCCCACGCCTCGGGAATCCCCGCGGCCCGCAGCGCCCGAGCCTGCTCGTCCGTGTGGACGAACACCACGACGGTGCGCGCGATGCGGCTCGTCATCCACAGCGCGTCTCCCAAGCCCAGCGATCGCTCGAACTCGGTCGAGTCGTCGGGCGTCAGGGTGATGGCATGGTCCAGCGTCCAGCTCTCGAAGCTGTGCAACGTCACCATGAGGTCACGCGGCCAGTCGGGGGTTGCACCGTCGGGCAGCGGGAAGATCCGCCGGAGCGCCTCGGGCGAGAACCGCTCGAGGACCATCCTGGCCACGACCTTCATGGGCTCCGGCGTGTGCCCGAGGAGCGGGTGCTGGGGACCCTTCCGCATCGTCCACAGCTCACCCGTGCGCTCGACCACCACCTCGAGGATCGGCCGGCCCTTCCTCGCGCCCTCCCACCCGACCGCGGCCTGGATCCACAGCGGTGCGACGCCGTATGCGGCGCGGAGGTCCTGGACGAGACCGTCGAAGACCGGATCGAGCCGGATGCTGCCCCGCCGCGCCTCGAGGGCGCTCTGGTACGTCTCCTTGAGCACGACGACTCCTCGAGCTGTCCGCAGCACGGTCGGGATGCGTGCAGGCGTGCGGGGCGTCAGCGTAGCCGCGTGCCGCTTCGTCCGACCGCAGCCTCGGTGCCGCCGCCGCGCTGCTCAGGCGACCCTCGAGCGCGGTGCGGCCCCGCGGCGGCGCGCGGGAACGCCGGGCAGGACGGGAGCGTCCCGTCCCGCCCGGCGTCGGGGCGACCGTCCGGCGCTACCGCCGGCGCAGGCCGGAGAGGTCGAACACCGTCGTCGTGTCGTACGTCTCGCCCGGGCGCAGCGTCGTGCTCGGGAACTGCGGCTGGTTCGGCGAGTCCGGGAAGTGCTGGGTCTCGAGCGCCAGGCCGTCGGACTGGCGGTACACGTTCCCGCCCGTGCCGACGAGCGTCGCGTCGAGGAAGTTCCCCGAGTAGAACTGGATGCCCGGCTCGGTGGTCCACATCTTCAGGACCCGGCCGCTGGTCGGGTCCTTGAGCTGCGCGGCGAGCACGAGGCCGTCGTCGTCGCCCCGGTCCAGGACCCAGTTGTGGTCGTAGCCCTGGCCGAACAGCAGCTGCTCGAACGGCTCCCGGATGCGGTCGCCGATCGCCGTCGACCGGCGGAAGTCCATGGGCGTGCCCTCGACGGGTGCGATCTCGCCGGTCGGGATGAGGGTGGCGTCGACCGGGGTGTACGCGCTCGCGTTGAGCATGAGCCGGTGGTCGAGGATGGAGCTCGTGCCTTCGCCCTCGAGGTTCCAGTAGGTGTGGTTGGTGAGGTTGACGACGGTGGGCGCGTCGGTGGTCGCGGTGTAGTGGATCTCGAGGTCGCGGTCGCGCGTGAGCGTGTACGTCACCTCGACCGTGAGCGTGCCGGGGTAGCCCTCCTCGCCCGCCGGGCTCGTGTAGCCGAGCGTGAGGCCGGCGTCGTGCCGGTCGGAGAACGGCGTCGCCGTCCAGACCTTGGTGTCGAACCCGTTGAACCCGCCGTGCAGCGAGTTGGGCCCGTTGTTCAGCGGGAGCTGGTAGACGACGCCGTCGAGCTCGAACTGCCCGCCCGCGATGCGGTTGCCGTACCGCCCGATGAGCGCGCCGAAGTACGGCCCGGGGTTGTTGTTCTCGACGTAGCCGGCCAGGTCCGCGAAGCCCAGGACGACGTTGACCGCGTCGCCGTGACGATCGGGCACCTCCAGGGACTGGATGATGCCGCCGTACGTCAGGATCCGGACTGTGATGCCGCGGTTGGTCAGCGTGTAGCGCTCGACGGCAGTGCCGTCGGGCGTCGTGCCGAAGGGCTCCACGGAGACGGTGGGTGTGCCGCCGCCGCCGCCGCCGTGGCCGCCGCCCCAGGTGGGCGTGCCTATGTCCGCCACGGGCGCCGACGCGCCCACGAGGAGCGTCACGGCGGCCAGTGGGGCGACGACGCCCGCGAGGGCACGCCGAAGGAAGGTCTTGCGCATGGTGTTCTCCCGTCCACGTCTGTCGACCCGCCCCCGGGGACGTCGGTGTCTGTGGCGGGCGGCCCGGGAAGGCGTGGACAGGGGTCGGGCGCCATGAGGACGAATCAGGGCACCTCGACGCTAGGCCCGCCCGTGGGGAGCGTCAACGTCTCGTGCCAGGTCGGTCCGGCAGCACGGTCGCGGTCGGCGCCGCTGTGGCGACGGGGCTCGGTGAGCAGTCCGGCGCCGCGACCGTGGTCGTCCGTGCGCGGCCGGCGACTGCGACGGCGTCTGGCAGCGGCATGTCGGTGCGCCGCTGCACCGTCGCGAGGTCGGTGGCCTAGCGGGACGCGAGCATCCGGCGCCGGTGCGGCGGTCGGGACCACGCGACGTCGGCCGCGCGCTCGGGCTCGACGAACAGGAGCACCGACGATCGACGGGACGTGGCCGCTCGCGTCAGGAGGGTCGGCCGTTGCCGTCCTCGGGGACGGTGTCGTCGGGGGCGTCGCCACCGGTCGTGCCGCCGGCGCCGCCGGTGCCGCGGGCCTGGCGGCGGCGCTCCTGCTCGAGCTTCCACAGGAAGTCGGGGTCGTCGTCGGGCGCCAGGGGGCCGGTGCGCCGGGTCTGGGGGCGGCCGGGAGCGGGACGAGCCGTGCCGCGCCCACCGCCGCTCGCGGCCTGCCGCGCAGCGGCCGCGCGCTGGCGGCTCACGGCGATCCACGCGATCGGGCCGACGACCGGCAGGAGCACGATGATCGCCACCCAGGCCAGCGGGTGGATGCCCGCGCGCTCGACCGCGTTGCTGCGCGAGAGGTCGATGAGACCGAACAGCGCGAGCGCGATGGGGACGATGTACGGCAGGGCCCGGACCATCCCTCCAGACTAGGCGCCTACCCTGGGGGAGTGCCGATGATCGTGTACTCCCTGCTCCGCGTGGGCCTCCTGGTGATCGCGCTCGTCGCCGGCTGGGCGGGCGGGCTCGGCGGATGGCTCCTCGTGGTCGTCGCGGCCGTCGTGGCCTGGGCGCTCTCGTACGTCGTCCTCGCCGGACCGCGCGACGCGGCCGCGCGCTGGGTGGCCGACCGGGCCGAGCGCCGCCGCACCGGACCGCGGTTCAGCGCGGGGGTCGAGGAGGACGCCGCCGCGGAGGACGACGAGGCAGGCCGCACCGCGCCGTCCGACGGCCGCCGTGCCGACGCGTCAGGTCGACCTGACGAGCGGAGCGCGACGGACGGGCCGGCCCCGGTCGACGAGCAGGCGCCGAGGAACCCTCAGGGTCAGATCGACAGGCCGAGCCCCAGCAGCACCCCGTAGCCGAGCTCGAGCATGCCCGTGCCGGCCAGCACGGGCCGGAGCAGCACGCCCCGCGCACCGAGCAGGACCGTCCCGGCGAGGATCCCGGCGGGCACCGCGAGCAGCAGGACGATGACCGACCACGGGGCGACGAACGCGCACGCGAGCCCCGTGAGGATCGGGATGCCGACCATCGCCGCGTAGACGCGGCGGGCGCGGTGGTCGCCCAGCCGGACCGCGAGCGTGCGCTTGCTGCTCAGCACGTCCGTGGGGATGTCCCGGATGTTGTTGACCATGAGCAGGGCGCACGCGAGCAGCCCGACGCCGACGGCGCCCAGCACGGCGGCCCACGAGATGCGGTCGGCCTGGGTGTACGTCGTCCCCAGCACGGCGACGAGCCCGAAGAAGAGGAACACCCCGACCTCGCCCAGGCCCAGGTACCCGTAGGGCTTGCGGCCACCCGTGTAGAACCACGCGGCCGCGACGGCGAGCGCGCCGACGGCGAGCAGCCACCAGTGCCCGGAGACGGCCACGAGCGCGACGCCGAGCAGGGCGCCCACCCCGAGGGCGACGAACGCCGCGGCCCGCACCTGACCGGGCGGCGCGGCGCCGGAGCCGGTGAGCCGCAGCGGCCCGACCCGGTCCAGGTCGGTGCCGCGGATGCCGTCGGAGTAGTCGTTCGCGTAGTTGACGCCGACCTGGAGCGCGAGCGCGACACCCGCCGCGAGCAGCGCCCGCACGGGCGACGCGGCGCCCATCTCGGCGGCCGCACCCGTGCCGACCAGCACGGGCGCGACGGCCGCCGGCAGCGTCCGCGGCCGCGCGCCCTCGACCCACTCAGCGGCTGTCGCCATCGTGCTCCGTCCCCGTCCTGGTCCTGTGGCCCACGCGGTCACCGCTGCCCGGCCACCGCCAGCGCGGCGCTCCGGGCGACGGCGGCGCGGTCGACCTTCCCCGGTCCGCGCAGCGGCAGGTGGTCGACCAGCACGAGGTGCTGCGGTGCCGCGGCGGGGCCCAGCGTACGGCGCACGGCGGACCGGACGTCCTCGAGCGTCACCTCGGCGCCGCCGCGCACGACGACGGCGACGAGCGCCTGCCCCCACTCCGCGTCGGGCACGCCCACGACGCACGCCTCGGCGACGCCGAGCCCTCCGAGGACGGCCTCCACGGCCGCGGGCGCCACCTTCTCGCCGCCCGTCACGACGACGTCGTCGGCGCGCCCGAGCACGCGGAGCCGCCCGCCGTCCAGCTCGCCGAGGTCCGACGTGCGGTGCCACCGCCTGCCGTCGAGCACGGGGAACGCGGCCTCCTGCGCGACCGGGTCGTCGAGGTAGCCGCGCGTGACGACGGTGCCGCCGAGCAGGACGCGTCCCGCGTCGTCGAGCGCGACCTCGACGCCGTCGAGCGGGACGCCGTCGTAGACGCAGCCACCGCACGTCTCGGTCATGCCGTAGGTGGTCACGACCCGCAGCCCGAGCTCGCGCGCGCGGTCCAGCAGCGCGGGGCTCGTCGCCGCGCCGCCGACGAGCACGGCGTCGATCATGCGCAGGCCCTCGAGCACGTGCTCGGGGGACTCGACGGCGCGGCGCAGCTGGGTCGGCACGAGCGAGGTCAGCAGCGGGCCGTCGCCCGCCGTGGCCGCGCTGCCCGCTCTGGCTGCGCTGCCCGCGGTGGCTGCGCTGGCCGCACTGCCCGCGGTGCTGGCACTCCCTGTGCTCCTTGCGCGCCCCGCGCTGCCC
>NZ_JACVQL010000208.1 GCF_019733465.1 Actinotalea ferrariae | reverse complement strand
CCCGCGAGGCGCCGCGCGCCACGGCGCCGCCCCGGACGCTCGGCGGCCCGCCGAGCACGGGGGCGGGGCCGGACTGCGGCAGCCCGGCGTCGTACGAGCCGCCGAAGAACGACGGCCCCACGTTCTACACGTCGACGCCCAGCGCCTCGGGCGACGGGACGAACGGCCGGATCCCGGCCTCGCAGCTGTCCCCGCTCGGCTGGTGCCAGGACTCGCAGGGCAACCGGCAGTGGCTGCGCCACGACGCCGCCGCCGCGCTGACCGCGCTCAACGAGGCCTTCCGGGCCCAGTTCGGCGAGAACATCGCGGTCGACATGAGCTACCGCTCCTACGAGGACCAGGTGGAGATGCGCGAGGCCTACGGCTCGGTCGCCGCGCGCCCGGGCACGTCAAACCACGGCACCGGCCGCGCGATCGACACGTGGGAGTGGCAGGCGTACGCGTTCGGGTCGCCGCGCTACGAGTGGCTCGTCGCGAACGGTCCGGCCTACGGCTGGGTCGCACCGGACTGGGCGCGGCAGCACGGGTCCAACCCCGAGTACTGGCACTTCGAGTACGTCGGCTGACCCTGCGGCGACCAGCCCGGCGACCCGACCGACGACCGCCCCGGCGACCCGCCGAGGCACGCCCGGGACGACGGCGCCGCGACGTCGGTGGAAGAGTGGACCCCGGTCCCCCGCGAACCGGCGGGTGGCCGACGCGGCGACGAGGCCGCACCCCGCACCGCTGGAGGCTGACACCCATGGCCGACACCGCCGTCGACCCCACCACCGCAGCAGGCCGCGAGCCGCGCGAGCACAGCCAGGACCCACCGCTCGCCGACGTCGTGCCGGACGTCGCCCCCGACTCCGCCAGGCCCACGCACGCGGGTCCGCTCGCGACCGCGCAGACGCAGCTGGCCGGTGCCATCCGCCGGCTCGGGTTCGACGAGGGGATGCACGCGATGCTCGCGACCCCGCGTCGGGAAATCAACGTCGCGATCCCGCTGCGACGCGACGACGGCACGACGGAGCTCTTCCACGGCTTCCGCGTCCAGCACAACGTCTCGCGCGGACCCGGCAAGGGCGGGCTGCGCTACCACCCGAGCGTCGACGTCGACGAGGTCCGCGCGCTCGCCATGTGGATGACGTGGAAGTGCGCCGTCGTCGAGCTGCCCTACGGCGGCGCCAAGGGCGGCGTCGCGATCGACCCGCGCAACTACTCGACGGCCGAGCTCGAGCGCGTCACGCGCCGCTACACGAGCGAGATCATGCCGATGATCGGGCCGGAGCGGGACATCATGGCGCCCGACATCGGGACCGACGCCCAGACCATGGCGTGGGTGATGGACACCTACTCGGTGAACCGGGGCTACACCATCCCCGGCGTCGTGACCGGCAAGCCGCTCGAGGTCGGCGGCTCGCTGGGCCGCGCGACCGCCACGTCGCAGGGCGTCGTCCACGCGGCGTCCGCCGCGATCCGCGAGCAGGGCCTCGAGCTCAGCGACGTCCGCGTCGCCGTGCAGGGGTTCGGCAAGGTCGGCTCGCACGCGGCCGCGATCTTCGGTCAGAGCGGCGCGCGGGTCGAGGCGGTCTCCGACCAGTACGGCGGCGTGCACCGCAGCGGCGGCATCGACGTGCCGCGCCTGCTCGACCACGTGCGCGAGACGGGCTCCGTCGTCGGCTTCGCCGAGGCCGACCCGCTCGGCAACGCGGACCTCCTCACGCTCGACGTCGACGTGCTCGTCCCGGCCGCCGTCGAGGGCGTGCTCACGCACGAGAACGCCGACCAGGTGAAGGCGCGCTGGGTGGTCGAGGGCGCGAACGGGCCGACGACGGCACGGGCCGACGAGATCCTCGCCGACCGCGGCGTCGTCGTCGTGCCGGACATCCTGGCGAACGCCGGGGGCGTCGTCGTCTCCTACTTCGAGTGGGTGCAGGCGCAGCAGGCGTACTGGTGGACCGAGACCGAGATCGAGCAGCGCCTCGCGGAGCGCATGCTCCACGCGTACGACGCCGTCGCCGAGGTCGCGCGCCGCGAGCAGGTTCCGCTGCGCGACGCCGCCCTGCTCATCGGGGTCCAGCGCGTCGCCCAGGCCCACCGCACCCGCGGCCTCTACCCCTGACCCACACCCCGCACCCCACCGGGCCACCCGCACCGGGCCCACCCCGCACCCCACCCGCCCCGATCCCGCCCCGCCTCCCGCCCTCGCCGAGGNNCCGAGGTCGACGTCCGCGGACGTCGACCTCGGCACCGGATGTCGACCTCGGCCGAGGCCGGCGGGTGGGCGGGCGGGTGGAGCGGGGTGGGGTGGGTGGTGGCCGGACCGCTAGGCCAGGGTGCAGGGGGCGCCGTTCAGCAGGACGAGGAGCGGGGCGGGGCCGTCGGCCGGGCTGCCCCGGCCGATGAAGCCGAACGTCGTGCTCCGGCCCGGCTTGATGACCGCGTTCCACCGCTCGGCCGTCGCCGTGACGCGCTGGCCGACCTGCTGGTCGTCTGCGCCCCACATGTCGCGGATCGTCTGGCTGCCGCCGAACGCCCACTCGAGGTCCCAGCCCTGGATCTTCGTCGTGCCGGTGTTCGTCACCCACACCTGGGCGATGAAGCCGCCGGGCCACGAGCCGTGGACCGTGTACCCGAGCTCGCACGTCGGCGCCGCGACCGGCGGGACGGCGAGCTCGATGAGCTCGCGCGCCTGCTCGGGGAACCAGCCGCCCGCGGGCGGGTCGACCATGCCGCGGACCGGGTCCTCCGGGCCACCGAGGCCGCGGAAGCACTGGCCGTCCGACTCGCCCGGCACCTTGATCCAGAGAAACGCGTCGACGTACGGGTCACCCGTGTCCGTGGTCGGGCGCAGGCCGAGCCCGCGGTCCGGCGGGTTGCACCAGTCCTCGGGGTCCGGGTAGACCCCGGCGGGCGGCGTCCACGGGCCCTGGCCGTTGCGGCTCGTGTCGATGACCGCGTGCTTCATCGTCGCCGGGTCGGGCGTGCGGCCGGTGTCGGCGTACGCCTGGGCGTAGGCGTCGTCCGTCAGCCCCCACGTGGAGAAGTCGGTCGGCGTGGCAGGGTAGTACTGGCTCGCGCACCACGCGGGCTCCCACCACGTGCTCACCGACAGGTCGATGCACTGGGAGATCCAGGCACCGTACTTCTGCAGCTTCGGCGTCTCCTGGTAGTTCGACGCGTTGAGGAAGAAGCCGTCCGCCCGCTCGACGCCGGCCTTGAGGAGGCGGTCGGTGACGTCGCCGACGCCGAGCCAGCCCGTGTGCGTGCCGTCGAGGTAGACGGCGGTGCTGGGCAGCGCGGTGAGCACGTCGACCGCGTGGTTGAGCATCGTGAACCGCTCGGCGGCGGCCGTCGCGGGGTCCGCCTCGGCCGGCTGGCACCACTCGAGCTCGCCGTTGACCGTCGTGTAGTGCGGGATGATCCCGAGCCCGTCCGGCTCGAGGATGACGATCGCCGCCCGGTCGCCGATGCCCGCGGCGAACGCGTCCACCCAGGCGGTGTACTCGGCGACGCTCGTCGCCCCGCCCGCCGAGTACTGGGCGCAGTCGCGGAACGGCAGGTTGTACGCGACGAGGGTCGGCACCTCGTCCTCGGCGTCGGCGGCCGCGACGAGGTGGCCGACCTCGGCCTGGACCTCGGCGGGCGTGCCGGCGGTGAACCAGGTCGCGCTCGGGAACCCGGCGAGCAGCAGCGCGTCGTCGCGCGCCTGCCCGTCGAGGCCCGCCGCGGCCTCGACCGTCGAGCTGTGGAGGTCGACGTACAGGTCCGTCCCCGGACCGACGACGTCGTTCGCGGCCGAGGCCGCAGGTGCGGCCCCGACGGCGAGGGCGCTCGCGGCGAGGGCGGCGAGTGCCGTCCTGCCGCGGAGCCGGCGGTGGTGTGGTGCAGTCATCGTTGACTCCTTGGTGCCCCGTGCGGGGCGTCGAACCGCTCCGGCCGGCCCGCGTCGTCGCGGGCGCGAGGGACGTCGTCGTCCGTGGGAGCGCTCCGACAAGCGGGTCGACGTCCACTCTGTCCCGATTCCGGTTGACCGGTCAAGAGACCACCGCCGACACGCGGCTCCCGACCCGCATGTGAACGCGCACACCCGCACCCCACCCGCCGAGTTCGACATCCGGGCGCGAGGTCGACATCCGCGGCCATCGACCTCGGCCACCGATGTCGACCTCGGCGGGCCCGGGCAGCGGTGCCGCGGGGCGGCGGGGCCGACCCGGGCAGCGGTGCCGCGGGGCGCGGGGTGGGTGTGGAGGGAAGGTGTGTGGGGAGGGGGTGCGGCCCTAGGCTCGGGGCGTGAGCGACGCAGCGTCCGGGGCGACGACGGGATCCGAAGGCGTGACGACCCGCACCACCACCTACCTGCTCGTCGACGGCGAGAACATCGACGCGACCCTCGGCGGCTCGATCCTCGGGGCGCGCCCATCGCCTGAGGAGCGGCCGCGCTGGGAGCGCGTGCTCGAGTTCGCGCGGACCATCTGGGGCGGCGACGAGGTCAAGGGCCTGTTCTTCCTCAACGCGTCCAACGGCACGATGCCGATGTCCTTCGTGCAGGCCCTGGTCGCGATCGGGTTCCAGCCGATCCCCCTCGCTGGCGAGTCGTACGAGAAGGTCGTCGACATCGGCATCCAGCGCACCCTCGACGCGCTCGCCGACCGGGGCGGCGACGTGCTCCTGGCCAGCCACGACGGCGACTTCGCGCCGCAGCTCGCCGCGCTGCTCGGCCCGGGCCGCAACGTCGGCATGCTCGCCTTCAAGGAGTTCACCAGCTCGGCGCTGCAGCAGCTGACCGAGGGCGGGCTCGAGGTGTTCGACCTCGAGTCGGACGTCAGGGCGTTCAACGTGCGCCTGCCGCGCCTGCGGATCATCCCGCTCGCCGAGTTCGACCCGACGCGCTACCTCTGACGGCGGGGCGCCGGCGCACCTCCTGCGCCGACGTCCGGCGGCGTCCGCTCGCGCGTCGCGCCGGTGCGAGTCTCGCTCCCGCGCGCTGTCGAGGGTCATCATGCGGTCCCCGGCACGCCACCCAGCGGGACGAACCGTTGCGACCCCGTGGGCTGCGGCTGACCCCCGGGGCGCCCGACGACGGATTTCGTCGTTCGGGGTGCGCCCAGGTCATGTCCCGGTTACGGTCTTCTCAAGCCTCCTGGTCACCGCGAGAGCGGCGACCCGGCTCCCTGCCCGGGGGCCGTTGATGGGCGCCACACCTTGTGCGGGTGAGACGCCGTCGCTCCGCCCCCGCTCGCCACGTGCGAGCGGGGGCGCACGTCGTCCGGGGCCGGTTCGCCCGAGGCGCGCACGGCCCGGCGCGCCTCGCCGGGCGCCGGGGCGCGCGTTCCACCACGATGTGCGCATGGCCTCCCCCGCCCACGCCGACGACGCGGTCAGCGCCTCCGCCGTGCCCCCGGGCGACGACGGCCGGCGCGAGACGCCGACCGAGAAGCTCGACCGGAACTGGAACGAGATCCTCCAGGAGCTCCGCGTCACCCAGACCGGCGTCCAGATCCTCACCGGCTTCCTGCTGACCGTGCCCTTCCAGCAGCGGTTCACCGACCTCACGACGACGCAGCGGTGGTTCTACCTCGCGCTCGTGGTCCTCGCGACGGTGACGACCGGGATCATGGTCGCGCCCGTGAGCCTGCACCGGTGGCTCTTCCGCCGCCGCGCCAAGGCCGCGCTCGTCCGCACCGCGGACCTCTTCATGCGCGTGGGGCTCGTGACGCTCTCGCTCGTGGTCGCCGGCGTCGTCCTGCTCGTGTTCGACGTCGTCACGACGCGCACCATGGCCCTCGCCGTGGCCGGCTGCCTGCTCGTCTTCCTCGCGCTCGTGTGGTTCGTGCTGCCCGTGGTGCTGGGCCGGCGACGCGCGCGGGGCGGTGAGCTCGAGGGTCAGGGCGCCGAGCCGGGCGCCTCCCCCGCGTCCTGATCAGCCGGCGTGACGCCCCGAGCGCTGCCGGGGCACCACCGGGAAGTGGTCGTCCAGCTCGGCCCGGATGGCCGGCGCCGGTCGCCCGAGCAGGTAGCCCTGGACCATGCCGCACCCGGCGTCGCGGAGCGCGGAGAGCTGCGCCTCCTCCTCGACCCCCTCGGCCACGACCTCGAGCCCGAGCTCGTGCGCGAGGGCGAGCACCGCCCGCACGACGGCGAGCGAGGCCGGGTCGGTGTGCAGTCGCGCGACGAAGCTGCGGTCGATCTTGATCTGGTCGACGGGCAGCGAGTGCAGCCACGCGAGGGTCGAGTAGCCGGTGCCGAAGTCGTCCAGGGCCATCCGCACGCCCAGCTCCCGCAGCCGGCTCATCGCGTCCAGCACGCCGGGCAGGTCCCGCAGCGCGCTGCTCTCGACGATCTCGAGGTTGAGCCGTGACGCGTCGATGCCATGCCGGGCCAGGGCGCCGCTGACCGCGGGCACGAGCCGCGGGTCGATGAGCGTCGTGCACGAGAGGTTGACGGCCACCCGCAGCGCCCCCGCGGCCGGGCCGGACTGGTCCGCGAGCGCGGCGCACGCGGCGTCGATCGCCCACAGGTCGAGCTCCGAGATCAGCCCCGTCTCCTCCGCGAGCGGCAGGAACGACGCGGGCGCGAGCAGGCCGAGCCGCGGGTGCGCCCAGCGGATCAGCGCCTCGGCACCGCGCACGGCGCACCCCGTCGTCTCGACGCCCACGAGCGGCTGGAAGAACAGCCGCAGCTGCCCGGTCGCGACCGCCTCGGCGAGCTCGGCCTCGAGCGACGGCACGACGGAGTCCCGCTCGACGTCGTCCGCGACGACGACCTGGTTGCGGCCGCGCTGCTTCGCGCCGTACATCGCCTGGTCGGCGGCTGCGAGCATGCGGTCCCCGCGGCCGTCCGGGCCCACGTGCGCGCACACGCCCACGCTGGTCGTCACGCGGACGTCGCGACCCTCGAGCCGGAACGGCTGCTCGAGCGCCGAGACGATGCGGCTCGCGACGATGAGCGCCTCGTCCTGCGTGCCGACGAGCGCGACGGCGAACTCGTCGCCGCTCAGCCGGGCGACGACGTCGCCGCCGCGCACCTGCGTGCGGATGCGCTGCGCCACCTGGCGCAGCAGCTCGTCGCCCGCGGCGTGCCCCAGCTCGTCGTTGACGCGCTTGAAGCTGTCGAGGTCGCAGAACAGGACGCACGTGCCCACGCCGGTGCCGGCCTGGCGCAGCGTCGCCTCGAGCGACCGCGCGAACAGCACGCGGTTCGGCAGCCCGGTGAGCGCGTCGTGCAGCGACTGGTGCCGGACGGTCGCGAGCAGCCGGGTGTTCTGCAGCGCGGTCGCGGCCTGGTCCGTCGCGCCGAGCACGCGCACCTTCGCCTCGTCGAGGTCCATGGCGCGTGCGTCGCCGTCCCACCCCACGAGCACGATCCCCATGAGGGCGTCACCCGCGAGCAGGGGCGCCGCAAGCATGCCGGTCAGGCCCATCCTGGTCATGAGGTCCGCGAGCACGGGGCTCGCCGCGCCGGATGTCAGCACGACCGGCTCGCGCTTCTGGGCGAGCGGGGCGAGCTCGGGCAGCGCGGCGAAGCGCAGCCGCACGCCCGTGAGCCAGCCGCGGCGGTCCTCGCCGAGGCCGCTCGTCGCGACGGGCACGAGCGCCTCGGCGCCCGGCTCGGGCAGGAGCACGGCGGCGGTGCGGCTGCCGACGATCCGCGGCAGCGCGTCCGCGGTGACCTGGGCCACGGCCGTCGCGTCGGCCGCGAGCGCGAGGTCGTGCGCGAGACGCAGCAGGGCGGTCGCACGGATGGCCTCGGTGCGGTTCTCGTCGACCGCGGTCAGGAGGTCGAGCGCCGCGGCCGCGTGCTGGGCGCAGGCCTCGAGCAGGAACCGGCCGTGCGCCGCGTCCTCGGCCGTCGGGTAGAGCGCCGCGAGCCGGCCGTGCCGACGGCGCGCCGAGACGACGTCGACCACGACCGCGCCGGGGCCCAGGTGCTCGCCACGCCGCAGGCGTGCGGCGAGCTGCGCCGCCTCGGGCCGTCCGAGCCCGTGCGCACGCCAGGCCGTGCCGCCGTCGGGCGCGTCGACGACGAGGAGCGTCGCGGAGGTCAGGCCGGCCGCGGAGGCGCGGTCGACGACGCGCTGGAGGACGGTCTCGACGTCGTCGCTGCCGACGAGGTCGGACGCGGCCTGGCGGAGCTCCTCGAGCTGCGCGCGCAGGGCGGCGTTCTCGGCCTCGAGCTCGCGCTCCCGGCGCCCGCGCGGCAGGAGCGACCGCCGCCCGGCGTCGGGGGCGTCGACGGTCTCGGCGGCGCCCCCGCGCGGCAGCGCGGCGACGCCGTTCGTGGTGCCCGTGTCCCGGGTCTGAGCAGGTCCCATGTCGTCCGGCTCATCGGCCGCGGGGCCCGTCGATCAAGCCAACGACGGCGTCCGACCTCACCCGCTGGGCCGGACGGGGTAACGCCGAGGTCGACCTCCCGCCGCGAGGCGGCACCTGCGCGCGGTCGACGTCGGTGCGGGAGGTCGGCCTCGGCGCACGTGGTCGGGCCGGGTCGTCGTCAGGCCGGGCGTCGTCAGGCCGGTGCGCCCGCGGGGGCGCCGACGCGGACGCGGACGAGGTTGGCCCACGGGTCCTCGAACGTGACCGACGCACCGTCGTCGCGCACCGCGACGCCGTGCCGGCGCAGACGCTCGCCCAGCCGCCCGACGTCGTCCGCGGCCGGGAGGTCGAGCGTGACCTCGCCGAGGCCGAGCGTCACCGGCCGCCGCGCCGCACCGGCGCTGCGCCACGTGTTCATGGCCATGTGGTGGTGGTAGCCGCCCACGGACACGAACAGCGCCGTGCCCATCTCGAAGGTCGGCTCGAAGCCGAGCGCGTCGACGTAGAAGGCGCGCGCGGTCGGGATGTCGCCGACCTGGAGGTGGACGTGGCCGACGACGGCGCCCGACGCCGCCGGGTCCGCCTCGGCCTCGGGGGTGAGGTGGCGCCGGATGAAGCCCGTCGGGTCGAGCGGGAGGCTGTCCATCTGCACCTGGCCGCCGTGCCAGGTCCACGTCTCGCGCGGCCGGTCGACGTACAGCTCGACGCCGTTGCCCTCGGGGTCTGTGAGGTAGAACGCCTGGCTCACCAGGTGGTCGGCGCTTCCGGTGTAGGTGCCCGCGCCGTGGCGCGCGACCGAGGCCAGGGCGCCCGCGAGCGCCGTCGGGCTCTCGAAGAGCAGCGCGGTGTGGAAGAGGCCTGCGTGGCCCGGCGCCGCGGCCGCGAGCTCGGGGCCGTGGCGCAGGACGACGAGCGGCGTGCCCGCGCGGCCGAGCGTGACGGTCGCGCCCTCGGCCGCCAGGACCCGGAGGGTGAGCACGTCCCGGTAGTAGGCGGTCATCGCGTCGAGGTCGCCGACGTGCAGCACCACGGGTCCCATCGCGGCGTCGGCCGCGAGGAGCTCCTCGGCGGTGCGGGTGGGGGCGGTCATGTCGGCTCCGTGGGGTCGCGTTCCGTAACAGTTGTTGGTTCAACTATAACGCACCCTCGGATCTTCCCCCGCCCCCGCGACGGGTCGACGTCGGGGCTACCCCGCCGGACGCAGCGCGGCGTCGACCATCCGCAGCTCGAGCGCGGGCTTGGGCCGGCCGAGCAGGTAGCCCTGCGCCATCGGCACGCCGAGCTCCTGGAGCAGCGCGAGCTGCTCGGCCTCCTCGACGCCCTCCGCGATCACCTCGATCTTGAGCTCGTGCGCGAGCGCCATGACGCCACGCACGACGGCGACCGACGCGACGTCCGTCGCGAGCCGCTTGATGAAGCTGCGGTCGATCTTGATCTGGTCGATCGGCAGGGACTGGAGCCACGTGAGCGTCGAGTAGCCGGTGCCGAAGTCGTCGAGCGAGATGCGCACCCCGATCCGGCGCAGCTCGACGAGCCGCTCGACGACCCCGGGCAGGTCGGCCAGCGCGCGGCTCTCCACGAGCTCGAGGTGCAGCTGGTCGGCCGTCACGCCCGTGGCGGTGAGCGCGGTCCGCACGGTCGTCACGAGCTCGGGGGCGAGCAGCGTGCGGCTCGCGAGGTTGACCGCGACCCGCAGCGGCTCGTCGCCCGCCGCGCGCGGCCACCCGGCGAGCGCCTCGCACGCCGCGCGGACCGCCCAGAGGTCGAGCTGCGTGACGAGCCCCGACTCCTCCGCGAGCGGCAGGAAGGCCGCCGGCCCGAGCAGGCCGAGGCGGGGGTGCGCCCAGCGGAGCAGGGCCTCGGCGCCGACGACGCCCGGTGCACCGTCACCGCAGCCGACGTCGAGCACGGGCTGGAAGTAGAGGCGCAGCTGGCCGGTCTCGACGGCGCGTGCGAGCTCACCCTCGAGCGACGGCACGACCCGGCCGGGGTCGACCTTCCCCGCGACGGCGACCTGGTTGCGACCCCGCTCCTTGGCCTCGTACATCGCGGCGTCGGCCGCCGCGAGGAGCCGCTCGCCACGGCCGTCGGACCCCTCGTGCACGGCCACGCCGATGCTCACGGTGATCCGCACCTCGGTGCCGTCGATGCGGAAGGGCTGGTCGAGCGCGTCGACGATCCGGCGCGCGACGGCCACCGCGGCCTGCTCGTCGGCGTCGACGACGCGCACGGCGAACTCGTCGCCGCTCAGCCGGCCCACCGTGTCGGCGGGACGCACCTCGCCGCGCATCCGCGCCGCCACCTGCCGCAGCAGCTCGTCGCCGGCGGCGTGCCCGAGCTGGTCGTTGACGGTCTTGAAGCGGTCGACGTCGCACAGCAGGACGGCGCTCGAGCGAGCCTGGCCGACGTCGCGCAGGGCGTCGTCGAGCCCGCGAGTGAAGAGCACCCGGTTGGGCAGCCCCGTGAGCGCGTCGTGCAGCGACTGGTGCCGCACCGTGGCGAGCAGGTGCGCGTTCTGGACGGCCGTGGCCGCCTGCGCGGCGATGCCGGCCATCCGCTCGAGCCCCACGAGCTGCGTCTCGCGGCTCACGGGAGTGGTCCAGCTCGACGTGACGATGCCCAGCAGCGAGTCGTGGGCGATGAGGGGTGCGACGAGGAGCGTCCGTGCGCCGACCCTGGTCAGCAGCGTGCCGAGCGGTTCGCTCGCCGTCGTCGACTCGAGCACCATGCACTCGCGACGCGTGAGCAGCCGCACGACCTCGGGCATCTGCGCGGCGTCGATCTCGGCGGACTGCAGCGCCTCCGTGTGCTCGTCCGAGTGGCCGCCCGTCGCAAGCACCCGCAGCGCGCCCCGGTCGGGCTCCCAGAGCATGACCGACGACGCGCGCGTGCCGACGACCGGCGGGACCGCCGCGGCGACCGCAGCGGCGACGGCGTCGACGTCGCGTGCGCTCGCGAGCGCACGGGCCAGGGCGAGCAGGGCGTCGGCGTCCGCACCCGGTACG
>NZ_JACVQL010000207.1 GCF_019733465.1 Actinotalea ferrariae | reverse complement strand
ACCTCGCGCAGCGCGGCGGCGTCGCGCGCGGCGAGCACGAGGTCGGCGCCCCGCTCGGCGAACGCGTGCGCGACCGCGCGGCCGATGCCGCTGGACGCACCGGTCACGACGACCACCTGGCGAGGCACGCGCGTCAGCCGGGCGCCGGTGCCGTGAGCCGCACGGCCGCGACCGCGACGTCGTCGCCCGGGCGGTCCGGCAGCACGCGTGCCAGCAGCTCGTCGCACAGGGTCTCGAGGTCGGTGCCCGCGAGCGCACCGAGCTCGGTCGCGAGGCGCGCGACGCCGAGGCTGTACCGCTCGCCCCGCCGCTCGACCAACCCGTCGGTGAAGAGCAGCAGCGTCGAGCCGGGTGCCAGCACGGCCGCGTGCTGGCTCCGGGTGCGCAGCGGGTCGATGCCGAGCAGTAGGTCGGGCGAGACGCCGGGGGCCTCCCCCAGGTCGCGGACCTCGCCGCCCGGGTCCAGGACAAGCGGCGTCGGGTGGCCCGCGCTCGACCACCGCAGCACCGCGCCCTCGCCGGCGCCGCGGTGCTCGATCTCGGCGACCAGGACGGTGGCGGTGAGGTCGATCTCGAGGGTCCGCAGGGCCGTGTCCAGGCGGCTCAGCAGGTCGGCCGGGCCACCGCCCGTCGTCGCCGCGATCCCGCGGAGCAGCGCGCGCGCCTGCCCCATCGCCGCCGCCGCCTCGATGTCGTGGCCCACCACGTCGCCGATGACGAGGCCCAGCACCCCGGGACGCACGCGGAAGACGTCGTACCAGTCGCCGCCGACGCGGGCCGCCTCGGCCGCGGGCTGGTAGCGGACCGCGATCTGCAGGCCCTCGACCCGGGGCGGCTCCGTGAGGAGCGACCGCTGCAGCCCCTCGGCGACGCGTCGCTGCTGCTCGTAGAGGCGAGCGTTGTCGAGCGCGAGGCCGGCCCGGGCGGCGACGTCGGTCGCGGTGCGCAGGTCCGCCTCGAGGCCCGCCGGGTCCCGCTGCCGGCGCCCGGCGACGTCGTAGAGGCTGAGCACGCCGAGCACGCGCCCGCGGGCGCGCAGGGGCAGGACGACGACGTCCGTGGGGGCGAGCTCGTCGAGCACGTCACGCGCCTCGCCCGGCCCGAGCATGTCGCCGATCAGCTCGGTGACGCCGCCGCGCACCACCGACGGCGTGCCGGCCGTGAGCGCCTCGTGCACCAGGGAGTGGTCGCCCAGCCGGCCGAGGCGGTGCGCCGCGTACCGCCCGACGTCGGCGCGCCGAGCCTCGTCCTCGTGCCACCAGCCGACGTCGCGCACGCGCGGCATGCCCGGCCGCGAGCCGACGTCGTCCACGAGCGTGACGATGCACCACTGCGCGAGCGTGGGGACCACGAGCCGGGCGAGCCGTGCCACGGCCTCCTCCGCGTCGAGGGTGCCCGCGAGCTCCGACGCCACCTCGACCAGCAGGCTGCTGCGCTCCATGGCGCGCTCGAGCTGCTGGTCCGCGGCGCGCCGCGCGCTGACGTCGTGGAAGTAGACCGAGAGCCCGTCCGGGTCGGGCCATGCGCGCACCTCGAACCAGGCGTCGAGAGGCGCGGGGTAGTAGGCCTCGAACGACGTCGGCGTGGAGCTCGCCATGGCGGCGCGGTACGCGCGTTCGAACTCGGAGCCGACGGCGGCCGGGAACAGGTCCCAGATGACGCCGCCCAGGAGCTCCTCCCGGGTGCGACCGAGGACGCGCTCGGCCTCGGCGTTGACGTAGCTGAACCGCCATCGCCGGTCGAGCGAGAAGAAGGACGTCGTCATGGACTCGAGCACGCGGCCGACGCGCGTCTCGCCCTCGCGCATCACCGTGGTGTCGTAGGCCGCGCCGATCAGCCGGGCCGCGCGGCCGCTCGGCCCGGCCAGGGCGCGCCCTCGCGCCTCGACCCACCGGACGTCGCCGGACGGCCGCACCACGCGGTACTCCGCCTCGTACTCCCCGCACCGCTCGACCGCGCCGAGGAGCGCCGCGTCGACCCGGTCGACGTCGTCGGGGTGCAGCCGGGCCCGGAACGCCTCGATCGTCTCGTCGAACTCGCCCTCGGCGTAGCCGAAGAGCTCGCGCAGCCGGTCGTCCCAGACGAGGCTGCCCGTCTCGAGGTCCCAGTCGAAGGTGCCGATGCCCGCGGCCTCGACGGCGAGGTCGGAGCGGATCCGGGTCGCGGCGAGGTCCACGGCGACCGCGTCGAGCACCGGGCGCGCGTCGGCCGCCGGCTGGTCGGCCAGCAGGGGTACCGCGCCGCCCGGCTCGTCGTCCCTGGTCACTCAGCCTCCCGCTCCGGGCCCTGGTGAGCCGCCGTCATCCTCTCCGACGTGGGTCGTGCGCGCATGCGCTCGCGCGACCTCAGCGAAGGTGGCGCTCTGCCGGGCCGGTGTAGGCGCTCAGCGGGCGGATGAGCGCGTTCGCCGCACGCTGCTCCGCCACGTGCGCCGTCCACCCGACGACCCGGCTCGCGACGAACAGGGGCGTGAACGTCGCCGTGTCGAACCCCATGAGGTGGTAGGCCGGTCCCGACGGGTAGTCGAGGTTGGGGAGGATCCCCTTGCGCGCCGTCATCGCGGCCTCGAGCGCGTCGTAGAGCTCGCCCAGGTCCGCCCGGTCGGTGTGCTCGACGAGGCGGTCGAGCGCGGCCTTCATCGTGGGCACGCGTGAGTCGCCGTGCTTGTAGACCCGGTGCCCGAAGCCCATGATCTTCCGCTTCGAGGCGAGCGCCTCGTCGAGCCAGGCCTCGGCCCGCGACGCGTCCCCGACCTCCTCGAAGGTGGCCATGACGGCCTCGTTCGCACCGCCGTGGAGGGGGCCCTTGAGCGCGCCGATCGCGCCGACCACGGCCGAGTGCAGGTCCGCGAGGGTCGACGTGATGACGCGTGCCGTGAAGGTCGAGGCGTTGAAGGAGTGCTCGGCGTACAGGATCAGGGACACGCGGAAGGCGTCCAGCACGACGTCGTCGGGAAGGTCGCCGAAGGTCATGTGCAGGAAGTTCGCGGCGTACCCGAGGTCGTCGCGCGGCTCGACGACGTCCTGGCCGCGACGCCGTCGCTGGTCGTACGCGATGACGGCGGGCAGCCGCGCGAAGAGCCGGAGCGAGGCGTCGGCGAGCTGCGCCTGGTACGTCACGTCGTCGGGCGGCTCGTGCGCACCCATGACGCTCACCGCGGTCCGGACCACGTCCATCGGGTGCGCCGTGGTGGGCAGCGCGTCGACGGCGGCCCGGACGTGCGGCTGGAGGGCGCGGTTCTCGCGCTCGGTGGCCTCGAGCGCGGCGAGCTCGTCGGTGTCGGGCAGCTCGCCGTGCCACAGGAGGTGCGCGACCTGCTCCATCGAGCACCGCTCCGCGAGCTCCTGGACGGGGTACCCGCGGTACAGCAGCGAGCTGCTCACCGGGTCGACCGCGGACACCTTCGTCGTGTCGACCACGACGCCCACGAGGCCCTTGCGGACGTCCGGCGCCTCGGGCGCCTCTCGCCCGCCCTGCTGGGGCTGCTCGCCCTGGTGGGACTCGGTGTGCTCGCCGTTGGTGGGCCTGGCCTGGTCGGACTGCGTCATGACCGCTCCTTCGCGTCTCATGCGGGTGGGCCGGAGCGCACGCGGGCGGACCCGCGTGCGCGTCGGAGGTCAGCCGGCGTGGCCGGTCGAGGTGAAGACCGTCTCGTCGAACCGGCTGTAGCCGGCGTAGTCGAGGAGCTCGTAGAGCCGCGTGCGCGTCTGCATCTGAGGCACGAGCGGTTCGAGCGTCCCCTCCGCCGCGAGGGTGTCGAGCGCGCGCTCGGCGGCGCCCATCGCGATCCGCAGGAGCGAGACGGGGTAGATGACGATGCGCACGCCTGCGTCGGCGAGCTGCCTCGTCGTGAGCAGGCGCGAGCGGCCGAACTCCGTCATGTTCGCGAGCACGGGCACGTCCACCGCCCGGCACACCGCCTCGAGCTCGCGCTCGTCGGCCATCGCCTCGGGGAAGACCGCGTCGGCGCCCGCGTCGACGAGCCGCCGGACGCGGTCGACGGCGGCGTCGAGCCCCTCGATCGCGCGCACGTCGGTGCGGGCCATGATCAGCAGGTCCGGGTCGCGGCGCGCGTCGACGGCGGCCCGGACCCGCCGCTCGGCGGTCTCGAGGTCGACGACCTGCTTGCCCTCGAGGTGCCCGCACCGCTTGGGGTTCACCTGGTCCTCGACGTGCAGCCCGGCGACGCCCGCGTCCTCGAGCACCTGGACCGTGCGGGCCACGTTCATCGGCTCGCCGAACCCCGTGTCGGCGTCGACGAGCACCGGCAGGTCCGTGGTCCGGGCGATCTGGGCGCTGCGGCCCGCGACCTCGGTGAGCGTCGTGAGGCCGATGTCGGGCAGCCCGAGGTCGGCCGACAGCACGGCACCGGAGACGTAGACGCCCTCCATCCCCTTGTCCTGGATGAGGCGCGCCGACAGGGGGTTGAAGGCGCCGGGGAAGCGGAGCAGCTCACCGGAGGCGAGCCGGCGACGCAGCTCGGCGCGCTTGGCGGCCGGCGTGGTGGCGGAGTGCAGCATCAGAAGATCCCCTCGGGCAGCGGACCGTCGAGCGCCTCGGTCGAGGCGGTCAGGGTGAGGCCGGCGAGCTCGTGCGGCGCGAGCTCGGGCAGGCGCTCGGCGAGCGCGAGGAAGCGGTCGACCTCGGCGTCCGGCGCGACGCCGTCGGCCATGGTGCGGAGCTTGTCGACGTACTGCTCCCGGCCGAACGGACGTGCGCCGAGCGGGTGCGCGTCGGCGACGGCGATCTCCTCGACCACGCGGGTGCCGTCCGTGAGCACGGCCTCGACGCGCGCGCCGAACGCCTTCTCCGCCGGGTCGGTCGAGTGGTAGCGCCGCGTCCACTCGCGGTCCTCGCGCGTCGAGACCTTGCGCCACAGGGCCACCGTGTCGGGGCGCGCGGCGCGCTCGGGCGCGTAGGAGTCGACGTGGTGCCAGCGGCCGTCCTGCAGCGCCACGGCGAAGATGTACGGGACCGAGTGGTCGAGCGTCTCGCGCGTCGCCGTCGGGTCGTACTTCTGCGGGTCCCCCGAGCCGGAGCCGATGACGTGGTGCGTGTGGTGGCTCGTGTGCAGCACGATCTCGGCGACCCGGTCGGGGTCGGCCAGCTCGGGGCGCTCGTGGTGGAGCCGGCGCGCGAGGTCGATGAGCGCCTGCGACTGGTACTCCGCCGAGTGCTCCTTGGTGTACGTCTCGAGGATCGAGCGGCACGGCTCACCCCGTGCGGGGAGCGCGACGTCGTACGCGGCGTCCGGCCCGTCGAGGAGCCACGCCAGCACGCCGTCCTCCCCCTCGTAGATCGGCGTGGGCGACGTCTGCCCGCGCATCGCACGGTCCACCGCCTCGACCGCGACCTTGCCCGCGAACGCCGGCGCGTACGCCTTCCACGTCGAGATCTCACCCTTGCGGGACTGCCGCGTCGCCGTCGTCGTGTGCAGCGCCTGACCGACGGCGTGGAACGTGACCTCGGGCGGCAGCCCGAGCAGCGAGCCGAGCGCCGTCGCGGCCGACGGTCCGAGGTGCGCGACGTGGTCGATGCGGTGCTTGTGCAGGCTGATCGCGCGTACGAGGGCGACCTGCACCTCGTACCCCGTCGCGAGGGCCCGCACGACGTCGGCGCCGGTCAGGGACCGCCGCTCGGCGAGGTGCTGTGCGACCGCCAGCACGGGCGGGATGTTGTCCCCCGGGTGCGAGTAGTCCGCGGCCAGGTAGGTGTCGTGGTGGTCGAGCTCGCGCACCGCGACGCCGTTGGCCCAGGCGGCCCACTCCGGGCTGACCCGTTCGGTCGCGGGGAGCCCGACGACGGTCGCGCCCGGCCGGTACGGGTGCGCGAGCGCCTGCGCCCGCGCGGCGACCACGGGCCGGCGGCCGACGGACGCGATCGCGACGGCGGCGTCGTCGATGACGCGGTTGACGACCATGTCGACGACGTCGTCGGGCAGGGGCGGTCGGTCCGCGGCCAGCTCGGCGAAGGCCCACGCGAGCTGCTGCTCGCGCGGGAGCCGGTCCGCGCTCGGGTGGACGCGGACGTGGTGCACACGGGTCATCGGGCTGCCTCCAGGCTGGTCAGGACGTTGGCGAGGGCGAGGCGGAGGTGCACCGCGGTGGCGTGGACGGCGAGGCTCTCGTCGCGGTCGGCGATGGCCTCGGCGATGAGGCGGTGCTCCGCCGCCGCGGCCCGCAGGCGGGCGGGGTTGTCGGACGCGAGGCGCCGCGCCCGGGCGACGTGCGGGCGCAGGGCGGCGAGGGCCGAGCGGAGGTACGGGCTGTCCGTCGCGTCGTCGACCGCGGCGTCGAGCGTGGCGACCAGGCCGTAGTAGTGGTCCCCGTGCGGATCCGCCTCGTCGCCCGGCTCGGGCGGCACGACGGCCGCGAGCTGCTCGGCGAGCGCGGCGAAGACCTCCGGCCGGCAGCGGCGGGCGGCGAGCCGCGCGGCCTGCGTCTCAAGGGCCTCGCGGAGCTCGAAGAGGCGCACCACGTCGACCGGCTGGATGTCCGAGACCGTGAGCGTGCGGCCGCGGCCCACGACGGCGAGCCCGTCGGCCCGGAGCCGGCTGAGCGCCTCGCGGACCGGCGTGCGCGAGACGCCCCAGCGCTCGGCCTGCTCGACCTCGCTCAGCTCGGCGCCCGGGCGCAGGCGGCCGGCGACGATCTCCTCGCGGAGGGCCGCGTAGACCCGGTCACCGGCACGCACCCCGCCAGCGTACGTCCGGGGCACGCTTCTGTATACAAGACCGGCTCACGCAGGTCGCCAGGACCGCCATTCGGCCGTCTGTGCATACATCGGCGCGGCTCGTGGCGGGATGTCGGAACGATCTGAGATCTTGTCGCGACCGCGCGGCAGGAGGCCGGGCCGGGGAAACGGGGGCGGCGTGGCACAGGGACAGCGGTCGGCGACAGGTCCGAGCCGGATGGGCGCGGCGAGGACGCTGCGGGCACTGCGGTCCGCAGGGACGCCGGACGGCGCCCGGCGCCCGCGCAGGCCGCGTGCGGCGCGCCGCTGGCTGGC
>NZ_JACVQL010000206.1 GCF_019733465.1 Actinotalea ferrariae | reverse complement strand
CTCGCGGCCGGGGCGGCACCGACGGCGGAGGCGCTGCGTCGCGCCGCAGGCGCCGCCGCGCGGCAGATCACCGGTGTCGGGACCGTCGGGCTCGCGCTGCCCGCCGGCGACGTGGCGCAGGTCGGCGCCGTCGCCGAGGGCGCGCTGCTCGGCGCCTACGCGTTCGAGCGCTACCGCGCGCTCCCCGAGGCGCAGCGGCCCGCCACGACGTTCGAGCTCGTGAGCCCGCGCGCCCGCGACGCCTCAGCCAAGGCGGCCGTGGCGCGCGCCGCCGTCGTCGCCGACGCCGTCCACGGCGTGCGCGACCTGGTCAACACCGCGCCGCTCGACCTGTACCCCGCCGCGTTCGCCGACGTCGCCCGGGCGGCGGTCAAGGGGACGAAGGTCAAGGTCTCCGTGCTCGACGAGAAGGCGCTCGCCGCGGGCGGCTACGGCGGCCTCGTCGCCGTCGGGCAGGGCTCGTCGCGCCCGCCGCGCCTGGTCAAGCTCTCCTGGTCGCCGTCGCGCCCGACCCGCTCCGTCGCGCTCGTCGGCAAGGGCATCACGTTCGACTCGGGCGGCCTGTCGATCAAGCCGGCCAAGGGCATGGAGGCGATGAAGTCGGACATGGCCGGTGCGGCCGCGGTGCTGCACACCGTGCTGGCGGCCGCGGCGCTCGAGCTGCCCGTCAAGGTCACGGGCTGGCTCTGCCTCGCCGAGAACATGCCGTCGGGCACCGCGCAGCGCCCGTCGGACGTCATCACGCAGCGCGGCGGCAAGACCGTCGAGGTGCTCAACACGGACGCGGAGGGCCGGCTCGTCCTCGCCGACGGCCTCGTCGCCGCGATCGAGGAGAAGCCCGACGCCGTGATCGACGTCGCGACGCTGACCGGCGCGCAGATGGTCGCGCTCGGCGCGCGGGTCTCCGCCGTCATGGGCACGGACGAGATGCGCGGCGAGGTCGTGCGCGCGGCCGAGGCGGCGGGCGAGCAGTTCTGGCCGATGCCGCTCCCGAACGAGCTGCGGGCGAGCCTCAAGTCGCAGGTGGCCGACCTCGCGAACATCGGCGACCGGTTCGGCGGGATGCTCGTCGCCGGGCTCTTCCTGCGCGAGTTCGTGGGCAGCACGCCGTGGGCGCACCTCGACATCGCGGGTCCGGCGTTCAACGAGGGCTCGGCGCACGGCTACACGCCGGTCGGCGGCACGGGTGTCGCCGTGCGGACGCTGCTCAGCCTGCTGGAGTCCTGAGCCGGAGTCCTGAGCCGGTCGGCGGCTCGCAGGCCCGCGGCTCGACGGTGGTCGGCAAGCAGCGCGGCTCAGCAGCGCGGCTCAGCGGCGGGCGCGCTGCCGGGCGTTCCAGTCGCGCATCCGCTGCGGGTACCCCGTCAGCTGGACGTCGTAGCACGGGATGCCCAGGTCCTGGGCGATCCGGTGGGCGGTCCGGGCGTCCGGCACGCGGCGGCGCGTCCACTCCCCCGTCGTCGCGATGAGCACGACGGTCGTCTGGGTCACCGACGTGACCGGCTCCACGTAGGCCTCGACGCCCACGCGCGTGCGGACGAACTCCGCGAGGTGCGCGACGGTCGCCTGCTGCGCCTCGCGAGGGGACGGCTCGGGCGCGTTCCCCGGGGTCTCGGCGCGTCGACGGCGGAACAGGCCCATCCCGCCAGCGTACGGTCCCGCGCGGGCGTCGACCGCATCGCGCGGGCGCAGGTCGCCCGGACGGGTGCGGGAGAAGTCATAGGATGACTTGTCGTGAGCATCACACCGGGCCCGCGCCGCGCCGATTCCCGCGTTCACCCGCGGAGTGACAAGATGACCGGAGCATCGCGACCCGCCGTCTGCGTCCGAGGAGAGACACATCGTGGCTGACAGCCCCACCGTCTTCGACATCGTGGTCCTGGGCGGAGGGAGCGGCGGGTACGCCGCTGCCCTGCGCGCCACCGAGCTGGGGCTGAGCGTCGCCCTCGTCGAGGCGGAGAAGCTCGGCGGCACCTGCCTGCACTGGGGCTGCATCCCGACCAAGGCCCTCCTGCACGCCGCAGAGCTCGCCGACGGCGCCAAGGACAGCGAGAAGTACGGCGTCAAGGCGACGTTCGAGGGCATCGACATGGCGGGGGTCCACGCCTACAAGGACGGCGTCATCGGCCGCCTCTACAAGGGCCTGCAGGGCCTCGTGAAGGCGCACGGCATCACGTACGTCGAGGGCTACGGCCGGCTCGTCGGGCCGGACACGGTCGAGGTCGACGGCGCGCGCTACCAGGGCCGCAACATCATCCTCGCGACCGGGTCGTACGCGAAGACGCTCCCCGGCCTCGAGATCGGCGGCCGGATCATGACCTCCGACCAGGCGCTGACGCTCGACCGCGTGCCGTCGTCGGCGATCATCCTGGGCGGCGGCGTCATCGGCTCCGAGTTCGCGAGCGTCTGGAAGTCCTTCGGGGCCGACGTGACGATCATCGAGGCGCTCCCCCACCTGGTCCCCAACGAGGACGAGGCGCTGAGCAAGGCGTTCGAGCGGGCCTACCGCAAGCGCAAGATCAACTTCTCGACCGGCGTCCGCTTCCAGAGCGCGACGCAGGACGACCAGGGCGTGCACGTGACGCTCGAGGACGGCAAGACGTTCGACGCCGACATCCTCCTCGTCGCCGTCGGGCGCGGGCCCCGCACGGACGGGCTCGGCTACGGCGAGCAGGGCGTGACGCTCGACCGCGGCTTCGTGATCACGAACGAGCGCCTGCACACCGGCGTCGCGAACATCTACGCGGTGGGCGACATCGTCCCCGGCCTGCAGCTCGCGCACCGCGGCTTCGCGCAGGGCATCTTCGTCGCCGAGGAGATCGCCGGGCTGTCGCCCGCGACGATCGTCGAGTCGGGTATCCCGCGCGTCACCTACTCCGAGCCGGAGGTTGCGTCGGTCGGCGTCACCGAGGCGAAGGCCAAGGAGCTGCACGGCGACGACGCGGTCGAGGTGCTGGAGTACAACCTCGGCGGCAACGGCCGCAGCCAGATCCTCGGCACGGCCGGCTTCGTGAAGCTCGTCCGGCAGAAGGACGGCCCGGTGCTCGGCGTGCACATGATCGGTGCGCGTGTCGGCGAGCTCATCGCCGAGGGCCAGCTCATCGTCAACTGGGAGGCATACCCGGAGGACGTGGCGGGCCTGGTGCACGCGCACCCGACCCAGAACGAGGCGATCGGTGAGGCGTTCCTCGCACTCGCCGGCAAGCCCCTGCACGCCCACAACTGACCCCCATCGAAGGAGACGCGAGGTCATGTCTGACTCCGTGCTGATGCCGGCTCTCGGCGAGAGCGTGACCGAGGGCACCGTGACCCGGTGGCTCAAGCAGGTGGGCGACGAGGTGGCGGTCGACGAGCCGCTGCTCGAGGTGTCCACCGACAAGGTCGACACCGAGATCCCCTCCCCCTTCGCGGGGACCCTGAGCGAGATCCTCGTCCAGGAGGACGAGACCGTGGAGGTCGGCACCCCGCTGGCGCGCATCGGCGCGGCCGGTGAGGGCGGCGGCTCGGAGCAGGCGTCGCAGGCGGCTCCCGCCGAGCAGGCTCCGCAGTCCTCGGAGCAGCCGGCCCAGCAGCCGACCGACGCGGCGGCGTCCGCGGACGAGCAGCAGGCGGCGCAGGTCCCCGACGAGGTCACGCGCACGGAGGCCCCGTCGGCTCCCGCGACGGAGGACGAGCCCGTCCCGGCCCCGCCGCAGCCCGGCTCGGGCGGGGGTGGCTCGGGTGGCGACACGCAGGACGTGACGATGCCGGCGCTCGGCGAGAGCGTCACCGAGGGCACCGTGACGCGGTGGCTCAAGCAGGTCGGCGACGAGGTCGCCGTCGACGAGCCCCTCCTCGAGGTCTCGACGGACAAGGTGGACACGGAGATCCCGTCGCCCCTCGCGGGCACGCTCGTCGAGGTCCTGGTGCAGGAGGACGAGACGGTCGACGTCGGCACGGCGCTCGCCCGCATCGGGTCCGCCGCCGCCGGCGGCGGGTCGACCGTGGCTCAGGCCGGCGGCGAGCAGGCCGGTGCCCAGCCCGCCCAGCAGGAGCAGGCTGCCCAGCAGCAGCCGGCCCAGCAGGAGCCCCAGCAACAGACCCCCGCCCAGCCCGAGCAGCAGGCGAGCCAGACGGCGTCCACGCCCGAGGCCCCCGCCCAGCAGCAGTCCGAGGTGCGCCCGCCGGAGCCGTCGGCCGAGGCCAAGGCGCAGGAGCAGTCCCCCGAGACCGCGGCCCCGGGGCAGCCGGCCTACGAGGCGCAGCAGGTCGTCGCCGCACCGGCCGTCCAGGGCGGCGCCTCGGCGTCGTCCTCGGCCCAGGCGCCCGCGCCGTCGAGCCCCGCACCCGCGGGTGGCAGCGGCTACCTCACGCCGCTCGTGCGCAAGCTGGCGGCCGAGAAGGGCGTCGACCTGTCGAGCCTGACCGGCACCGGCGTCGGCGGACGCATCCGCAAGGAGGACGTCCTCGAGGCGGCCGCCCGCCGCGAGAAGGAGGAGCAGGAGCGCGCCGAGCGTGAGCGCGCCTCCCAGCAGCAGGCGTCCGCACCGGCCCCGGCGGCGTCCCCGTCGAAGCCGGCTGCCACGCCGAGCGTCTCCCCGCTCCGCGGCACGACCGAGAAGGCCAGCCGCCTCCGGCAGATCATCGCCTCGCGCATGGTCGAGTCGCTGCAGTCCATGGCGCAGCTGACGACCGTGATCGAGGTCGACGTGACCAAGGTCGCGCGCCTGCGCGCCCGGGCCAAGGAGGACTTCCGGGCACGCGAGGGCGTCAACCTCACCTTCCTGCCGTTCTTCGTCCTCGCGGCGACCGAGGCGCTCAAGGCGCACCCCAAGGTCAACGGGGTGCTCGAGGGCAACCAGATCACCTACCACGGCGAGGAGAACGTCGGCATCGCCGTCGACACCGAGCGTGGCCTCGTCGTCCCGGTCATCCGCGGCGCGGGCGACCTGAACCTCGCCGGCATCGCCCGCAAGATCGCGGACCTCGCCGCGCGCACGCGTGACAACAAGGTGACGCCCGACGAGCTGAGCGGCGCGACGTTCACGGTGACCAACACCGGCTCGGGCGGCGCGCTGTTCGACACGCCGATCGTCCCGATCGGCACGTCGGCGATCCTCGGCACCGGTGCGATCGTCAAGCGCCCGGTCGTGGCGACGGACCCGGACGGCGGCGAGTACATCGCCGTGCGGTCGATGTGCTACCTCGCGCTGTCCTACGACCACAGGCTGGTGGACGGCGCCGACGCGTCGCGCTACCTCATGACGGTCAAGAAGCGCATCGAGGACGGCGACTTCGAGGCCGAGGTCGGGCTCTGAGCACCGCGACGACGCCCCGGGCCACGAGCGCCCGGGGCGTCGTCGCGCGTCCGGCCGCAAGCCACGCGTCGAGCGGCGCACCGCACCTCGGGGCGCGGGGGTGAGCGGCCTCCAGGTCGTCGTCGCCGGATCCCACGGCCTGATCGGGTCGGCGCTCGTCGACCACCTGGCCCACCGGGGACACCGCGTGCGGCGCCTCGTGCGCGGCCCGGCCGGCTCCTCGAGGGAGATCGGCTGGGACCCGGCCCGCGGGCGCCTGGACCCCGAGGACCTGCGGACGGCCGACGTCGTCGTCAACCTCGGCGGGGCCGGGCTCGCGGAGCAGCGGTGGACGGCCGCGTACCGGACGACGATCCTGCGCAGCCGCACGGAGCCGACGGCGTTGCTCGCCCGCACGCTGGCGTCGCTCGACGACCGGCCGCGCGTGCTCCTCCAGGGCTCGGCGGTCGGGTTCTACGGCGACCGGGGCGACGAGGTCCTCACCGAGGCGTCATCCGCCGGCGGGGGTTTTCTCGCTGACGTGGTGCGCGCCTGGGAAGGCGCCACGAGGCCCGCCGAGGACGCGGGCGTCCGGGTCGCGCACCTGCGCACGGGCATCGTGATGTCGCACCGCGGCGGCTCGTTCGGACGTCTCCTGCCGCTCATGCGGCTCGGCGTCGGCGGTCCGCTCGGCGACGGGTCGGCGGTGTGGAGCTGGATCACGCTGGTGGACCAGATCAGGGCGATCGAGCACCTGCTCACGGCGGACGTCCGCGGGCCCGTGAACCTCACGGCACCGGCCCCCGCGCGCACGGGCGAGGTGGTCGCGGCCGTCGCCCGCGCCCTCCACCGGCCCGCGGTGCTCCGGGTGCCCCGTGCCGCGCTCCGCGTCGTGCTGGGCGAGTTCGCCGACGAGGGCGTGCTGGCCTCGCAGCGGGCCCTGCCGACCGTGCTCACGTCGAGCGGCTTCGTCCACACGCACCCCACGCTCGACGCCGCGGCGTCCTGGCTCGCGGGCCGCGCGCCGCGCACCTGACGGCGCACGCGCCTCCCGCCGGTCCACCTCCGCTGCCGCCGGCTCCGCGCTGCACGACTTCGACCGCCCCCCACTGGCCGACGTCCGCCGGCCCCGGATGGCCCGGCTCGGACGGTCAGCCGACGACCGGCTCGACGACCGCGACCCGCCAGGCGCCGCCCACCGCGCACAGCGTCAGGCGGACAGGCGTGGCCGTCACCACCGACGGGTTCGCAGCGGCGCCGGCCATCGAGGGCGCCGACACGTCGCCGGCGGGTGTGCCGCGCACCGCGGCGACGAGCCGTACGCCGTGGCAGTCGCTCCCCCAGCGCGCGAGCGGCCGGGCGGTGCGCGGTTCGACGTCGACGTCGGCCACCTGCGTGCGCACCACGCCGGGCGCGACGGCGTCGCGTGCTGGCCCCATCGACGCGAGCACCTGCAGGTCGGCCGCCGCTGCCGGCGATCCAGGGACGGTGACCGCGCTCAGCCGGGCCGTGTCACCGGCGAGCAGCGCCTCCGCCCGGTGGTGCGTGAGGCGCACCGCGGCGGCCGCAGGCGGCACGTCGAGCGGCACCGCACCCGCTGCTCCGAGCACGCCGAGCCGCTCAGCCGGCAGGGCGCCGCGCTCCTGAGCCGGCCGGTCCACCACGGCGACCGGCTCGCCGCTGGTTCGGTCCCCGCTGGTCGAATCCCCACTGGTTCGGTCCCCGCTGCTCTGGTCCCCGCTGCTCCCCGCTCCGCTGCTCTGGCCCCCGCCGCTCGCGTCTCCGCTGCCCTGGTCCCCGCTGCTCGCGCCACCGCTGCTCGCGCCCCCGCTGCTCAGCTCCCCGGCCCGCACGTCGCCGTAGTGGCCGATCGCTGCGCGCCACGCGCCGGTCACGCCCACGGTCCCCGCGAGCAGCGCGACCGTGAGGCCCACGCCCACGACCCTCGCCCGACGCGAGCGCCGCCGCCGGTGCCGACCCCGCGGCGCTGCCGGGCGGCGCTGCGTCCGTGCGGGGTCGACGTTCGCGAGCCGACGCAGGCTCAGCCGCGCCAGCACGGCAGGGTCGACGTCGCGCACGGGCTCGGGCGGGCACGTCGCGAAGACGTCCTCGGCGAGCGCCTCCGCAT
>NZ_JACVQL010000205.1 GCF_019733465.1 Actinotalea ferrariae | reverse complement strand
GGGCGGCGGAGCCGCTGCGGGAGGTGCCGCTGCCGGTGGTGCGGCGGCTGGTGGCGCGACCGCGGCGGGCGCCGCAGGCGGCCCGGCGGGGGTGGCCGCTGGAGCAGCGCTGGACGTGGGGATGAAGGCTGGGCAGGCCGCGGCGGATGGTGCGCGGTCGCTCGGTGAGCGCAGTGTCGGTGAGGGGGATGGTCCGAGTGGCAGTCGTTGACGAGAGCGCGCGGGCTCCGCGCACGTACGGCAACTGGCGGCGTCCGACGTCGCCGGGTCTGCTGGGTCTGGGCTCGGTCGGCACCGCGGTGCTGCTCGGTGGCCTGATCTTCGTCGTGATCACGGTGATGGTCGCCGGTCCCCTCGAGGGGGTCGGCGCGGCGGTGGTCCTGGGGCTGTTGTTGCTGCTGCTGGTGAGCAAGGACCGGCACGGGCGCAGCCTGCTGTCCCGCGCCGCCACCCGGCTCGGGTGGGGCGTCGCCCGCTCACGCGGGTCCCACCTGTACCGCTCGGGCCCACTGGGCCGGGCGCTGTGGGGCACCTACCAGCTGCCCGGGCTTCTGGCGGCGTCGCGCCTGTCGGAGCACACCGACTCCTACGGGCGCCCGTTCGCCCTCCTTCATGTGCCGGCGACGGCGCACTTCACGATGGTGCTGGGCACCGAGCCGGACGGGTCCTCGCTGGTCGACGCCGACCAGATCGACCTGTGGGTCTCGGCGTGGGGACACTGGCTCGCGACCCTGGCCGACGAGCCGGGCCTGGACGCCGCCTCGGTGACGATCGAGACCGCCCCGGACACCGGGTCGCGGCTGCGCCGCGAGGTCGCGCTCAACGTCGACCCGAACGCGCCGGCGTTCGCCCGCGCGATGCTCGACGAGGTCGTCCAGCGCTACCCGATCGGCTCTTCCACGGTGCGGGCCTTCGTCGCGCTGACGTTCAACGCCGCGGCTCGCGCCGGTGGGCGCAAGCGCACCGCGGAGGAGATGGGCCGTGAGCTCGCCGCGCGCATCCCCGGTCTGACGCAGTCGCTGCAGGCGACCGGTGCGGGTTCGGCGCACCCGGTCGCGGCGCAGGAGCTGTGCGAGGTGGTCCGGGTCGCCTACGACCCGGCGGCCGCGACGCTGATCGACGAGGCGCACGCCGTGGGGCAGGTCCCGGACCTGTCGTGGGTCGACGTCGGCCCGTCCGCGCACGAGGCGACGTGGGACTCCTACCGCCACGACTCGGCCGTCTCGGTTACATGGGCGATGAGCACGGCGCCGCAGGGCCTGGTGCAGGCCAAGATGCTGGCCAAGCTCCTGGCGCCGCACCGTGACATCGCGCGCAAGCGCGTCACCCTGCTCTACCGGCCGATCGACCCGGCCCGTGCTGCGGCGATCGTCGAGGCTGACCTGCGGGCTGCGGAGTTCCGTCAGACCTCGACCGCCAAGCCCGCCGCCCGTGACGTCCTGGCGGTGCGCTCGGCTGCCGCGACGGCCGCCGAGGAGGCTGCCGGCGCTGGGCTGGTGAACTTCGGGCTGCTGGTCACCGCGAGCGCGCTGGACCCGGCCGACGAGGCCGACGCCCGCGCCGCGGTGTCCTACCTGGCCTCCGCCGCCCGCGTGGGGCTGCGCCCCGTACACGGCGCGCAGGACTCGGCGTTCGCGGCCGCCCTGCCGCTGGGCCTGGTCCTGCCCCGGCACTTGAAGGTCCCCGCCGAGCTGCGGAACAAGCTGTGAGCGCCGACGCCGCTGCTCAGGCGTCGCGTGGCGACGTCGAGACAGTGCGGGTGGCCGACGTCATCGCCGCCGCGTTGCAGTTGCCCGGGGCCGTGCCGGTGCAGGTGCGCCGCCCCGGCGGCCGCGTCGAGGGGAAGGACGCCCGATGAGCGCAAACCGCAGCGGTGCGGCGAAGCCGCGCGCACCGCGCCGCCCGCCGATGCGCGGCTGGATCGGCCGGGGTCGCGGTGAGGCGTACCTGGTGCAGGCCGCCGACGAGTGGCGGGGGACCACCGTGCAGGTGTGCGGGCTGTGGCCGTTCTCCGTGGGCACCGGGGCGCCGATGATCGGGGCCCCGATGGGCCGGCACCTGTTCACCGGCGCCACGGTGTGCTGCGACCCGATCTCGTGGTTTCAGCGCGCCCAGCTGATCGGCAACCCGTCGGTCATGGTGCTGGCCAAGCCGGGCATCGGGAAGTCCACGGCCATCCGCCGGATGGCGACCGGCCTGGCGGGGTACGGGGTGCTGCCGTTCGTGCTGGGGGACCTCAAGCCGGACTACGTCGACCTGATCGAGGCGCTCGGCGGGCAGGTGATCCGCCTGGGCCGCGGCCGGGGGTACCTGAACATCCTCGACCCCGGGCAGGCACTCGAGGCCGCTCGCCACCTGCGCGCGGCAGGGCATGAGAAGGAGGCCGCCGAGCTCGAGGGCGACGCCCACGGGCGGCGCCTGACGATGGTCTCGGCGCTGCTGACGATCCTGCGCAAGCAGCCGCCGACCGACGTCGAGGAGTCGATCCTGGACCAGGCGCTGCGCGTCCTGGACCGCGACCACACCGGGGTCCCGGTCCTGGCGGACCTGCTGCGCGTGGTGCAGACCGCGCCGGCCGAGCTGCGCGAGGTGGCGGTCGACCGCGGCTCGATGGAGGAGTACCAGCGCATCACCCGCGGCCTGGAGCAGTCGCTGATCAGCCTGACCCGTGGGGGCCGGCTGGGGGAGACGTTCGCCCAGCCGACGACCAACCCGATGCGGCGCGACCGTCCCGCGGTCTACGACATCTCCGGCATCAAGGAGACCGACAGTGACCTGCGCGCGGCGGCGCTGCTGGCGTGCTGGTCCAACGGTTTCGCGACCGTCAACGTCGCCCACACCCTCGCCGCGGCCGGTCTCGAGGCGCAGCGGCACTACTTCGTCATCATGGACGAGCTGTGGCAGGCACTGCGCTCCGGCTCCGGCATGGTCGACCGCGTCGACTCCCTCACCCGCCTCAACCGCACCCTGGGTGTCGGCACGGCGATGATCACCCACACCATGTCCGACCTCATGGCACTGCCCACCGAGGAGGACAGGATGAAGGCCCGTGGGCTCGTCGAGCGCGCCGGCATGGTGATCTGCGGTGGCCTGCCACCGGCGGAGATGCCGCTGCTGAACACCGCGGTCCCGTTCTCTCGCGCCGAGCAGGACCTGATGGTGTCCTGGTCCGACCCACCCGGCTGGGACGCCACCCACGGCCGCGAAGCAGAACCCCCCGGGCGCGGGAAGTTCCTCATCAAGGTCGGGGGCCGGCCCGGCATCCCGGTCCGGGTCGAGCTCACCGCCGCCGAACTCGCGGTCAACGACACCAACAAGCTGTGGCACGCCCAGTCCCGCATCGGCCTGGAGGCGCCGTGAGCACCCCGAACAACCGGCGCAAGGACCCCGGCGCGATGGGCGCCGAGACGGTCCTGCTGTGGGTAGGGATCATCACCGTCGCTGTGGCGGTCGTCGCGGTGAACATCGCCGTTCGCGTCGGGCACCACCTCGCCGGCGCCACGGCCCAGTTCCCTGCGGACCCGTTCGCGGTCCTGAGCGGCGTCCTGGGCGGTGACGTGCCCTGGCCGGCGCAGGCGACCTGGGTCCTGGTGGCCCTGCTGGTCCTCCTCGTCGGCCTGGCGGTGGTGGTGGGACTGTGGTGGCGGCGCCTGCGCCGCAGCCGGACGCGGGTCGACCGCGCCGCCACCTACATGGGACGCGGCCGCGACGTCGAGGCCCTGGGACGCAAGCACGCCACCAGGACCGCGGCCCGGCTCGGGGTCGCGACGTCACCGGGTGTTCCGATCGGTCGCGCCGTCGCCGACGGGCGCGAGCTCGTCGCGCCTTGGGAGGACATGCACGTCGACATCGCCGGGCCCCGCACCGGCAAGACGACCTCGCGGGTGATCCCGGCGATCCTGGCCGCACCGGGCGCGGTGATGACGACGTCGAACAAGCCCGACGCCTTCCACGCCACCACCGGTCCCCGCTCCGCGGTCGGGCGGGTGTGGGCGTTCGACCCGCAGAACGTCGCCGCCCAGCAACCCACCTGGTGGTGGAACCCGCTCTCGTACGTCACCGACGAGGTCAAGGCCGGACGCCTGGCCACGCACTTCGCCGCCGCCACCCGCGCCCCAGGCGCGCGCAGCGACGCGTTCTTCGACGGCAAGGGCGAACGCCTCCTCGCCGCGCTCCTGCTCGCCGCCGCCCTCGACAAGCGCCCGATCACCGACGTGTACCGGTGGCTGACCCGGCCGGACGACCCCACGGCGGCGCAGGTCCTGACCGCCCACGGGTACGACCTGCTCGCGGATCGGGTGATCGGTGAGGTCAACTCCGCCGACGAGCAGCGCTCGGGCGTGTTCGGGTCGGCCGAGACGATGGCTTCCTTCCTGACCAACCGCGCGATCGCCCGGTGGGTGACCGCCGGACCGGGGGAGTCGCGACCGCACTTCGAGCCCACCGCGTTCGTGCGCTCGAGCGACACCCTGTACTCCCTGTCACGGGAGGGCGCCGACTCCGCCGGCCCGCTCGTGACCGCGTTGACGGTGGCGGTGACCGAGGCCGCCGAGGAGTACGCCGTCACCTCACCCTGCGCGCGCATGGCGACCCCGCTGCTCGGGGTCCTCGACGAGGCAGCGAACGTGTGCCGGTGGCGCGACCTGCCTGACCTGTACTCCCACTACGGCTCGCGCGGGATCGTGCTCATGACGTTCCTGCAGTCCTGGTCACAGGGCGTGGACGTGTGGGGTGAGTCCGGGATGAAGAAGCTGTGGTCCGCCTCAAACGTCAAGGTCTACGGCGGCGGCGTCAGCGAGACCGCGTTCCTCGAAGACTTGTCCCGCACCATCGGGGACTACGACCGGCAGACGTCGTCGGTCTCGACCGGCAAGGGCCACCGCACCGTCAACCGCCAGCTGCACCGCGAACGGATCCTCGAGGTCGCCGACCTCGCCGCCCTGCCCCGCGGCCGGGCCGTCGTCCTCGCCTCCGGGTCACGCCCGACCCTGGTGCGTACGCAGCCGTGGATGACCAGCCCACACGCCGCAGGGGTCAAGGCCTCCATCGCCGCCCACGACCCGCAGTCCCCGACCACCCTGGCGGACGCCCGACGGGCCGCCCAGGCACCCGACGGATCAGACACACCGCAGGCGGCCCTGTGAGCGTCGACGGTGAGGAGCTGGACTACGTCGACCTGGACGACGACGAGCCGGACGACGTCGGTGCAACGACGGAGTCGGGCGACGGTGCGGAGCAGCCGACGCTGGCGTACGGGTCGGTCGACGAGTTCGTCCGCGACTACCTGCGGCACGTCTACAAGCGATCCCTGGACCCCCGCAACCGCCGCTGGGCACCGGACTGGTGGCGCTACGACGAAGCCGTCATCCGCCTCGAAGCCCTCTGGCGAGCCTGGGAACACCTACGCCTAGACCCCGGCACCGGCATGAGCACCTGGCTGCTCCACCACGCCGACCCACAGATGGCCGCCCTGTTCGACAAGGACGGCCCCTTCGCCGCAGCCGCGGAGGTCCAGACCTCCCGCGGGGACCCGCTGCCCTACAGCCCCCCGCCACCCGGGATGTTTCCTGACGAGCGCGAGCTGTGAACCTTTGCGCGGAGCGGGCCCCAGGAAACAGGAGGACTGAAGCGCTGCACTCCACCTGAGTGGGTTCCGGGAAGGTCACTCCACGCGAGGGTGGACCGTTCGAGTGAATTCAAGGTCAAATGGTCCGCTTTCGTGCGTGCCCACCGTCCCGCTGGCGAACTTCGACGCTCTAGTGTCGCGCTGCCACTTGCACCTGCCTCCATGAGAGTTGCTGGTCGGCTTTCAGGATGTGGCACCCGCCCAAAGACGGGCGGGGCACCTGGCAGGGGGATGCTGTGGGTCTGCTCAATGACGCGTATGGCCGGCCCGGCGCTTGGGCCCGGACCGTCACTCCGGTGGCGATGGTCGGGATCGGCACGCTGCTGGTCGCCGGGATACCTCAGGCCGCGGCCGCGGCGCCGCCGCCCGTCACTCCGGCGCCTGCGCCAGCCGCGTCCCCGACCGGTCCATTGACCGCTCCGGACCCGATAACTGCGGCGACGATCGCGCGGTTGATGGACGCGCCCGTGGAGATCCTGGGAGAGCGCACCCTGACTGGGTCGGTCTTCGCCTTGCCCGATGGCACGACGGTCGCTGGCATGGCCAGTGGACCGGTGTGGGTTCCTCTGGGGGGTGACGGCACCAGAGTCGAGGACTGGGCCGAGCTGGACCTGACGCTGGAGGCCGCAGACGACGGGACGGTGTCGCCCGTCGCTCATCCCGGTGCCCTCGTGCTGTCCGGCGGGACGCCGCAGGGCACGACGCCCGACGCGCAGGTGACCGTCGCCTCGATGACGGCGCTGGACGGAACGGCATCGTCGATCTCGTGGGTCGGGCCGTTGCCAGAACCTCGCCTGGAGGGCGCTCGGGCGATCTACCCGGACGTGCGACCCGACATGGACATGGTCGTGGACGCGACAGCCACGGGGTTCGAGCAGTTCTTCGTTCTGCACGAGGAGCCCGCGCCGGCGGTCGACCTGACTCTGCCGGTGATCCTCGAGGCTCAGGACGCCACGTTCACCGAGACGCCGGACGGTTCCTACAGTGTCAGCGGCGTTGACGGCTCTACGACGGTTCGGGTGCCCGTGCCGTCGATGTGGGACGCGGGAGCCGACGGCGACCGTATCCACCCGGTGACCCAGCCCTGGCAGGCCCCGGACCTGCAGCCGCAGCGGACACCACCGGCGGAGATGCTCGAAGAGCTGCAGCTACCGCTGGGGCCACCCACCAGCCACGCCCCCAAGCCGACCAGGCCGCCCGGTGCCGGTGTCGCCGCACCGAACTCCGCAGCGGCCGCAGTCGGACCGCACGGGCCCGCGCGGCGGCCTGAGGTTGCCGTCGAGCGCACCGCTGAGGTCACGCCCGACGCGGTGGTGATGACGTTGCAGCCCCAAGCGGAGTTCCTCACCGACCCCCAGACCCAGTACCCGATCGTGATCGACCCCGAGATGGGTCTGGACGTTGGGTTCGACACCTATGTCCAGTCCGGATACGACGATGACAGGTCCAGCCGTCCTGAGTTGAAGATCGGCTCCTGGAACAGTGGGGTCACCAAGACCCGCACCTTTATGAGCTTCGACGCCACACCACTTCGCGGCCGCCAGATCTACGAGGCCAGGCTGTATCTGAACGCGGCCTACTCCTCCTCCTGCAGCGCAGGGTGGCAGGTGTGGGATGCCGGGCTGGCATCGAGCGCGACGAGGTGGCCGAACCAGCCAGCCATGCTGGGCCACCACTCGGACTCCACGGAAACCAAGGGGTACGACGCGAGCTGCCCTGCTGGGGTGGTAGGCGCTGACGTGGGCGGCTTGGTGCGCCTATGGGCCAGCATCCCCAACGTCGCGACGGTGGGTGTCGCACTGCGGGCCGCCAACGAGTCCAGCATCGCGGGTTACAAGGAGTTCTACTCCGCACAGACCGGGTATGGCCCGTGGGTGTGGGTCCGCTACAACTCGACCCCGAACGCCCCGACTGGTCTGCGAGTTTCTCACTCCCCGACGGGGGCGACCAGCGGCGCATGGGTCAACACGCTGACCCCGACGATGTCAGCGGTTCTCACCGATCCCGACGGGGAGAACGTCGACGGCAACTTCTACCTCTACCGAGCCGACACCGGCACCCTCGTGCAGGCGAGCGCCTCGGGCTTCGTCACCAACGGCAGTGTCGCCAGTGTCCAGGTCCGGCCCACCACGGCGAGCCATCAGGGCCTGCAGGAGGGCAAGGTCTACCGGTTCACGGCCCGGGGCAGTGACTGGAAGGTCGAGGGCCCGGCCCCGGACCAGTTCTGGTTCGGGGTCGACACGGTCGCCCCGAGGCCACCAGTGGTCAGTTCGACGGCGTTCCCGAACGACAACGCCTGGGGACGCGACCCCACGCAGCCGGGCACGTTCACCTTCCAGCTCCCATCAGAAACCGAAGACCACAGCGTCCGCAGCTACCGGTGGGGCCTGGACAAGGCACCGGACCCCAACCAGGTGGTCACCGCGACGGGCGCGGCACAGCGGCCCGGGACCGTCACCATCACGCCAGCAACGCCCGGACGTCATGTGCTTCACGTACAGACGGTCGACATCGCTGGGAACCTCTCGGCCGTCAGCCAGTACGTGTTCTACGCCGGCGACGCGGGGATCCTGTCCCCGGAGGAAGGCGCGCAGGTGGTGCGCCGGGTCCGGGTCAGTGTCGGCGCTCAGCCTGACCTGGACATGGTGAAGTTCCAGTGGCGCCACGGCCCGGACGGGGGAGACCCGCGCCCGTTCCCCACCGAGTACGTGAGCACGTCGACGAACAAGACGTGGACCCAGGAGTGGCAGCAGCGCCCCACCGGTAACGGGTACACCACGCTGGACGTCGGGGGGCTGCTGGGCTTCCAACCCGGCCCGATCCAGATCCGGGCAGTGGTCAAGGCCAACGCCACGGACCCGAGCGCAGGCGCGAGCGCACCTGCGACGTTCACGACGCAGTGGGTCACGCTGACCGTCGACCCACAGGCCGACGGTGCGTCGACCACGGCCATCGGCCCCGCCACGGTCAACCTGCTGACCGGTGACAATACGGTCTCAGCGACCGACGCCGAGGAGTTCGGCCTGTCGATCGTGCGGTCGGCGTCCTCGCGCGACACCGACGCCGGCCTGCAACTGCAGGGCGACCTGCTCAGCGCTGCCCAGCAGAGCGCCACGGACGCCACCAAGTTCATCGCGGGCAACTCGAGCGTGACCATCGCGACGAACCAGTTCCACACGGGCACGTCGAGCCTGAAGATCATGCCCGCGACCTGGAACACCAACGGCGACTCCTATGCGGCCGTAGGCAGTGACTCCGGGTCGATGATGCGGGACTCCAAGGGCGGCACGGGGCTGCGTCCCGGCCGCACGTATCGGTTCTCCGGCTGGGTGTTCGTGCCTGCGACCGGCACTTCGGTACCGGCCCCGACGAGCCCTCGTGGGCTGAAGATGACGCTGTTCACCCGTGCGGGCACCGGCCCCTACACCGAGCCCGCCCTTCCCGGCGGCGCAGCGACCGCCGATCCCACGATCGTCAACGCCTGGCAACGGGTCACGTTCGACGCGACCATCCCCGCGGGGAGTACCGAGGCTTTCGTTCGCCTCTACAACGGCTTCGCCGCCAGCACCGGGCAAGCGGTGTACTGGGACGACATCTCGGTGCGTGAACTGTGGTCACCGTTCGGCCCCGAGTGGTCGGCCGGCACCATCGACGCCGCCGCGGGCACCGCCTACACCCGCGTGACCACCCCTTACGAGGACGTGGCCGCGGTCGAGTTGAGCGGCGGTGGGGAGATCTGGTTCACCAGCGCCAACGGTGTGTGGTGGCCTCAGCCCGGGGCCGAAGACCTGACGCTGACGGCGACCCCGAGCGGATTCCGGCTGACCGAGCTCGACGGCACCATCACCGACTTCGCGAAGGTAGGCGACAGCAAGGACTTCCACGTCCAATTCAGCTCGCCGCCGGTCGCCGCCGGTGCGACCCGCCACATGTACGACACCCTCTCGGTGCCTGGGGTGGCGCGTCTGTCGCGGGTCATCGCCCCGATCGAGCCAGGTGTGGACGTGGCCAATGCGTGCACGACCGAGCCGCAACCGGCGCGCGGCTGCGAGACCCTGGACCTGAACTACGCCGCGCCGACCACACCGGTCCCCGGCACCGTGTTCGGCCCGTATCCGGGCCGGCTCACCTCCGTCTCGGCCTGGTCGTGGACGCCCGGCCCGGACGCGAGCAGCGGCGCCATGACCGAAGTGGTGATCGCCCAGTACGCCTACGACTCCGCCGGTCGCCTGCGCACCGTCCACGACCCCCGGATCGTCGCCGCCGGTGGACAAGCACTGCTGACCGGGTACACCTACGACGCCGCAGGCCGCGTGACCGAGGTCAAGGGCGCCGGAGAGCCGCCCTACCGTTTCGAGTACGGCTCGGTCGGCGGGGCTACGGGGTCGGGGGAGTGGATCGATCCCGCCCCCGGCCGGCTGCTACGCGTCAAGCGCCAGTCCCTGGTCCCGGGCACGAACCAGCTCGCCCCCGCCAGCGAGGACAACATCACCACGGTCGTCTACAACGTCCCGCTCACCCGAAGCCCGGGCGGGGGACCCTACGACCTGGACGCCGACACGATCGCGACCTGGGCCCAGATCGACGGCCCAACTGATGCCACCGCGATCTTCGGACCCCAGAACGTCCCAGCGGTCAGTGTCGCGACAGCCGCTTTACCAGGCCCGGACGAGTACGGCCCGGCGACCGTGCACTACCTCAACTCCAGCGGCCGCGAGGTCAACACCGCCTCCCCAGCAGCCGCCGACACACCCGTCCAGGGGTTCATCGACACCGCCGAGTACGACGCACGCGGCAACGTCATCCGCACACTCGACGCCACCAACCGGCTCCTGGCCCTCAAGGCGCTGCCAGGCGCCGCCAAGACGCTCGCCGACCTCGGCATGAACGCAGAGGAGACGGCGGCCACCGCGGCCCTGCTGGACTCCCGGACCACCTACAGCGAAGACGGGCTGGACGTCCTCACACAGCTCGGACCCACGCAGCAGCTCGCCGTCGCCAATGATCCAAGCGACGTCAGAAACCTTCGCCCACGAACCACCAACAGCTACGGCACAGGCTTCGGCGGACTCGCCGCGCACCTTGTCACCAGCACCACGGTCGCCGGCGTCGACGCTGCTGGCGCCGAGGTCGACCCGGTGACCACCATCTATAACTACGCACCGATCGACGACGAGCCATCGACGGGCCCCACCTCGGGGTACGTGCATAAGCAGCCCACTCAGGTGATCGTGGGCCATCTGAGCTCCGAGGACCCAGGACTCGTCGCCCAGGTCCTCTACGACGACCGCGGCAGGCCCATCCGTTCCCAGAAGCCAGGCGCAGACTTCGACGGGGTCGACGCAGCAACGACCCTGAGCATCTTCTACACCGCGGGCCCCAACCCGGCCGATGTCGATTGTGGAGGGCGTCCTGAATGGGCCGGCCAGCCATGCCTCACGCGGGCTGCCGGCCCCGTGACCGGACACGAAGCTCACACCGCGACGATGAGCACGAACCTGCCGGTCAAGCGCATCACCGGTTACAACCAGTGGGGGTCGCCGACCGTCGTCACCGAGACCGTCACCGAGACCGTCAACGGTGTTGACGTCAAGCACAGCCGGACCACGACCACCGTCTACGACGCCGCAGATCGTGTGCAGACGGTCTCGATCGTCGGGACCGGCACTGACGTCGGAGCGCCCATCCAGACGACTCGCAGCGTCTACGACCCTGCTACGGGTGATGTCACCGAGACGCAGTCCCTGCGAGCGGACGGGTCTGTCGACTCGCGCGTGGTCAAGCAGCTCGACGCGCTCGGTCGGCTCGTCTCCTACGACGACGGCGCGGGCGCAGTCACCACCACCACCTACGACCGCTTCGGCCGACCGACCCGCGCGCGCGAAGTGATCGCCGGCACCACCGTCACCACCGACTACGGCTACGACGACCCGCGCGGGTACCTGACCTCGATCACCGACTCCGTCGTCGCCGACACCCTCAGCGCCACCTGGGGCCCCGACGGACAACTCGAGACACAGTCCCTGCCCGGCGGCGTCACGCTCACGATCGGCTATGACGCCGCCCGGGTTCCGACCAGCAGGACCTACACCAACGCTTCCTCAGAGGTGATCTGGGAGGACAGCGTCGTCGAGAACCATCGCGGCCAGTGGATCTCTCACACCTCGACCACCGGCACCGCCACCTACAGCTACGACCGGTTCGGGCGCCTCATCCAAGCAACCGACGATCTGTGGAAGAACCTCGGATGCACCGTCCGCGCCTACGGCTACGCCAACTCCCCCCGCTCCAACCGCACACAGTTCGCTACAGCATCCGGACCCTCCGAGCAGTGTCCGACCGTCACCCTCGGCGCCCCGACCGCGACCTACGACACCGCAGACCGCCTGCTGTCAACGGCATCCGACGCCGGTGTGCCCTGGGTGTACGACCCACTCGGCCGAATCACGTCCATGCCCGCAGCTGGTGACACCGTGACCAACAAGTTCTACGTCAACGACCTCATCCAGCAACAGACCCAAGTCGGCGTCTCACGCACCACCTGGACACTGGACCCACTGCACCGCCGGTCCACGAACACGATCGACGCCTGGGTCGGCGACGCATGGGGCAACTCCGCCACCAAAGTCTCCCACTACGCCAACGACTCCGACGAACCCTCCTGGATCGCCGAAGGCCCAGCGCTGGCCACCGACGTCACCCGCTACATCTCTGGCGTCGAGGGCGACATCGCCCTCACCAGCTCGACCACCGGCAACCGTGAGCTTCAGCTCGTCAACCTGCACGGCGACGTCGTCGGTGCACTCCCCATCGCGGACGGGGCATCACAGGCGACCTGGACAGCACTGGAACTCTCGCGTAGCGACGAGTTCGGCAACCCCGTACCCCTCAGCGGAGCCGGTGCAACCACCCGCCCACCCGCACGCTACGGATGGCTCGGCGCCGCGCAACGCTCCGCCGAAGCCCTCGGCGGCGTCATCCTTATGGGTGTCCGCCTCTACTCACCCACCACCGGGCGATTCCTCTCGGTCGACCCGGTGCCCGGCGGGTCAGCGAACGCCTACGACTACTGCAATGCCGACCCGATAAATTGTAGAGATTTCGCCGGCACATTCTCGTTTGGCCAGCTTCTCACAGGAGTCGCCGTAGTAGGCTCTCTCGTTGCCTTCATTCCCGGGCCCGTTGGTGCCGCGGCCGCCGGGATAGCAGCGGTTGCTTACGCCGCCACAGGCAACACGACGATGGCCCTAGTTATGGGAGCCACTGCGGCCGCTCAGCTTGTCGGGCTCGGGCCCGCGGTCAGGGTGGCTGGCGCAGCTGCCGCGGCGCGCGCCGCTAACGCCGCGCGCACGGCCGGGCAGATGGCGGCCCGCGCGGCTCCAAGAATTCAGCGCGCGTCGACGGCCGCTCGGGCAGTCGCTCGCGACGCGCGAGACGCTGCCGTCATACTCCGACAAGCACATGCAAGCAGAGGGATGGCTCCAGGCTTTGGAAATGCTATTACCGTCTCGGCGCGCGCGGCCAACTGGGCGGGTAGAGTGTGGACCCTTGGGGGAAGAGCAACTTCGGTGGGTGGCTACATCTCGAGGAACCGACTGTTGCAATACAGAGCCCCTTCGAGCAAGCCCTCACTTGGGATCCGCCAGGCGAACTTCGAATGGCGTTCTTCCACAGTAAAGGGCACGGGATGGCCGAACAACTATCATGTCAACATTAGATGAGGGCGCCTGGGGCGCCCCGCTCCTCACTGGGGTGGCGCGCGCTGGACAAGCGGCCGGCCACACGGTGGCTGTGTGGCAAGACCCGTCAAGGACCGGGTGGCATCTGCTCATTTATCCGCCGGGTAGCAGCGAGCCGCTCTGGGACCTTTGGGCAGATGAGTGGGCTGACGTCTTTGCTTATGCGGAGCCCGAGCGGATGGATATCTGCTGGGACTAGCGGCGATACCGATCAGCCGAGAAGTGACCTTGTGTCAACCCAAAGCTGTCACCTGAGGCCTCGACGGTGCGCTGCGGCTACGACTGCCCGGGCGACTCGGCAGCCGCAAGGACACCAACCCGGGCCGCTGCCACCTGCACCTGCACCTGCACCTGCGCTACTCTCGGGATCTCCGGGGCGACTTAGTCGGCATACCGATAAACGTTCTTATGTCAACCGAGGTTGACAGGCTTCCTTAGCGGGCGTCGTACGCCGACCGCACCTCGGCCGGGATCCTGCCCCGGTCGGGCACGGTGTAGCCGTTCGCCCGCGCCCACTCCCGTACTGCGGCTGCTTCGCCGGTGCGCTTGCCGCCGGGAGTGGCCTGTCGGCGGCTGCCGGTCTTGCGGGCGGCGGTGATGTACGGCTCGAGCGCCCGCAGCAGCTCGTCCCGGTGGGCGTCGTTGAGATCGATCTCGTAGGACGTTCCCTGCCAGGAGAAGGCGTAGGACGTCGCGCCCTGGGAGCCGTCGAGGTCGTCGGTGATGATCACGCGCTGGTGCTGGGCCATGCAAAGCATGCTTTCACGTCACGCGCGGTCGAGATCCTCGCGATGACGGTCGACGAAGGCCGCCATGCCGGGGACGGTGTAGGCGACCTGGCCGTGCTCGGGTGAGTAGATCAGGCCCTTTGCCATGAGGTTGGCCCGGTAGGGGCCCAGGCTGGTGATCTTCAGCCCGACGCGTCGGGCGACGTCGGAGGTCTGTGACGGTGCGTCGTTGTCGTGCGCCATGGCCAGCAGGAAGCGGCGTTCGGCGGGTGTGGCTCGCTCCCACCGCGAGCGAAAGAACGCGGCGTCCAGGTGCTCGAGCCCGAACTGCACGGCGGCCGCGGCGTCGTCGGCGGTGAAGACCTTCGCGGGGGCTAGGTTCCAGATCGCCTGGCCGTACTCCTGCAGGAAGTACGGGTAGCCGCCGGCGGCGTCCAGGATGACCGCGAGCCCGTCGGGCGCAAAGCCGGCACCTAGTCGCTCTGCCGGCTCGACCAGGGCCCGGGCCGCCTCGCTCGCCGGCAACTGGCCGATGGACCGGTAGGTGAACAGCCGCTCGGCGTACGAGCGGGCCTCGGTCAGCACTCGAGGCAGGTTCGGCAGACCGGCGCCGATGACGTAGAACGGCCAACCACGCTGTCCGGCCAGGTGCTGGGCGGCGAGGAGCGCGCCCATCGTCGTCTCGTCCAGGTCCTGCATCTCGTCGATGAAGAGCCCGAACGCGCGTCCGTCCTCAGCCAGCGCCAGCGACACGTCCTCGACGAGCTCGAGCAGATCAACCTCGGCATCCCCCGAGTCGGCCCTGCCCTTGGCCAGATCGACCCCCAGCGAGATTCCCGTAGCCCCGATCTTGGCGTTGAAGGCACTGATCGTCTCCAGCGCCTGGCGCATGCGCACGCTGATCGACCGCCTCGTCAGCTTGCGAGCCGCTGCGACAACCTCGCGCGCCAACGCCCGGCGCACAGCCGCCACTCCCGCCTCGTCGCGGCGGGCCTCCAGGCGCACGGTCAACCACTCAAACCGATCAGCCTGGGCGTGCATCTCGTTCAGCAGGACCGTCTTGCCCACACCACGCAGCCCGGTCAGGACGATCCCACGATCAGACAAGCCGTTGCGGGTACGCGCCACCAGGGTGTCGAAGGCCTCCAACTCCCCCGCCCGACCGACGAGCTCCGGTGGCCGGCGGCCCGACCCTGGGCTAAACGGGTTCAACGATGGATCCATCTACGACACTCTAGCCGCTTATTGCGCTGGGCCCAATACCCGGCTAGACACCCCTATCGGTCGAGCGAGCTCGTCGGGCGACTGCACGGGCATGCCGATGACCGGTCAGGTCGCGCAGTCCCGAACTGGCGGGCGCGTCGCATCAACCGCCGATGGGAGTTGGGCCAGCCCGGCGCCGTTCGGGTGGCTACTCGTCAGTCGTCCTGAGCAGAACCTCGACTCGTTGCGGGCCGGCGGCGTCATCGACCAGGACCCGGACGGCGTACAGCCCTGGCGCTAGCGGTGCAGAGACGCTGACCGCTTGGGCGGCGTCACCTACCCGAATCTCTGCAGCACTGATGGCGAGTCGGTCGTCATGGATGCAGACGGAGCCTTGGAACGGCTCGTCGGTGTTGAGGTGTAGGCGGACGAGCACTTCACCGTCTTGCTCATGGGTGACCCGAACTGCGATCGCGCGTCGCGCCGCCCACACGGCGGCAGAGCCGTCGTCGACTGCCGGCCATTCCTCGGGCGAAGCGTCGGCGTCGTAGATGTACGCCAGCCCCCATGGCCAGCGTCCTCTCACAGCGGCGATCTCTGTCGGACCGCGCGGTGGCAAGACCGCGAGGTCGGGTAGATCGCTCCCGGTTGCCGCCTGCCCTTCGCCGGGCGGCTCAGCGGCTGACCACTCGAGCTGCCCGACGTGGCCGGCCTTCGCTGGAACGACCAGGACGATCACCTCGCGCAGCCGGTCCTCGTCGGTCAGCGCGTCGTGCGGCGCCAACACCGTCAGCTGCACGTCGGGTGCATCGGTGATCTGCGCGACTGCACCGGTGACGGTCTCGACGGTCAGGGTGCGCGATGGCACGCGCAGCCGTCCCGACCACAGCGCCACGAAGGTCGGATCGTCGATGACGCCTGCCGCCGTGGCAGTGAGAGTGAGCGCGACCGGCGCTTGTTCCTCGAGCGCCACCGCAAGCAGAACGACTGACCTACTGGCTTTGACGCGGTCGCCTCGACCTAGGTCCGGGAAGCTCTCGGACCTGCTGTCGCGCACCGCAATCAACCCGCCCGGAACGCTCAAGGTCCTTCGCAGCACCGGCTCTACCACCTCGAGCTCGACTCACAGACCCTCTGAGGCTAGCGCCCACCTACCGCAAACCTTGGGAGCCCAGAAGGGACGGCCGGCGACCGCACGGTCATGCCGCTGACCGGGCGCTGGTGTGGTCCGCGGCCCGGACGCCTGACGAAGGAGCGGCGCGGTCAAGGCCGCGTGCGGCAGCCGACTGCCACGGCCGCCCTCGGCGGTAGCGTCACGGCATGATCGGGGCCCGCGGCGACGACAAGGTCAGCTGGGAGTTCTCAGATGCCTGGATCCTGGCGGCTATCGGCGAAAGCACCCGGCACGACGAGTTGAGCGGCCTCGTCGCTGCAGCGGACCACTACAACCACTCCATCCCTACCGAGGACGAGGTGAGCCAGGGCATCGGCCGCCTTGTCGCCTCGGGGCTCGTCACGATTGTCGGGCGAAGTCTGGAACCGACACCCACCGGTAGGACGCTCCTGAGAGCAGACACCCGTGGCGGATACGAATACGTCAGGTGGCTCTTCCTCTCCATGGCGCACGTCCCGGTGGTCGAGGGCCGATGGGACCTGCTGCCCGGAACTCTCGAGCGCGCCTACCGCAGGTACGCCCATCCCTTCACATGGTGGCTCCCGCCACTCCGGCGAAGGCGAGCCACGCACGGCCGGCAGTGAGTGAAACGCCTCGAACCACCCAGAGCGCACGGTCATGCCGCTGACCCGCTACGGACGGCCCGAGAACTTGCACGCTCAGCGCGGCGAGCGCCCTCGCTGACGTGCGTTGACCTGGGCAGCGCCCCGTGTCGCCGTCGCCGGCTCACGACGCGTCGCGCGAGTCGCTTCGGTGGCCGGCTTGCCCTGACTGATGTCCGCGCGCAGCCGGGTCGCCACAAGATCGCGGTCCACGCCGTTGGCCTCGAGGTCGGCGGCAAACGCGGCACGGCGGGCAGCGGAGTCGTACACGGCGACCGCGCCAGCCCGGGCATGGGTCGCCTCCCGCTCCCGCTCCTCGACCGTGCCCGCGTCGCTGTCCCGGCCTACCACGGCGACGTCCAAGGCCACCGCCGCCAAGTGGAACAAGCACGAGTGGTCGCAAGTCGCGCTCGGGACTGCTGCAGGGCTGGTTGACACTCCAT
>NZ_JACVQL010000204.1 GCF_019733465.1 Actinotalea ferrariae | reverse complement strand
CGCCGACGGCGCCCGGTCGATGACCCCGGGCGGCGGCGGCACGACGTCGACCTCGGCGAGCCGGGCGGGCTCCGCGGCCGAGAGCGCCCAGCGGATGGCCGACGTCGCGAGCCGCCCGCCCTGCCGGCCGACCAGGGCGTCCACGTGCGGGTGGTACCGCAGGCCGAGCTCCGCGCGCGTCCACACCGGCATGAGAGCGACGCCTCCGGCGGCGAGCAGCGCGTACGCCGGGCGGGCCGCGGCCGGCAGTGGCGGCGTGCGGAGCAGGAAGTCGGCCGCCTCGCGCGCCGCGGCGGACGAGCGCAGCTCGGGCCGGTACGCGCCGAGCGCACGGTGCAGCCCGGCGAGCGTCGTCGGCACGTCCGTCGCGCCCAGGGCACGGCCGACGACGGCGGTCTGCGCCACGTACTCGTCGCACTCGGCGTCGGTCAGGGGACGTGCGCCGAACCGCTGGTGCGCGAGCAGGAAGCTGTCGACCTCGGCGACGTGCACCCAGCGCAGGAGGTGCGGGTCGGACGCCTCGTACGGCTCTCCCTCGGGCGTCGTGCCGCGGATGCGGGCGTGCACGGCACGCACGACGGCGACGATCGTCGCGGCGTCGTCGGCCGGCCCGAAGGTGGTCGTCGCGAGGAACGTGGCCGTGCGCTGGAGGCGGCCCCACGGGTCACCCCGGTAGCCCGAGTGCGCCGCGACGGCCGCCATCGCGCGCGGGTGCAGGGACTGCAGCAGCAGCGCGCGCACGCCGCCGACGAACATCGAGGCGTCGCCGTGCACGCGCCCGATGGGGCTCTCGGGGTCGAACCAGCGCGGACCGGGCGTCGCGTGGATGCGGTCGCGCGCCGCGGCGGGGTCCGGCCCGGCGACCCGGCGCAGCACCGCACCCGCGGCCTCGGACTGCAGGCGGCGCACCTGGGCGGCGAGTCCGCCGGCGTTCGTGGGGCTCATCGGGTCGATGGTCACACGGACACGGACGCGTGACGAAACGATCACGATCCGCCCGGCTCACCCGTACGCCGCCCGGGCCCGGCCTAGCCTGACCCGCATGCGGAACCTCATGAGGTCGCTCGCGGTCGCTGCCGTCCTGCTCGTCGCGGGGTGCTCGGCCGGAGGCGGTGACGCCGCGAGCGAGCGGTCCGACGGCGGCGGCGCTGCGCCGGAGGCGGTGGAGCAGCACGACCTGGGCGGTGAGGGCGGCTCGGCGGTGGGTGACGAGGACGCCGAGCAGCAGTTCATCACCACCGGCAGCGTCTCCATGGTGGTCGAGGACCCGGCGGCGTCGTCGGCAGAGGCGGCCGCGCTCGTCGAGGCGGCGGGCGGTCACGTCCAGGAGCGCGTCGAGCAGGGCGGCGCGGAGGACGAGTTCGCCTCGGCGTACCTGGTGGTGCGGATCCCCGCGGACGAGGTGACGCCGACGCTCGACGCGCTCAAGGAGCTCGGCGAGGTGCGGGACACGTCGCTCCAGAGCGAGGAGGTCACCGAGCAGGTGCGTGACCTCGACGCCCGGATCCGCGCGCTCGAGATCTCCATCTCGCGGCTCGAGGGGCTGCTCGAGCGGGCCGGCACGGTCACGGAGATCGTGGAGGCCGAGCAGGTCCTCACCGAGCGCCAGTCGGAGCTCGAGGTGCTGCTCTCGCGCCAGGCGTCGCTCGCCGACGACGTCGCGCTGTCGACCTTCCGCATCGACATGTACACGGCCGAGGCGGAGCCCGCGGAGGAGCCCAGCGGCTTCTGGGCCGGGCTCGTCGACGGCTGGAATGCCCTGGTCGCCACGCTCAACGGCCTGCTGCAGGTCATCGGCGCGCTGCTCCCGTGGATCCTGTTCGCCGCGCTCGTGACCGCGGTCGTGCTCGCCGTCCGGCGGGCCCTCAAGCGGCGGGGGGCGACAACGACGTCGCCGTCCGCCTCCTTCCCCGGCGCGGCGGCCGGCGGGCCCGTGGCGGCGCCGGCCGGCCCCGCCGACGCGGCGCGTCCC
>NZ_JACVQL010000203.1 GCF_019733465.1 Actinotalea ferrariae | reverse complement strand
GCGCGGCGCTCGCCCGGGCGTGGGCCGCCCGGCGCGCCGATGAGGAGCCGCCGGTCGCCGACGACCTCGACCGCGTCGCGATGCGCGTCCTCGACGCGGCCGCCGTGATGTTCGGCGCCGACCACGCCGGGGACGCGCCCGCCTGATCCGGCTCCCGCGGTGGGGCGCTGCGGCGCGCGGGTCAGAAAGGCGGGGGTGGGTAGACGTCGATGTGCACGCCGTCGGGCGGTGGTGGCGCCGGCGGTGGGATGGGCGGATCGTGCGCGGGTGGTCGGTCGTGTCGTCGTCCGGTCGGTGAGGTCCACCTCGTGGTGCCGTCGTCACGGCGGACGGGTGTCCACCCGCCGTGGGTCTTGGCGTTGTGGTGGTGCCGGCACAGCGCATGGAGGTTGTCGATCCGCGTCTGGTCCACGCACCGTGTCTGGTCCACGCCCCGCGCGTCGTGGCCTCCGCCCACCCCCCGCGCGTCGTGGTGTCGGCCGCCGCTCGCGCCACCCTCTCCGGCGCTCTGGGCGTAGGGGGTGATGTGGTCGATGTCGCAGCGGGCGGCGGGCATGCGGCAGCCCGGGAAGGTGCAGGTGCGGTCGCGGGCCACGACAGCGTCGCGCAGCTCCTGGGTCGGGGTGTAGCGGCGGGTCGAGCGGGCGAGTGGTTCACCGGTCCACACGTCGGCCAGCAACGGCTCCCACGTCGAGCGCGCCGCGATCCGCCGCGCCATCGCCGGCGGGATCGGTCCGTACCCCGCCAGCTCGCCCGGCTCGTCGGAGAGTCCCAGCAGCGTCGCCGCCGACGCCGTCACCGCCAGGTGCGGGCGGCGGCCCTGCCGCACGGCCAACGGCGTGCCGTCGGGGTGCACACCGGCGTCCAACCAGCGGGTCGTGACGTCGACCAGGGCGTCGGCGCGCCTTTGATCCAGGTCCCGGTCGTCCTCCGGGGCGGCCTCGCCGGCCAGCGCGGTGAGGGTGGTGTGGATCGCGACCGCCTCGTCAGCGGGCAGGTACGCGCTGAGCCAGGCCATCGCATCGGGCGCCGGGGACAGCTCGACCCGCCGCTCCAGGCAGGCCCGCTCATGACGGACGCGGGCACCCTCGGGGTCACGCAGCAGCTCCATCCGCCGCAGCCGAGCGCGCAGCTGCGGCGCCGTGCACGACACCGCGGCAGGCAGGACCGCGTCGACGACCCGCTGCGCGGCGTCGTGGTCCAGGCGCATCAGCTCGTCGCTGAGCACCGTCGCCCTGCGCACGTCCAGATCGCCACGGGCCAACGCATCTGCCGCGGCGGGCATCCGATCCAGGCCCAGCGCGAGGCCGACCTTGCCGTCGGCGACCGCCTTCGTCGTCGACAAGGCCACGGCGACCTCGTCGGAGACGAACGCACCCGGCGTCCTCCGCCGGCGGGTGGCCAGCTCGGCGATCACACGCGCCTGGCCGGCGGCGACCCACGACCCCAGCCGCTCCCACGCCGCGACAGCCTCCACCAGCGCAGGCTCGTCCAGGTCAGCCGGCTCCAGGGCAGCCATCCGCGCCGCCAGCTCGGGCCCCGGGCGGGCCTCCTCCAGCTCGGCGGCGACCCGGTGACGCACGGACCACAACCACTGCTCCCAGAACTCCACCACCGCGGCGCCCTCGGGCACGACACCCTCCGGCCCGGACGCGCGCGCGTCGCCGTCCGACCCCGAGTCGGGGCCGACGTCGTGCGCGGTGGTGGACATATCGGCACACTACGGGCGACCACTGACACGACCGCCGGCGGCCGTGGGCACGCACGGATCGAGTCGCGGCGGAGCGCCCGGCGTCGACGACCGGACGACGCACCCGGACAGGCATGGGCGTGCGGCACAGAGCCTGCGGCGGAACCGTGTGCGTCTCAGCGCGGACCGCGTCAGGCTCGGCTCAGTCAGCGCAGACCCTCCGCGTGGACCGCGTCAGGCCAGGCCGGCGGCTGCGCGTGCAGCGGCGTCGATCTGTGCGCGGTGTGCCGCCCAGTCTGCGTCGGAGGACGTCGTCGGGTCGGTGCCGGCCGCCTCGTCGAGCTGTTCGCGCAGGATGTCGGCATGACCGGCATGTCGGTTGGTCTCGGTGAGGACGTGCACCATCACGTCGAACAGCGTCACGCCAGGCCGCGGCCACCAGGGCACGACACCAGGAGCGTCGAGCGGCAGCTCCTCGATCGTGGCGTCGGCGTGAGCGCATGCCCGTCGGTAGCGGTCGAGGACGTCGGCGCGCGACTCCCGTTCTGTGACCCACAGGCTGTCGCGGTTCGCGAAGTGCGGGTCGTCAAAGCTGGGGATGTCCTCGGGATACGGGCGGCCGACGACGTCACCGAGGTACCGCGCCTCCGACAGGGTCAGGTGCTTGACGAGGCCGAGCACATTGGTCCCCGTCCTCGTGAGCGGACGCCGAGCGTCGTACTCGGAGAGACCCTCGACCTTGCCGAGCACCGAACGGCGCACCCATCGCAGCTCGTCGTGGAGGGACGCCTTCGCACGGTCGACGATCACCGGCCGAGCATCGCATCATCGGCCCGCCCGGCGCGGCGCGCCGCGCGATCCGCCGCCCGCCGGGAATGCTCTCCGGGTGAGCCACCAGCACGTGCCCGTCGCCGCGTCCCGCCGGACGCGGCTCCTTCTCACGGCGCTCCTCGCGCCCGTGCTGCTCGCGACCGTCGTCGGCGGCCTGCTGCTGCGCGCGCCCGACGACGACGCACCGCGGCTCGAGACCATGGCGCCCGGCTCCTCGGTCGCCGAGGTGACCGTCACGGCGATCGACCCGGACGCGACGGACATGGCGCAGCTCGCCGCGCGCACCGCCGACGGCGACGAGGTCGAGGTCCACGCGCCGCCGGAGTACCTGCCCGAGATCGAGGTGGGCGATGCGGTGCGCGTCATCGTGCTGCCGACGGCGGACCTCGCCGGCGCGCCGCCGGGCACGCCGACGCACGTGTTCGTCGACTTCGTGCGCGGCCCGCCCATGCTGCTGCTCGCCGGCGTCATGGCGGTCCTCGTGGTCGCCGTCGCGCGCCTGCGCGGCGCCGCGGCGCTCCTCGGCCTCGGCCTGTCCCTCGCGGGGCTCGCCTGGTTCACGCTGCCCGCGCTCATCGCCGGACGCCCGGCGGCCGCGGTCGCCGTCGTCTCGGCGACCGGGATCATGGTCGTCGTCCTCTACCTCGTGCACGGGTTCTCGGCCCGCACGTCCACGGCGCTCGTCGGCACGGTCGTCGGCATCCTGCTCACCGCCGGCATCGGCGCGTGGGCCACGGGCGCCACGCACCTCACGGGCCTCGGCGGGGAGAACTCGCTCGACCTGCTGCAGCTCGCGCCCGGCATGTCCCTGAGCGGGGTGCTCCTGTGCGGCCTCGTGCTCGCCGGGCTCGGGGTCCTCAACGACGTGACCATCACGCAGGCGTCGGCCGTGTGGGAGCTGCGCGCGTCCTCGCCGACGGCGAGCCGGCGCGAGGTCTTCGCGCGTGCGATGCGGATCGGCCGCGACCACATCGCCTCGACGGTCTACACGGTCGCGTTCGCCTACGTCGGCGCGGCGCTGCCCCTCGTCCTGCTCGTGGCGATGAGCGACCGGGCGGTGCTCGACGTGCTCAGCGCCGGCGAGGTGGCGGAGGAAATCGTCCGCACCCTCGTGGGCTCGATCGGGCTGGTGCTCGCGATCCCGGTGACGACGGCGCTCGGAGCGCTCGTCGCGGGACCGGGGTCGCTCGCGTCAGCCGACGACGTCGTCGAGGACCGCGAGGCCGTGGAGGTGTGACCCGGCACCGGCCGCGCGCCGCCCGTGCGCCGGTCCGGCGGTGACGACGACGGCGGCGATGAGCGTCGTCAGCGGGATGGCGAGCACGAGCCCGATCGACCCGACCAGCGTCCTCGCGATCTCCTCGGCGAACTGGCCGCTCCCGACGGTCTGCGCGAGCGGGAGGCCGTACACCTCGAGCAGCAGCAGCACGGGCAGCGCGGCGCCCGCGTACGCGAAGGCGATCGTGTAGACGGTCGACGCGATGTGGTCGCGGCCGATGCGCATGCCGCGCCAGAACAGCGCGCGCCGCCCGGCCGTGGGGTCGGCCGCGCGCAGCTCCCACACCGCCGACGCCTGCGTGATGGTCACGTCGTTGAGCACGCCGAGGCCCGCGAGCACGACGCCGCACAGGAAGACTCCGCGCAGGCCGTCGCCGTCGAGCTGACCGGTGTACATCGCGAGCCGGTAGCTCTCCTCGGTCGCGAGACCCGTGAGGTGCGCCGCCCGCGCGACGAGCGCGCCGAGACCCGCGGTGAGGCCGAGCCCGGCGAGCGTGCCGAGCAGCGCCGTCGTCGTGCGGCGCGAGAAGCCGTGCGCGAGGTAGAGGACGACGAACATGATCGCGGCGGACCCGACGAGGCCGACGAGCAGGCCGTCGCGCCCCTCGAGCAGCGCCGGGAGCATGAAGGCGCCGATGACGCCGAAGGCGAGCGCGAGGCCGACCAGCGCTCGGAGCCCGCGCAGCCCGGCGACCGCGACGACGACGAGCCCGAACGCGATCGTCAGCGCCGCGAGCGGCAGGGTGCGCTCGACGTCCTGCCAGATCCACACCTCGGGCTCCGTCGGTGTCGCCGGGTAGTGGGCGAGCACGATCCGCGTGCCGGGCGGCACGTCGTCGGGCGTGACCGTCGCGGGCGCCCAGACCTCGACCGACGACGTCGCGCCCGCGGGCGTCGCGGTCACCCGCGTGCACGTCACCGTCTCGGGGACCGTGCCGTCGGGCAGGCGGTCCTCGTCTGTCCCCTCGCACGCCTCCGCGCGCGCCCCGTCGACGCGCGCGGGGACGTAGGCGGCCTCCTCCGCGAGGACGGCGGTCACCTGCCGCTCGCCGCTCGGCCACAGGGCCACGAGGGCGCCCGCGGTCGCGAGGGCGAGCGGCAGGAGGATCGCCGTGAGGAGGGCCGTCACGCGGTCGGGTCGGGGCACGGCGCCCATCCTCCCGGAGCCGGAGCCGGAGCCGGAGCCGGAGCCGGAGCCGGAGCCGGAGCCTGGACCCGAGCCCGGGCCCGCGTGCGAGTCCGGCTCAGTGGTCGTGCTCGCCCGTCGCCTCCGCCGCGCCCGTCGCCGCGGCGACCTCGTTCGGCGTCACGGACAGCTCGGCACGCAGCCACACCTCGCCCGTCTCGACGTCGACCGCGCTCACGGTGCGCGTCGCGGGGTCCGTGACGTACGCCGAGCCCTCGAGCACGACGACGGCCGGTCGCGGCGACTGCCAGTCGTCCGGCTCGGTCCACGGCTCGACGACCGGCGTGGAGCGCACGAGCGCCCCGGTCTCGGGGTCGAGCACGTGCAGCGCGCCGTCGGTGCCCAGGACCAGCGCCTCGCCGTCGTCCCCGCGCGCGAGCGAGCGGAAGGTGTAGCTCGCGGGCAGGTCGACGAGGCGCAGGGTCGCGGTGCGGGTGTCGACGAGCGAGACGCGCGTGGGGCGCTCGAGCTCGGCGTCCGGGTTCGCCTTGTAGTCGCCGAGGACCACGGGCGACGCCTCGCTCCCGGCCTGGTTGCCGATGCGGCCGTACGGGTCGGGGCTCGCGACCTTGGTGATCGCCCCGTCGCGGTACACGAGCACGCCGTCCTCGCAGCCGATCACGACGGCGTCGTCGGCCGCGACCGCCTCACCGTGCACGCCGGGGCACGCGTCCGACGCCGCGACCTCGGCGCCCGACGCGTCGAGCACGCGGATGCCGGTGCGCGCCTCCTCCGTGCCCTCGGACACCACGAGCTCACCGCTCGCGAGCTCGACGGCGACGCCGTGGTGCGCGTGCGGGGTGGTGGTCTCGCGCACCTCGTGCGCGGCCGCGGGACCCTCCGCGACCTCGGCCGAGGGGACGGAGACGATGCGGCCCGTGCCGTCGTCGAAGAGCACGGTGCGGCCGTCGTGGACGACGACGTGGCCCGGCGTCTCCGCCTCCCAGACGACGTCGGTCAGCTGCGGCTCGGTGGAGTAGTGGTGGGCGTGGTCGCCGTGCGCCTCGGCCCACGTGCCCGCGTCGAGCACGTGGAAGCCGCCCGTGGTCGAGACGAGCACGTGCCGTCCGTCACCGGCGGCGTTGACGCGCGTGAAGCCGTCGAGCTCCAGGTCGGCGACGGGCTCGAGCGTGAGCGCGTCGAGCACCTGCAGGCCGCCGTCGTAGGTCACGACGAGGCGCGGACGGGGAGCCGCCTCCTCGCGGACGTCGGAGGCGACCTCCTCGGTGGTCGGCTCGGGTTCCGCGGCCGACGGCGCGTCGCCGCAGGCCGCGAGGACGAGCGGCAGGGCGAGCGCGGGCGCGGCGAGCCGCAGGCGGGTGGAGGGGTGTCGCATGTCAGGCCTTCCGGTGGAGGTGCAGGTCGGGCGGCGCGGGTTCGGCGCCCCCGCGGTGGGCGCCGACCCGCGCCTCGAACTTAGACCATAACGAGAGTCGTTATCAGTAACGGTTCCACGAGGCGGACGGCCACGCGCCGCTGCTTGTTCGCGGGCGCCGCGTCCGGCCAGGATGGCCGCGTGACGGATGCGACGACGCCGCCCTCCGAGGGCGAGCAGCGCGCCGTCGCGGCCCTCGAGGCCGCCGGGCTGCGCTACCGGCTGACGCGCCACGGGCCGGTCCGGAGCCTCGCGGAGGCCGCGAGAGCGCGCCGGCTCCCGCCCGACCAGATCGTCAAGACGCTCGTCGTGCGCCGCGGTGACGACGACTTCCTGTTCGTGCTCGTGCCGGGCGGCCGGACGATCGCCTGGCCACGGCTGCGCGAGCTGCTCGGCGTCTCGCGGCTGTCCATGCCCGACGCCGCCGTCGCCAAGGAGGTCACGGGCTACGAGCGCGGGACCATCACGCCGTTCGGCGCGACGCGTGCCTGGCCGGTGATCGCCGACGCGCGCGTCGCGGGGCGTCCCATGTCGATCGGCGCGGGTGCGCACGGGGTCGCCGCGACCGTCGACGGCAGCCGTATGGTGCTCGCGCTCGGCGCGACCGTCGCCGACGTCACCGACCCGGAGCCCGGCACCGAAGGTGCCGACGAGCGCCCGGCGGAGGCGCCGGCATGAGCGGGCGTTCACGCGCCGTGCAGGGGCCGTTCACCCGGGTGCGGAACCGTGGGTGTCGGAGGTTCGTCCTACCTTCCGAGGGCACGTGACCGGACCGACCGACGACGGGGATCACATGATCGACGCAGACGACCGGGTGCCGCTCCCGACGGAGCCGGCGCTCGCCGGGGCGCCGTTCGACCCCGACGACGGACGTCCCTGGGGTGGGATCGAGCTGGTCCAGGGCAGCCGGCCCGACGCATCGGAGATCCGGCTGTGGGGCGACGTCGACGCGAGCCTGCGCGACCAGGCGAGCGACGTGATGGCGCGCGTCGTCCTGCGCACGGGCCCTGTGGTCATCGGCGCGGCCGACGTCGACTTCCTGGACTCGACCGGCCTGGCCTTCGTCCTGCAGCTGGTCAAGGCGGGTGAGGAGGAGGGCCGGGAGGTCGTCCTCCTGGACCCGCCGCAGCACATGACCGACCTGGTCTCGATGGTGGGCATGACGGACCGCGTCGCGGTGCGCCGCACGGTCCCCGCTGACGCCGGCTGAGGACTCCCCCCGAGGTCGGGCGACGCCGGCTGCGGACTCGCCCGAGGCCCGGCCGCCGACGGTCGCTGGTCACGCTCGGGGCGCCAGTACGACCGACGACGAGGACCGGACCAGCGTCCTCGTCGTCGGACGTCTCGAGGTGGTGTCAGACCGTCGTGCGTGCGCGGCGTGAGCCGGCCAGCGCGATGCCGCCCGCGGCGATCAGGGCGAGGGCGAGGGCGATGATCGGCGCCGGGGTGCCGCCGGTGACCGGAAGGGCAGCAGCCGCGGCCGCGGCGGCGGGTGCCGTCGGCGCCGCGGGCGTGGCCACGGGGACGACGACGGCCGGGGCGAGCACGCGCAGCGTCACGGGGTCGGACAGGACGACGCCGCCCACGTTCTGCACGACGGCGCGGTAGACGGCGCCGTCCTGCGTGAGCGTGACGTCCTCGACGGTCAGCGTGGTGCCCGTCGCACCCGGGACGTCCACCCACAGGAGGCCGTCGGACGTCCGGACCTGCCACTGGACCGTCGGGGCCGGCGTGCCGGCAACGGCGATCGTGAACGTGGCGTCCGCACCCGGCGCGACCGAGGCCGACGTCGGCGCGGCGGTGATGGTGGGGGCCACCGCCGAGACCGTCAGGAGCGCCTCGGCGCTGACGACGTCACCCGCGGGGTTCGACGCCACGGCGCGGAACAGCAGGCCGTCGGCCTCGAGCGGTGCGTCCTCGAGGACCAGGTCGGTGCCCGTCTCGCCGGGGATCGGCAGCCACGTGGTTCCGCCGTCCTCGGAGGCCTGCCACTGCAGCGTCGGCGCGGGGTCGCCCGTGGCCGCGGCGGACAACGTGACGTCGTCGCCGACGAGGAGCGACGCGTCCTGCGGGTCGGTCGTGAAGACGGGCAGCGACGCGAGCACCGTCAGCGTCGCGGCGGCGCTCGTGACGGAGCCCTCGGGGTTCGTGTGCACGGCGCGCACCTGCCGCCCGGAGTCGGCGTACGTCACGCCGACGAGCTCGAGGGTGCCGGTCGTCGCGCCCAGGACATCGGACCACGTCGCGCCGTCGGACGACGTCTGCCACTGCACCGTGAGCGGCGCGTCGCCCGTCGCGGACGTCGTGAAGGTGGCGGTGCCGCCCGTGCCGACCGTCGTGTCGACGGGCCCGGTCACGACGGGCGCGACGGCGCCGATCCAGACCAGCGGGAACACCTCAGGGTGCCCGGTCTCCCAGGGCAGGCCCGGGTTCGGGTTCGCCGGGCCCACGCTCGAGCACCATCCGGCGCTCCACATCGACAGCTGCTGCGGTGTCACCTGGGCCACCGCACCCGAGGCGTCCCAGCCGTAGACAGCGAACTCGGCGGCCTCGACGGCGAACGGCGTGCCGGCGAACGACACCTCGGCCCGACCGGGATTGCCTCCGCAGTTGCCTCCACCCGCGAACGCGACCCAGTCGGTCGTGCTCCCGGGACGAGCCTGCACGCCGGTGCTCGTGGAGAAGCGGCGATCGGTGCGGAGCACGGTGAAGGGCTCACCGGCCGCTGCGGGCAGCTGCAGCCGGACGCGGCTGTACGTCGTCACGACGTCGCTGCCCCAGACGTCGCCGCCGACACCGTTGAGCGACGTGTTGCCCGCGCCGAGGCTCAGGTACTCGACCGGCGCGCCCGCCATGTCCGCGCACCAGACGTCGAGCGTCTGGCCGAAGACGGTGATCGCGTACGTGCCGTCGGCTGCACCGGGCACGGCGGCGGCGACGTCGGCGCAGCTCGCGTGCGGGCTGATCGCGGCGCTCGCGGTCGAGGCCACGGCGACGGGTGCGAGCAACGCGGTGAGCGCGAGCCCCGTCGTGGTGAGGCGGGCGGGCAGGCGGACGGGAAGAGTGCGGGCCACGGGGGTCCTTCGTGCGGGGGAGGTCCACGCGGGGGCGTGGGAGGGGAACTTGATCTTCACATGCGTGCGGGCCGGGCGGGTGGGGCGCGCCGGGTGAAGTCCGCGGACGACGAACGCCGGGGTCGCCGGCCCGCAGTACCTCGCTGGTGGGGCCAGGGAGGCGGAGCGGGACCGGCGACCCCGGCGTGGGGTCGTGACCTTGGGCCGGTCAGCCGAGCGTGTCGGGGAGGATCGGTGCGTCCTCGCCGAGCACGTGCTGCGCCAGGAAGCCCGTGACCACCTGGTACCAGACCTTGGCGTGCTGCGGGCTGAGCACCCAGTGGTTCTCGTCCGGGAAGTAGAGGAACCGGTGCGGCGTCCGGCCCTCGTCGTCGGCCGGGAGCTGGGAGCTCGAGAGCAGCTCGTACCAGAGCCGCAGGCCCTCGCCCACGGGCACCCGGTAGTCCTTGTCCCCGTGCACCACGAGCATGGGGGTCTTGATGTTCCCCACGTTGCGGTGCGGCGAGTACCGCTCGGCCATCTCGGCCGTCATCTCGCGTGCCCAGTAGAACGCGACGTCCGTCGTGGGCCCGAACTGGTCGAGCGCCCACAGGCTCGCGTGCGTGACGACCGCCTGGAAGCGGTCGGTCTGACCCGCGACCCAGTTGGCCATGTAGCCGCCGAACGACCCGCCCATGGCGGCCGTGCGCGACTCGTCGATGTCCTCGCGCGCGACGGTGGCGTCCGTGATCGCGATGAGGTCGGTGTAGGGCTCCGCGCCCCAGCGTCCCCAGCCGCGCTGGATGAACTCCTGGCCGTACCCGGTCGACAGCGCCGGGTCCGGCATGAGGACCGCGTACCCCTGGGCGACCATCAGCCACGGGTTCCAGCGCCACGACCACGTGTTCCACGAGCCGAGGGGGCCGCCGTGGATCCACAGCAGCAGGGGCGCCGGGTTCTCGGGCCCGCTGCCGTCGGGCAGCGCGAGCCAGCCGCGGACCTCGTGGCCGTCCTCGGCCGTGGTGCGGACCTCGGTGAGCGTGCCGGGCAGCGTGGGCGGCGGCGCGGGCGCGCGCAGCACGGTCACGGTGCCGCGCGTGCGGTGCTCGTCCTCGTCGACCAGGTGGATCCGGACCGGGTGGGCCGGCGCGAGGTACGACGCGCGCATGGCGTAGACGACGCTCGCGTCCGGCGCGACCTGCAGGTCGGAGTACGTGTAGTCGTCGTGCGTCAGCTGCGTGACCTGGTCGCTCGCGAGGTCGACGTGGAACACCGGTGCGCGACCGTCCTGGTCCGCGACCACGAGCAGGCCCGAGCCGTCGGGCAGCCACTGGTGGCACGTCGTCCAGCGGTCCCAGTGCGCGGCGATCTGGTGCGTGCGCTGCTGCTTCGCCGGCGCGCCGTCCTCCGAGGGGGCGGCGAGCGGGACGAGGTGCAGCGTGCGGCGGGGCGCCGTGTCCGGCGTCGAGATCGACTCGCGGACGTAGGCGACCGCGCGGCCGTCGGGCGAGATGACGGGCGAGTCGAGGTCGGCGTCGGGGTCGTCGACGATGACGGTGCGCTGCTGGCTGTCGATGTCGATCCGGACGAGCACGGTGCGGAAGGCGCCCGCCGCCTGGGCGACGCGCCACGTCGAGACCACGAACGTGCCGTCGGGGCTGAAGTCGTACTCGGCCTCGCGCAGCGCGTGGCCGGGCTGCGGCGTGAGGTCGCTGACCTTGAGGTGCTCGACGCTCAGGCTCGCGACCTCGACCGAGCGCGCGACGTCGTCGCCCGGCTTGAAGTGCCAGCCGAGCAGGTGCGGCTGGTCCGGGCCGAGGTCGTGGTCCCAGAACCGGACGGGGTACCCGTCGTGGAGGATCGCCGAGACCTTGGTGTCCTTGCGGAGCTTGCGCAGGCGGTCGTCGTCCGTGCCGCTCGTGGCGCCGGGGAGCATGTCCGTCGCGAAGACGACGGCGGCCGAGGACCGGGCCGTGCGCACGCCGCGGACGCCGCCGGGGCGCGTCGCGACGATGCGGGCCTCGCCACCGCCGGCCGGCAGCACCCAGAGGGCCGGCTTGTCGAGCGGCTTCTCGGCGTCGTCCGTGGCGTCGGCGTTGGGCCGCGAGGACGTGAAGAGCAGGTCGCCGTCGGGCGTGAACGCCGCGCCGGACTCGCCCTGCGACGAGCGCGTGAGGCGCCGCGCGGGCCGCGCGCGCGTGGGGTAGACCTCCCACAGCGCGGTGTGGACCTTCGTCGCGTCGTGGTTCACGGTCGCGACCTGGGTCACGAGGCGTGAGCCGTCGGGCGACAGCACGAGGCCCGACATGCGCGGGAGCGCTACGTACTCGTCGAGGTCGTGGAACGACGTCGTGAGCGTCAGAGCGTCCGCCGTCGAGTCGTCGGTGACCAGGCGGAGTCCCGGTCCGGACTCGTGGGTCGGCTGCATCTGGTTCCTCCTGTGCTGGTGCTGCTGCAGGGTGCCCTGCGAGCGCGCCCGTCGGACATGACGGGGCAGCGTCCACTACATCGGCCGGGCCACACCCCTGGTTGACCCCCTGCACCAGATCTCACCCGTGATCCTTCCACCCCGTGCGCCGAGCGCCGACGGTGACGTCCGCACCGCGTCACGGTGCGACCGCCGCGAGCAGGTCGCGACGATGGCCCGCCAGGAGCCCGGCGAGCCGCGTCCGCAGGTCGGGCAGCACGTCGTCGGGCAGGTCGAGTCCCTCGGCCAGCACGCTCGCGACCCGGCCGGCGCTCACGGCGGCGAGCGCCGCGTGGAGGAGGGGCAGGTCGGCCAGCTCCGGCTCGAGGGCCGGGCGCCGCGCGAGGTAGCCCGTGACGACGGCCTCGTGGAGCCGGCGCAGCCCGGGACGCGGTCGGCCCGCCTCCACGAGGTCACGCAGGGCGTGCGCCAGGTCGACGGCGTGCGGTGCCCGGGTCGCCTCGTCGAGGTCGAACACGGTCACGGCATCGCCGTCCCACGCAAGGTTGTCGAGCTCGAGATCGCCGTGGACCACGGTCGTCGTCCCGGGCCCGTCGTCGCGCCCCGCGAGTCGGTCCCCCACGGTCCGGGCCGCGACCGCCGCCTCGACGTCGCCGAGGCCGGCGAGGGTCTCGGCAGCGGCGGCGAGCCGTGCGCCGAGGGTCGGCAGCGCGTGCACGACGTCCGGGGCGAGCACCGCGACGCGGTCGGTGGCATCGTGGAACGCGGCCACGACGCCGCCCCACGTCCGCGCCCGCGCGTCCGTGAGCTCGTCGAGGTCGAGCTCGCTGCCTCGGGCCGCGAGCACGCACGTCGCGTGGACGGGACCGAGGTCGGTCGCGACGGTCACGACGTCGCCGTCCGCCGACGGCAGGAGCGGCGCGATGGCCAGCCCGTCCTCGACGAGCGCCGTCGTGAGCCGGGCGACCGTCTCGACGGACTCGCGCGGGACGACGTCGGCCGGTGCGAACCGGAGGTACGCGCGCGGCACGTCGTCCGAGGCCGGGAGGACCACGACGTGCGTCGCGCTCGACCGCCACCAGCGGGCGGCGCCCGGCGGACGACCCCACGCGGCCGCCACGGCGTCGGCGACGGGCGACCGCCAGGTCTCGTCGACGGTCCGGGCGAACCGGTCGATCTCCCGCAGCGGCAGCACGCGGCGAGTCTGGCGGCGCCGCCGCGCCCGGCGCACGACCATTTGTCCGCACCTCGGGCGGCCACCCGCTGTGCCGGCGCCCGCCGTGGCCCCGTGCGGCAGACTCGGCGCGTGCGTCGTCTCCTGCCCGGGCTCGCGCTCGTGGTCCTGGTGACGGTCCCGGCGCTGCTCGTCGCGCGCGCCGCGCCGATCTCGGCCCTCGTCGTGGCGATCGTCGCGGGGGCGGTGCTGCAGAACCTCGGGGCGCTCGGCCCGGCGGTGCAGCCGGGGCTCGCGTGGTCGGCGCGGCGGCTGCTGCGAGTCGGCGTCGTGCTGCTCGGGCTGCAGCTCTCCGTCCCGGCGGTGCTCGGCCTGGGCGCGCGCGGGCTCGTCGTCATCCTCGCCACCGTCGCGGTGACGTTCGGCGCGACCGTGCTGCTGGGGCCCGTGCTCGCGGTGCCGCGGCGGCTGACGCTCCTGGTGGCGACCGGGTTCGCGATCTGCGGCGCCGCGGCCGTCGCGGCCATGTCCGCCGTCGTCGACCCCGACGGCGAGGACGAGGAGGACACCGCGACGGCCGTCGCGCTCGTGACGCTCTTCGGCACGGCCGCGCTCGTCGCGCTGCCCCTGCTCGCGGGGGCCTTCGGGTTGGACGACGACGCCGCCGGGCTCTGGATCGGCGCGAGCGTGCACGAGGTCGCGCAGGTGGTCGCCGCCGGGGGCGCCGTCTCCGCTGCCGCGCTCGCCGTCGCGACCGTCACGAAGCTCGGCCGCGTCGTCCTGCTCGCACCCCTCGTCGCGGGGGTCGGCGTCGTGCTGCGCGGGCGGGACGGCGCGGCGCCGCAC
>NZ_JACVQL010000202.1 GCF_019733465.1 Actinotalea ferrariae | reverse complement strand
CGCGAGCGGCGTCGGTGCGCTCACCGGCCCCGTCGTGCGCGGGGACGCGGGCACGGTCGCCGCGCACCTGCGCGAGCTCACGGCACTGGCCGGACGCGAGCCGACGTCGGCCGACGTGGCTCCGACGTACCGTGCGCTCGCCCGCGGCGCGGTCGCACGCGCACTCGCGGGCGGCCGGCTGACCACGACCCAGGCGCAGGACGTCCTCGACGTCCTCGGCCCCACCCCGGAGGACCGATGACCACCCCGCGCCTGGTGCGCACGCGCACCCAGCTGGCCGAGGCGCTCGACGCCGCCCCGGGCACCGGTGCGCGCGCGCGTCGTGCCGTCGTGATGACCATGGGTGCGCTGCACGAGGGGCACCTCGCGCTCGTGCGCGCCGCGCGGGAGCGCGCGGACCAGGTGGTCGTGACGATCTTCGTCAACCCGCTGCAGTTCGGTCCGAGCGAGGACCTCGACCGCTACCCGCGCGACCTCGAGGGCGACCTCGCGCTCCTCGCGGGTGCCGGGGCCGACGTCGTCTTCGCGCCGGGCGTCGAGGAGATGTACCCGGCGGGCGATCCCGTCGTCCGCGTGAGCGCCGGCGCCCTGGGCGAGCGGCTCGAGGGCGCCCACCGGCCCGGCCACTTCGACGGCGTCCTGACCGTCGTGCTCAAGCTCATGCACCTCGTCCGGCCCGACGTCGCGCTGTTCGGGCAGAAGGACGCGCAGCAGCTCATGGCGGTGCGGGGGATGGTCGCGGACCTCGACGTGCCGGTCGAGGTCGTCGCCGTCGAGACGGTCCGCGACGAGGACGGCGTCGCGCTGTCCTCGCGCAACGCGTACCTCGACGCGGAACAACGCCGCGCCGCGCGGGCGTTGAACAGGTCACTCCGCGCCGCACAGGCGGCCGCTGAGGACGGCGCACCGGCGGACGAGGTCCGGCGGGCCGCGGCGGACGTCCTCGGCTCCGAGCCGGGGGTCGTGGTGGACTACGTCGCGCTCGTCGACGACACGGCGACCGACGTGCCCGCGGACCGCACCGGCCGCGCCGTGCTCGCCGTGGCAGCACGCGTCGGGTCGACGCGGCTGATCGACAACGTGGTGCTCACCCTGGAGGGGCGATGACCGGCAGCTGGCTCCGGACGATGATGACGGGCAAGATCCACCGCGCGACCGTGACGGCCGCGGACCTCGACTACGTCGGGTCGGTGACGGTCGACGCGACGCTGCTCGAGGCCGCCGACATCCTCCCCGGTCAGCAGGTCGACGTCGTCGACGTCACCAACGGCGCGCGCCTGACCACCTACGCGATCAACGGCGAGCCGGGCTCGGGCGTCGTCTGCGTCAACGGCGCCGCCGCGCACCTCGTGCACCCGGGCGACGTCGTCATCCTCATCGCCTACGCGCAGATGCCCGACGCCGACGCCCGCACGTACAGCCCGCACGTGGTGCACGTCGACGCGGACAACCGCATCGCCGACGTCGGTCACGACCCGGGCGCCGCGCCCGAGGGCCTGCGGACGGCCGCGGTCGCCTGGGCCCGGTGAGCGCGCCCGCCGGGCGCACGACGCCGCCGACGCCTGGGCCCGTGC
>NZ_JACVQL010000201.1 GCF_019733465.1 Actinotalea ferrariae | reverse complement strand
CGGGTCCACCACGTTGGCGAGGCCCAGGATCGCCGTCGTGATGAGCGCCGCGAGACCGAAGAAGCCGAAGAGCGCCGCTCCGGCGAACAGGCCGGCGCCCGTGCCGGCGTGCTTCGCCTTGGCGGCGACCTCGGCCTTGGCCAGCCGGATCTCGTCCCGCACCAGCTGTGAGAGCTTCTCGGACAGGGTGCTGACCAGCTCCCCGATGCTCGGCCGAGCATCCGGTCGCGTCTGCGTGCTAGCCACCTCACCACGTCCTTCGTCGTCGGGAGCCGTCACGGCGGCCTGCGTCCGATGACATTGTTCTGCACGCGCCCCCTGGGCGCACCCTCGTCGTCACGACGACTCTCGCGGGGAGGCGGGAGGCGATCAGAGACGGCCCTCCCACTCGGCGTCGACCCCGGCGGGGCGGAAGCCGAGCGCGACGTTGATCGCGAGCATCGGCGCGTTCTCCTCGGCGTTCCAGGTGTGCAGCCGTCGGGTCCGCGGTGACCGGCGGTCGAGCTCGGCCAGCATGCTGGTCTTCACGAGCATCCCGAGGCGGTGCCCACGGTGCTCGCGCAGCACCAGGGTGTCCTCCTGGAACGCGGGTCGGCTGTCGTCCCCCTCGGCGTCGGCGTCGGCCTCGGGGTAGGTGACCATCGAGAAGCCGGCGAGGGTCCCTGTCGCGACGTGCTCGGCCGCGGCGAGGACGTAGCGCTGGCCGCGCTCGTGGATCTGCTCCTCGGCGGAGCGCACGCGCGCCGCGTCCCACGGGTCCTCGGTGACGTCGAGGTCGCCCGACGGCGCGTCGGTGCTCATCCGCGTCTCGAGCCTCGCGACGTCGTCGACCCAGCGGTCGGGCACCTCGTCGTGCCACACGTGCACGCGGTACGCGTCGCCCGCCGCGGCCGCGGCGTCGTCGTGCAGCGAGCGCAGGTGCTCCGGCGGAACGGGCAGGTCCAGCACGGAGTGCCGCGCGACCTGCTCGAGGCGCATGCCGCGCGCGAGGAGGAACCGCGTCGAGGGGTGGTCGGCGGGGATGCGCCCGCTCCCGGTCGGTGCCTCGAGCGCGCCGGGGCCGGGCGGCGGCTCCGGGGAGAACTCGGCGTCGGCGTGGAGCACGGTGCGGCCGGCCTCGCGTGCGAGAGCCACGACGGCGTCCCACAGCGCCGAGCCGATACCGCGCCCGCGCCACTCCGGGTGCACGCCCACGTACACCTGCGCGACGTGCGCGTTGCCGACCTGGGGCAGGGCGACCATCGCGCGTCCGACGACGGACTCCGGGCTCCGGCTCGCGTCACGCACGGCGACGAAGCGGCGCATGCGCCGGTACGGGTCGAGCAGGGTCGCCCTGGTCGTGCCGGCGTCGAGCGCCAGGTCGGTGTCGCCCACCGTGTCGAGGTGGGTCGCGCGCTCGAGGAGCACTGTGCCGTGGATGGCCCAGGCGTCGGGGCTGTCCAGCTCGGCGGCCAGGACCTCGACGATCTCGACGCCGGACGGGCCGTCGGCGATGGCGGGGGCGCCGGGACCGGTCGCGGCCGGGTCGGTCGTGGCCTGATCATTCGTGGCCGGATCGTTCGTGACAGCGGCGGTGGTGCCGGCGCTGCTGGGGACGGGAAGGGTGGTCACGATGCGAGCGTGTCCCCTGGGGAGCGGGAGCGCGACGGCTTTTCCGGCCGCGTCGTGCGCGAGGGTCGAACGACCCGGGGACGACGACGCCCCGTCGGCGGGGGCGCGGACGGGGCGTGAGTGCGGTGTGGCCACTGGCAGGGTCGAACTGCCGACCTTTCGATTTTCAGTCGAACGCTCTACCAACTGAGCTAAGTGGCCCTGATCTGCCTCCGCCCGGTCTGCTGACCGGGCGGATGACGAGCGACCCCGACGGGACTTGAACCCGCGACCTCCGCCGTGACAGGGCGGCGCGCTAACCAACTGCGCTACGGGGCCTTGTGGTGAGACAAGGTCCTGCTGACTGCGTGTGCTGCTGAACTGCGATCCTGCGAACTGCTCTTCGTGCCCGGGCCGTACCCCCAACGGGATTCGAACCCGTGCTACCGCCGTGAAAGGGCGGGGTCCTAGGCCGCTAGACGATGGGGGCCCGTGTCACGTCGGACGCCCGTGACGTCGAAGCGTCGTAAGACCTCGGAAAGCATACGGGAGGGCGGGAGTATCTCCAAAGCGGCCTCGCCGGGGGCGTCCCGCCGTGCTCGGCGCGCTGTCCCTGCGGGGTGCGCGACCGCGCGATGATGGGCCCGTGGTGGAGATGACGCGGGCCGAGTTCGAGGACGCGGTGCGCGACGCCCTCGACCTCATCCCGGACGAGCTGGCCGACCAGATGGACAACGTCGTCGTGCTCGTCGAGGACGACGCGCCCGCGGACGACCCGGACCTGCTCGGCCTGTACGAGGGCGTGGCGCTCACCGAGCGCGACGGGTGGTGGGCGGCCGGCTCGCTGCCCGACCGCATCACGATCTACCGGAACCCGACGCTCGCCGTGTGCGCGACGGCGGACGAGGTCGTGTCGGAGGTCGCTGTCACGGTGGTGCACGAGGTCGCGCACCACTTCGGCATCGACGACGAGCGCCTGCACGAGCTCGGCTGGTCCTGACCAGCGCGACGACGACCACAGGACGACCACACGACGACGGAGGGCCGGATGCGGATCGGGATCGTGCTGCTGCCGCAGCACCGCTGGGCGGTGGACCGCGAGCGCTGGCGGCGCGCGGAGGAGTACGGGTTCGACCACGTCTGGACGTACGACCACCTGGCGTGGCGCACGCTCGCGGACGAGCCCTGGTTCGCCACGGTCCCGCTGCTGGCGGCGGCCGCGGCCGTCACCGAGCGGGTCCGCCTGGGCACGTGGGTCGCGAGCCCGAACTTCCGCCATCCCGTGCCGTTCGCGAAGGACGTCATGGGGCTGGACGACATCAGCGGCGGCCGGCTGGTGCTCGGCGTCGGCGCGGGGGGTACGGGCTTCGACGCCGAGGTCCTCGGTCCGCCCGTCACACCCCGCGTGCGCGCCGAGCGGTTCGAGGAGTTCGTCGGCCTGCTCGACACGTTGCTCACCCAGCCGGTCACGGAGTGGACGGGTCAGCACTTCGAGGCGCACGGCGCCCGCATGCACCCCGGGTGCGTGCAGAGCCCGCGCGTGCCGTTCGTCGTCGCGGCCAACGGGCCGCGGGCGCTGCGGGTCGCGGCGCGGTACGGCCAGGGCTGGGCCACCTACGGTCCGACGGACCTCGGCACGGGCGAGGGCGTGGTCGGGCGGGACGCCGAGGTGGAGGCGTGGTGGCGGGGGCTCGCGGCGCTCGTGGAGCGCTTCGAGGCCGCGGCGCGCGACGCGGGCCGGGACCCGGCGACGATCGACCGCTACCTCAACATCGACGCGGCGCCGGTCTTCTCGCTCGAGTCCGTCGCGGTCCTGGAGGAGGGGGTCGCGCGCGCCGCCGCGCTCGGCTTCACCGACGTCGTCGTGCACTGGCCGCGCGAGAGCGGCATCTACGCGGGCTCCCTGCCCACGCTGGAGGAGGCGGCGAGCCGGCTCGACGCGCTGCGCGCGCTCGGGTGAGCGGGGCGGGCCGAGCCGGTCCGACGGTCGCGACGGTCAGGCGTGGGCCTGGCGCGCCTGCCACGCGCTCGCGACCATCTCGGTGAGCGAGTGCCGCATGCGCCAGTCCAGGTCCCGCGCGGCGAGCTCGCCCGACGCGACGATGCGTGCCGGGTCGCCCGGGCGGCGGGCGGCGATCTCCGGCTCGAAGGCGATGCCCGTGACGTCGGCCATCGCGGTCATGATCTCCCGCACCGAGACGCCGTCGCCGCTGCCGAGGTTGTAGACGGGCTCCAGCTCGCGGCCCTCCGCGAGCGCGCGGGCCGCGGCGACGTGGGACGTCGCGAGGTCGGCCACGTGGACGTAGTCGCGCACGCAGGTGCCGTCCGGGGTGTCGTAGTCGTCGCCGTAGATGCGGGGCGTCCGGCCGGCGACCAGGGCGTCGAGGACGAGCGGGAACAGGTTGTGCGGGCTCGTGTCGTAGAGCTCCTCGCGGCCCGACCCGACCACGTTGAAGTAGCGCAGCGACGTGTGCCGCAGGGGCGAGGGGCCGTCCGCGGTCGCACGCGCCTGGTCCCGCAGGAGCCACTCGCCGATGAGCTTGCTCTCGCCGTACGGCGACTCGGGCGCGGGCGCGGTCTGCTCGGTGACGAGGTCGGTGTGCGGCGTCCCGTAGACGGCGGCGCTCGAGGAGAAGACGATCGAGGCGACGCCGGCCTCGGCCATGGCGTGCAGCAGCTGCGCCGTGCCGGTGACGTTCTGCTCGTACGTGTGCAGCGGGCGCTGGACGCTCACGCCCGCGTACTTGAACCCGGCGAGGTGCACGACGCCGGTCACCGCGTGCTCGCGCAGGGCTCGGAGGACGCCGTCGGTGTCGAGGATGCTCGTGCGCACCAGCGGGACGCCGGCGGGCACGAACTGCTCGTGCCCGCTCGAGAGGTCGTCGACGACGACCGCCTCGAGCCCGGCGTCGAGGAACGCGTGCACCACGTGGGATCCGATGTAGCCGGCGCCGCCGGTCACGAGCCAGGTCATGCCGCCAGCGTACCCACACCATCACTCAGACTTCAACAAAACCGAACATCGGGTTGTGCGTCGCCACACCGCGGACGGCCGTACAGACGACGGTGCCCGGTGGTCCGAGGACCACCGGGCACCGGTACCGCCGGGCGACGCGTCAGACGCGACGACGACGACCCAGCATGTTGGCGGCGATCGTCACGCCGATCGCGGCGAGCACGACCTGGATGACGAGCTCGATCCAGTCGATCCCGGGCGTGTCCTCGGTGCCGAGGAGTGCGCCGGCGATCCACGTGCCGAGCAGCGCGGCGATGATGCCGACGATCACGGTGACCAGGAGCGAGATGTTCTGCTTGCCGGGGGCGACGAGGCGCCCGAGCAGCCCGATGATGATGCCGACGACGATCGCGGCGATGATGGAGCCGATTCCCATGGCTGACCTCCGTTGCTGGATCTTTCCTGTGGGTGCTGACCCTCGGCAGGGACGCTAGACCCGGTCGACTGACCCCGCATGTCGAGTCGATCAACGCGCCCGATCGGGTGACGCGCGCGAGGTCACCTCGGCTCGGGGGACCGTGGGCGCCGGGTCCGCTTCGTCCTAGCCTGGTCGGGTGATCCCCCGACTGAACGACCTGATGCTCACGCTGCCCGCGCAGCACCTGGCGACGGACCTGGCCGGGACCGACGTCACCGATCGCGGCACGGCACCCGCGCCGCTCGTCGTCCTCGCCATCGCGGGCGCGCTCATCCTCGCGCTCGTGGTGGCGGAGGTGCTCGCCGCGGTGGTCAGGGCCGTCGGCCGCCGGACGTGGCTCGCGGAGAACCTCTCCCGGCGCGCGCGCCGCCCGCTCCGCGCCGTGCTCGTCGTCGCGTTCGTCTGGCTCGCGCTGCGGTTCGTGACGGACCCCCCGCCAGACGGCCCGGCCTGGCGTCCGACCGTCGAGCACGTGCTGCTGATCGCGCTGATCGTCGGCGCCGCCTGGCTGATCGGTGCGCTCGCGTTCGTCGTCGAGGACGCCGCGACCGCGCGCTACCGGCTCGACGTCCCGGACAACCGCCACGCCCGCAGGGTGCGCACGCAGATCATGATCCTGCGCCGCCTCACGGTCGCCGTGCTCGTGGTCTGCGCCGTGGCGGGCGTGCTGCTCACGTTCGAGGGCGCGCGTGCCGCCGGCGCGGGCCTGCTGGCCTCGGCCGGGCTCCTGTCGGTGGTCGCCGGCCTCGCGGCGCAGACGTCGCTCGCCAACGTCTTCGCGGGCCTCCAGCTCGCCTTCACCGACGCGATCCGCGTGGACGACGTCGTCGTCGTCGAGGGGCAGTGGGGACGGATCGAGGAGATCACGATGACGTACGTCGTCGTGCACGTGTGGGACGACCGCCGGCTGATCCTGCCGTCCACGTTCTTCACGACGACCCCGTTCGAGAACTGGACACGGCGCGCGGCGGACCTGCTCGGCACGGTCGAGCTCGACCTCGACTGGGACGTCCCGGTCGCCGAGATGCGTGCCGAGCTCACGCGGCTGCTCAACGAGAGCGGGCTGTGGGACCACCGGGTCGGGATCCTGCAGGTCACCGAGGCCGTCGGCGGCTTCGTCCGGGTGCGTGCCCTGGCGAGCGCGGCGGACGCACCGACCCTGTTCGACCTGCGGTGCGAGGTCCGCGAAGGACTCGTCGAGTGGCTGCGGAGCCACCACCCCGAGGCGCTGCCGCGCAGCCGGTGGGAGCAGTCGGGCCCGGTGGGCGACGAGCGGCCGGTGCGGCGCGTGCCCCGGCGTGAGCAGCCCGTCGCCGACGGCGGGTCGGCGAGCCCGGTGCGGCCGGGTCGGCCCTCGGACGGCGCCGCAGAGGGAGCGGGGCCGGCGACCGCGCCGCTGCCTGCGGGCTCTCCGGACGCCCACCCGACCGCGGACGACACCGTCCGGCTGGACCCCAAGAAGGACTCGCGCCTGTTCACGGGCAGCCTGCCGGCGATCGAGCGGTCCAAGGCCTTCGCCGGGCCGGGCATCGACGTCATCGCCGAGCGCGAGCAGACGGCGTCGGGTGCGGTGCCGGCGGTGCCGGCGGACGGCGACGACGACGCTCGTCCGGACCGACCGGGCCCGGCGTCCCCGGACCGGCCCTGACGCGCCGGCCCTGACGCGCGGGGCGGCGCCGGGGGCGGGCGTGCCGTCAGGCCTCAGTCCGGCAGCGTGACGCCCGTCAGCTCGGCGAGGCGCTCGAGCAGGCGCTCCTGGAGGTCGACGTCGGAGGCCTGCGGGTTCGCGTCGAGGACCTCGAAGCGCTTGAGGTAGCGGCCGGTGACGCGGGCGGCGTCGTCGTCGGAGGTCGCGAGCCACACCTGCGTGGCGGCGCCCTCGGCGACCTCGTCCCATGCGTCGGGGCCGCCGAGCTTGGTCTTGATCCAGCCCGGGTCGACCGCCGTGCTCAGGACGTCGGGCCACCGGCGCGCGACGGCGAACGCGAGCATGACGTCGTACAGCTTCGAGTCCGAGTAGGCCTGCATGCCGTCCCAGGGGCGGTCGGCCCACTGCAGGTCGTCGAGCCGCGCGACCCCCTGCGCCTCGAGCCCCGACGTGAGGTGGACGAGGCGGGCGGGCCGCGGCATGAGCGCCGTGAGCACGTACGGCGCGACGGTGTTGACCTGGAAGATCCGCTCGAGGCCGTCCTCGGTGAGGGTCCGCGTGGGCACGCCGCCGCCGACGCCCGCGTTGTGGACGACGGCGTCGAACGGTCCTGCGGCGCTCGCCGCCTCGGCCAGCGCGCGCGTCTCGGCGAGCGACGTGAGGTCGCCGACGACGACCTCGCGCAGGCCCGCGACGGCGCCGCGCAGGTCGGCCGCGCGCTGCTCGGAGCGTGCGTGCCCGACGACGTCGTGCCCCGCGGCGAGCAGCTGGCGCGCCGTCTCGAGGCCGATGCCGTCGGACGAGCCGGTGACGAGGACGAGGGCCATGCGAACCTCCAGGGGGGACGGGGGATGCCACTGTCCCACCGGCCGCATCGACGGTCGAATCGGTACGACCGCATCGGTACGACGTGGAGCGGACCCATCCGGTTGCGGGGCGAGCCGGACGCCGCGACGGTGGTCGGTGCGGCGTCCGCGGAACGGCGCCGGGGGAGGTGCCGTCCATGCTCACGCTCAGCGCCAACGCGCGTCATGCCGTCCGCGACGTCACGCGGCGCGCGCACCTGTCGCCGCAGGGCGGCCTGCGGATCGCCGAGTCGCCCGAGCGCGCGGGCGCCTTCGAGGTCTCCCTCGCGGCAGCACCGGCCGACGGCGACGAGGTCGTCGAGGTGGACGGGGCGCGCGTGTTCGTCGAGCCGAGGACGTCGACGATCCTCGCGGACCAGCAGCTCGACGCCGCGACGTCGGCCGAGGGGACCGGGTTCCTGCTCGCGCCTCAGGACTGACCGCCCGGGTCCTCAGCCGATCCGCTCACCCCCCGGTCCGCCCGCACCGCCGCCGTGCGCCGTCAGCGAGTGGCGCGGGCGATCGCCGCGAGCGCCTCGCGCCGGACCGCCTCGAGCCCCTCGACGGCCGCGGAGTGCGCGAGGCTCGCGGTGACGCGGATCGCGACCGCGCGTGCGCGGAGCTCGCGGTCCGGGGTGACCGGTCCGTACGCGTCGAGGAAGGCGGCACGGGCCGCCCCGTCGAAGGCCGCGAAGCCGATCATGAGGTCGACGCACGGGTCGGCCAGGGCGGTGTCGCCCCAGTCGATGACTCCCGTGGGCGCGCCGTCGGCCACCAGGAGGTGCCGGACGTGCAGGTCGCCGTGCACGAGGACGGCGTCCGCGGGATCGGCCGGGCCGACGCGCCGGGCCTCGGACAGGACGGCGTCGACGTCCGCGGGCTCGTGCCAGCCCAGCGCGGCGAGCTGGTCGAGGGCGCCCCGTGCGCGCTCGGCGACCACGTCGGGCTCGCTCCGGCGGTTGGGGTCGACCAGGAGGCTGAGCCCGTCGGCCGCGAGTGCCGCGGAGGTCCCCTGCGCGAGAGCGGGTGCGTGCAGCTCGCGCAGGAACCCGCCCACGGCGCGGGCGAGCGGCACGCGGTCGCCGTCAGCGAGGCCCGCGTGCGCGAGCTCGACGCCCGGCAGCGCCCGCGTGCCCCAGAAGGGCCAGGGCACCTCGTCCGTCGGGGCGCCCAGGTAGCGCGGGTAGGGGATGGGCACGGGGAAGCGGTCGGCGAGGTGGCGCAGCACGGCGACCTCGTGTCGTGCTCCGCGCAGGGCGATCGCCCGGTGGACGAAGCGGAACAGCCAGTCGTCGCCCACGGCGAGCACCGCGTTGTCCCAGCCGGCGTCGAAGGCCCGGACCGGCAGGCCGGCGAGCTCGGGGAACTGCTCGCCGATGACGCGTGCGGCGAGGTCGGGCCCGATCTCGCGCTCGGGCGACCACTCGTGGGTCATGCGGACCGCGTCACGGGTCCCTGGCGACCCCGGTGGAGCGCCTCGACCACGGGGCTGAGGAGAGCCGCCGGCAGCGGACCCGGCCGACCCACGAGGTAGCCCTGGACGGCGTAGGCCCCGAGACCGGACCAGGCGCTCAGGTCGGCCTGCTCCTCGATGCCCTCGACGACGAGATCCGCCCCGGACGTGTGGGCGAACTCGATGAGGGCGCCCGCGAGCGCACGGCGGAGGGGGCTCGCGGCGAGGTCCTGGGTCAGCGACATGTCGAGCTTGATGGTGTCCGGTGCGAGCTGGACGACGTGACGCAGGCTCGCGAAGCCGGCCCCGGCATCGTCGACGGCGATCTTCGCCCCGAGCGCGCGGAGCTGGGCGACCGAGCCCTGGAGCAACGGGTAGTCCTCGATCACCGCGTGCTCGGTGATCTCGATGACGACGCGGCGCCCGACGCTCGTGAGCAGCGCATGCAGGCGCGCGTCGCCGAGGGTCGCGGGCGACGCGTTGACGGACAGGTCGATCTCCCCGGCCAGGCCGCGCGCGCCGTCCAGCGCGGTCTCGATCGCGAGGAGCTCGAGCTCGACGCCTCGGCCCTCGGCGTGCGCCGCCGCGAACCACCGGTCGGGCGTGCGGTAGGGCTCGACG
>NZ_JACVQL010000200.1 GCF_019733465.1 Actinotalea ferrariae | reverse complement strand
AGCCGCCGCTCGGCCGGCCGCCGCACGCGGGCCCCTGGCGCGCCGGCAGCCCGGACGGCGGGCTCGGCGTCGTCGTCGACCCGAACCCGTTCGGCGTGAGCGCGCTGCGCGTGTTCGTGGGGGACCGGCACACGTTCCTCACGGTCGCGACGGACGGGAGCGCGCGGGCGCCGCGGACGTTCCTCGACCGTCCGGCCCACGCCCCGGGCGGCGGCGCCACCGTGGCCGGTGCGTACGGGACCTGGCAGATCGACGCGGTGCCGATGCTCTGGGACCTCCCGGGGCGCCCGGCGCGGGGGACCGAGCGACCCGAGCCGGTCGCGTGCGCGGCGTCCGTGGACGACCACGGCGCCCTGCGGCTCACCGTCCGCCTGCTCGAGACGCCGTTCGTCGCCGACGTCCGCCTGACGCACGACGGCGAGGACCTCACGATCGCGGGCGAGGTCAACGTCGCCTTCGGCGCGACCACGGCGCCGCCTCTGCGCGGCTGGGTCCGCGAGGGCGTGCTGGTGGAGGCGGACCGTCAGGGCAGCGGCCGGCCGGCCGAGGAGCGGGCGGCGGACGGCGCCTGACGTCTGCCGTCGTCAGTCGGGGACCGCTGCCGCCGTCGGCGCCGTGCGCCCCTCGCGGCGGGCGGCCACCAGGTCGCGGACGCGGACGACGACGGCCGAGCCGAGCGTGACGACGGACGCGCAGGCCGCCGCGGCGGCTACCGGGATGTCGCGCGGCTCGTCCGTGGTCCGGGCGATCGCCACCCAGGCGAGCCCCCAGGCGAGCGCGAGCGCGAAGGCCAGGCGGCCGCCCGTCTGCAGCGCGAACGCGAGGCCGATGAGCGCGGCAGTGATGAGCAGGACGACGGACCACAGCGTGGGGCCGAGGCCGAGGGGGCCGACGTCGGACGCCGCGAGGGCCGCCGCCGTGTTGGCGATCGTCGCGATCGTCACCCAGCCGAGGTAGAGGCCGAAGGTGCCGTCGACCACGAGCGCCTCGAGCAGCGAGCGGCGCGGGACGGCGATGCAGATCCGCAGGACGAGCACGAGCACCACGAGCAGCGCCACGATGACGGCGACGCTCAGCCACAGCACGCCGAGCTGCACGACGCCGATCCACGCCGCGTTGAGCAGCATCGAGGCGGCGGCGAGCCAGCCCATGCGGCGCTGGCGGGCGTCCTCGCGCTGCGCGGGCAGGGCCTGCCACACCGCGTACGCCAGCAGCCCCGTGTAGATGACGGACCAGATCGAGAAGGCGGGGGAGCCGGGCGCGACGGGTGTGGCCGAGGCCGAGAGCGCGCCGTCGGCCGCCTCCGCGATCGGCGTGCCGCCCAGGGCGCCCGAGCCGAGGAAGGCCCCGGCCGTCGCGACGAGCGCGAGCACGAGGACCCCTGCCTGGCGAACCACGTCGGAGCGCTGCATGCACCGAGCGTGGCAGCGGGCGCGGCTCCCGTCACCTGGTGGGCCCGGCGCGCCAGGCGCGGCCGGGTGCGCCGGCCACGCCCAGGGGTACCGCCGGCGGCCCGTCGGACGCCAGACTCTGCGCCATGAGAGTGCTGACGCTCGGTGCGACGGGGTTCCTCAGCGGCGCGGTCGTGCGGGAGGCGGCCGCACGCGGGCACGAGGTCGTCGGCCTCAGCCGCACCCCGGGGGACCTGCCCGCGGGTGTGCGCGCGGTCCACGCCGACCGGGACGACGTCGACTCGCTGCGCACCGCGCTCGTCGACGTGCCGCGGCCGGACGCCGTCGTCGACACGTGCGGGTACAGCGTCGCGGGCGCGCTCGCGGCGGCCGAGGTGCTCGGGGACGTGCCGGCGTACGCGTACGTCAGCAGCGTGAGCGCGTACCGCGACTGGCCGCCCGGGCCGGTCCGGGACGAGTCGGACCCCACCTTCGGGCCCGACGCCGACGTCGGCGAGTACGGGCCCATGAAGGCGGAGAGCGAGCGCGTCCTGCGGGCGGCCCTCGACGACCGCGTGCTGCTCGCGCGGGCCGGCCTCATCATCGGCCCGGGCGACCGGACCCGGCGGCTGACGTCGTGGATCCACCGGTTCGCCACCGAGGAGCGCGTCGCGGTCCCGGAGCACGACGTCCCGGTCGCGTTCGTCGACGTGCGCGACCTCGCGGGCTGGCTGCTCGACATGGTCGAGCGCGGCGTCGGCGGGCCGGTAACGGCGACTGGCCCGGCCGGCATGACGACGTTCCACGGGATGCTCGAGGCGTGCCGCGCCGCGGTCGCGGCCGAGGGCGGCGACCCGGCCGAGGCGGTGCCGGTGCCGGAGGCGGCGCTGCTCGAGGCGGGCGTCGAGCCGTGGCGTGACCTGCCCTTCTGGCTGCCCGACGACGTCGCGCGCACCGCGTGGGACGTCGCGACCGGACGTGCGCGCGAGCTCGGGCTGCCGTCGCGACCCGTCGAGGAGTCGGTCGCCGATGCCTGGCGCTGGGTGCTCCGGACGGGCTTCGAGCACCCTCCGCTCGACGAGCGGCTCCATCCGGAACGCCTGTTGACGCGATCATGAACGGCCCCTGACCAGCGATTTCACCCGTCCGAACCGGATCTGTTCATCCGTCCGGCCGCCGTCGGGAGATCCTCGCACCTGCTAGTTTTCCGATCATCCCGGGCCCGTGCCGTCCTGCTCGCTCCCCCACCCCCCAGCGGGGACGGCCCGACACCGGTCCCCCGACCCCCCACGGACCGAGAGCTGTTGACATGAGCCGTCCCCCCGCACGCCGTCGCGCCGGCGTGGCTGCCGTCGTCGTCGCCGCCCTGACCGCGCTGACCGCCTGCTCGCTGCCGGGCGCCGGCGGACCGTCCCCGGAGGCGAGCGCGTCCGCCGAGCCGCAGCCCGGCGTGAGCGACGACGTCGTCCTCGTCGGCAGCCACCACCCGCTCACCGGGCCCGCGGCCGAGGGCTACGCGACCATCGCCACCGCCACGAGCGCCTACTTCGCGCACATCAACGCGAACGGCGGGATCAACGGCCGGCAGATCCGCTACATCGTCATGGACGACGGCTACAACCCGGGCACGACGCCGACGGTCGCCGTCGAGCTGGTCGAGAACCAGCAGGTCTTCGCGATGCTCAACGGCCTGGGCACCGCGACGCACGGGTCGATCCTCGAGTACCTGCACCTCGAGGAGGTGCCCGACCTGTTCGTCGCGTCCGGGAGCTCGATGTTCAACCAGCCCGAGGCGTACCCGAACACGTTCGGCTACAACATCGACTACGCCGTCGAGGCGAAGATCCTCGCGACGCATGGCGAGCAGACCTACCCCGGCGCGACGAGCTGCTTCCTCGGCCAGGGCGACGACCTCGGCCAGGGCTTCCGCACCGGCCTGGTCCAGGTCCTCGGCGAGGGCGCTCTCGCGACCGAGCAGACGTACTCCGTCGCGACCCAGGACCTCACGGCGCAGGTCGCCGCCCTCAAGGCGACCGGGTGCGAGGTCGTCTACCTCGCCGCGATCAACGCGTTCAGTGCCATCACCGTGGGCACCGCGGCGCAGATGGGCTACTTCCCGCAGTGGATCGTGAGCAGCACGGGCGGTGACTACCGGACCGTCTCGTCCTACCTCGGCGAGACCGGTCCGATGCTCCTCGAGGGCTACACCAGCGCCAACTACCTGCCGCCGCACGACACCGTCGGCGACGAGTGGACCGCGCTGTTCCGCCAGGTCCACGCCGAGTACATGCCCGAGATGCCGTTCGACGGCATGGTCGTCTACGGCATGTCCGTCGCCTACCTGTTCGCCGAGGCGCTCGCGGCCGCGGGCGCGGACCCGACGCGCGAGAGCCTCCTGGCGGCCGTCCGCAGCGGCGAGCTGCTCGGCAACGGGCGCGTCCCGCTCTCCCTCGGCGACTCCAACGTCGCCTACAGCGGCGCCCAGGTGAACGTCGTGAGGGGCGGGGAGCAGGTCTACGTCGGCACCCCGTTCCTGACCGACAACACGACCGGTCCGGTGGTGCCGTACGACGGCGGTCCGGTGCCGCTCACCGACGGCGGCGTGCCCGGCAGCGCCGGCTGAGCCGGCTCCCTCCCGGGCGGTGTGCGGCGCGTCAGACGGCTCCCGGGAAGCCGAGCTGGCGCCAGGCCTCGTACGCGGCGACGGCGGCCGAGTTCGAGAGGTTGAGCGAGCGCCGGCTGGGAAGCATGGGGATCCGTAGCTGGGCGGTCACCCGCGGGTGCGCGAGGACGTCGTCGGGCAGGCCGGTGGGCTCGGGGCCGAAGAGCAGGACGTCGTCGTCCCGGTACTCGACGTCGGTGAAGCGCCGGGTGGCGTGCGTCGTGAAGGCGAGCACGCGGCTCGTCGGCAGGGCGTCGAGCGCGGTCTCGAGGTCCGGGTGCACGACGACGTGCGCGAGGTCGTGGTAGTCGAGGCCGGCGCGGCGCAGCTTGGGCTCGGAGAGGTCGAAGCCGAGCGGCTCGACGAGGTGCAGGGCGGCGCCGGTCGCGGCCGAGGTCCGGATCGCGCTGCCCGTGTTCCCCGCGATCCGGGGCTCGTAGAACATGACGTGGAGCACCGGGGCAGTCTGGCAGGCGACGCGGTGGGGTCGCGCAGCGGTGCGGCGGCGGCCCCCGTGCGGACGACCGCGGCCCCCGTGCGGACCGGCCGCGTGGTTGTCGGTGGCCGCCGCTAGCGTGACCTCATGACCGCACCCCACCGCGCCGCCGACGACCGCTACGACACGATGACGTACCGCCGCACCGGGCGCAGCGGCCTCGACCTGCCCGCCCTCTCGCTCGGGCTGTGGCACAACTTCGGGCACACCAAGACCTTCGAGAGCCAGCGCGCCATCCTGCTGCGCGCGTTCGACCTGGGCGTCACGCACATCGACCTGGCGAACAACTACGGCCCGCCGCCGGGCGCCGCCGAGGAGGCGTTCGGCCAGGTGCTCGCGCGTGACCTGCGGCCGTACCGCGACGAGCTCGTCATCTCGAGCAAGGCGGGCTACGACATGTGGCCGGGCCCGTACGGCGACGGCGGCTCGCGCAAGTACCTGCTCTCGTCGCTCGACCAGTCCCTCGCGCGGATGGGGCTGCCGTACGTCGACATCTTCTACTCGCACCGGTTCGACCCGTCGACGCCGCTCGAGGAGACGATGGGCGCGCTGCACACCGCGGTGACCAGCGGCAGGGCGCTCTACGCCGGCGTCTCGAACTACTCGCCGTCGCAGACGCGCGAGGCCGCGCGGATCCTCGGCGAGCTCGGGACGCCGCTGCTCATCCACCAGCCCTCGTACTCGATGTTCAACCGGCACGTCGAGATGGTGGCGGAGGGGGAGTCCGAGACCCTCCTCGACGTCGTGGGCGAGCTCGGCGTCGGGACGATCGTCTTCTCGCCGCTCGCGCAGGGCCTGCTGACCGACCGGTACCTCTCGGGCGAGGTCCCCGAGGACTCCCGCGCCGCGGTCGGGCACTTCCTCAAGCCCGAGCGCATCTCCGAGACGTACCTCGCCCGGGCCCGCGCGTTGAACGGCATCGCGGCAGCGCGTGGGCAGAGCCTCGCGCAGCTGGCGCTGTCGTGGGTGCTGCGCGACCAGCGCGTGACCTCCGCGCTCATCGGCGCGAGCAGCGTGGCGCAGCTCGAGGACAACGTGGCCTCCCTGCAGGCGCCCGCGCTGACCGACGACGAGATCGCGGCCATCGAGGAGCACGCGGTCGACGGCACGGCCCGCTGAGCGTGGGGTCGTCGGAGGAGCGCTCCGGCGCGGCGGAGCAAGGCATGGCGGAGCGGGGCGCGGTGGATCGGTACGTGGCGGAGCGGGGCGTGACGGAGCGGGGCACGGTGGAGGCTGACGTCCGGCACGGGATCACGACGACGGCCGAGGGGCCGGTGGCGTGGGCGCTGTACGGCGAGCTGCGGGGCGACCGCGTGCCGGTCGTGGCGCTCCACGGCGTCACCGACTCCGGCGCGTGCTGGGAGCCGGTGCTCGCCGGCTGGGCCGCGGAGCGCGCCGTGCTCACCGTGGACGCGCGCGGGCACGGCGGGACGCCGCTGCCGGCC
>NZ_JACVQL010000020.1 GCF_019733465.1 Actinotalea ferrariae | reverse complement strand
GCGGACGGCAGGTGGACGGACGCGACGTCGCCCTCGGCGCGGCGGGCGCCGCCGTCGCCCTGCTGGGCACCGCCGCGGTGTGGCGTCAGGCGCGGTCGCGGCGCTACGGCTGACCCGTGGCGGACGGCCGGGGATCCCGCGCGGCGGGTCGGGAGGTGCCGCACGGACGTCCGGCGGACGTGGTGCCGCCCGCGCGCCCGCGTCGGGGATGATGTTCGCGTGACTCTCCCGACCGAGCCGGGCGCGCAGCGCGGGCCCGACGCGACGTCCACGCCGGTCGCCCTGCTCCCCGACGGGCTGCGCGAGCCGGAGGCCGCGCCCATCACGCCCCGCGCGATCACCGCGTCGGTCGCGACCGTGCTCACGACGTTGCTCCTCGCGGTCGCCGCCGCCCTCCCGCTGCCGTACGCGGTGAGCATGCCTGGACCCACGCGCGACACCCTCGGCGCGCAGGACGGGACGCCGCTGATCTCGATCGACGGCGAGCGCACGTACGAGTCGACGGGTCGCCTGCTGCTGACCACGGTCAAGGTCGCCGGCGGTCCCGGCGGCTTCGTCGGCCTCTTCGACGTCGTGCGGGCGTGGTGGAGCGGCGTCGAGGCGGTGTCGCCCGTGGAGCTCGTCTTCCCGCCCGAGGAGACGCGCGAGCAGGCCGAGGAGCGCAACGCCGCCGCCATGGTGTCGTCCCAGGAGAACGCGACCGTCGCGGCGCTCGAGGAGCTCGGCCACGAGGTCCCGACGCGGCTCGTCGTCGCGGGCGTGATGCCGGGCTCCGGCGCGGAGGAGTCGATCGAGACCGACGACGTCGTCGTCGCCGTCGAGGGCACGGACGTCGACGCGTTCTCCGAGCTGAGCCGCGTGCTCGACGAGGTGGAGCCCGGCAGCGACGTGACGATCGGCGTCGAGCGCGCGGGGGAGCGGGTCGACGTCGAGGTCACCACGGGCGAGAACGAGCAGGGCAAGGCGCTGCTCGGCGTCTTCATCGACCCGGAGTTCGACCTGCCCGTCGAGGTGACGATCGAGATCGAGAACATCGGCGGCCCCAGCGCGGGGACGATGTTCGCGCTCGGGATCATCGACCGGCTGACGCCCGAGGACGAGACGAACGGCGTGACGATCGCCGGCACCGGGACCATGGACCTCGCCGGTGCGGTCGGGCCCATCGGCGGCATCCGGCAGAAGCTCGCGGGTGCCGTCGACGACGGCGCGACCTGGTTCCTCGCGCCCGAGTCCAACTGCGACGAGGTCGTCGGCCACGTGCCCGACGGCCTGCGGGTCGTGAGCGTCGCGACGCTCGCCGAGGCGCGCGAGGCGATGACGGCGATCGGCGCCGGCGAGGGCGACAGCCTGCCGACCTGCTCCTGACCCGAGCTGCCCCTGAACCGACCCTGGCGCCTGAGCCGCCTCGGGGCTCAGAGCAGCGTGGCACCCACCGCGTGCACGAGGCCCGGGACGAGGTCGGGCCCGCCGCCGACGGCGTCGTCCGTGTCGTTCGCGCGCGTGCGGACCGCACACCAGGCATCCCCACCGCGCAGCACGCCGACGGCGATGCGCACGTCCTGCCGGTCCGGGTGGGACATGAGGTAGGTGATCGCCTCGTCGGGGTCCTCGGGCATCGCGTCCTCGGCTGCGGGCGGCAGCACCACCCGCTCGACGACGACGGCCGCGCCGTCGACCGTCTCGGGCCAGGACAGCCGCGCCAGGAGGTCCTCGAGGGACTCGGCCGGCGGCAGGTCCTCCTGCTCGACCGAGGTCAGGTGGTGCGGGTCGCGCCGGGCGCGCGCGACGACCTCGGCCGGGAGCTGACCCTCGAGGCCGGGCTCGGTCTCGAGCGCCCGGCCCGTGGCGACGAGCGCGAACACCCGGACGGGGCCGTCCCACCCGGCGCCGGCGACGTGCCGCTCGATCTCGTGCACGGCCTCCGCCAAGGAGGCGGTGCCCGCGGGCAGCGGCGGCCGGGCGGCAGCGCCCTCGGGTGCGTCGGTGGTGCCGGGGGCGGGCGTGGGGTCCGTCGGCTGGCTCATCCGGTCATCGTCGCAGGCATGTGGGAACCTGTGCAGCGGCACGGACGTTCACCCGGTGAGCCGGCACCCGCACCCGGAGGGGCGCGGCCCGGCGGCGCGCGGACGCACGCGTCCGGGCCGAGCACCGCTGCACCGACGGAACAGGTACTGACGACGTGACCTTCGCACCGACCCCACGCCCGGCCGCCGCACGCCCCGGCGGGCGTCGCAGGGGAGCCCTGGGACCCACGATCGTGGTCCTCGTCCTCGCCGGCATCCTGCTGATGATCACCGCCCAGGTGTGGACCGAGGTGCTGTGGTTCGACCAGCTCGGCTTCGTCGAGGTGCTCCGCACCGAGTGGACCACGCGGGCCGTGCTGTTCGCGATCGGCTTCCTGCTCATGGCCGGGGCGGTCTACGCCTCGCTGCAGATCGGCTACCGCACCCGTCCGGTGTACGCGCCGACGACGCCCGAGCAGGCGTCGCTCGACCAGTACCGCGAGATGATCGAGCCCCTGCGCCGCCTCGTGATGATCGTCGCACCCGTCGTGCTCGGCTTCTTCGCGGGCGCCGCGACGTCCGCGCAGTGGGCCGACGTGCTGCTCTTCCTCAACGGCGGCGAGTTCGGCGAGACGGACCCGCAGTACGGCCTCGACCTGTCGTTCTTCATGTTCGACCTGCCGGTGCTGCGGTTCGTCGTGTCCTTCCTCATGGCGGTCGTGGTCATCGCGGGCATCGCCGGCCTGGCGACGCAGTACCTCTACGGCGGGCTGCGCCTCGGTGGCACGGGTGACCGCACGACGCCCGCGGCCCGCGTCCAGCTCGGCGTCACGGCGGCGCTGATCATGCTGCTCATCGGCGCCAACTACTGGCTCGACCAGTACTCCCTGCTGACGAAGGCGGGGGACCTCATCCAGGGCGCGTCGTACTCCGACGTCAACGCCGTCCTCCCCTCGAAGCGCATCCTCACGGCGGTCGCGGTCCTGGTGGCGATCATGTTCGTGATCGCCGCCGTGCGCGGCACGTGGCGCCTGCCCGCGATCGGCGTCGGCCTCATGGTGGTCTCGGCGATCGCGATCGGCGGGATCTACCCCGCCGTCGTGCAGCGCTTCCAGGTCGCGCCGAACGAGCAGGAGGCGGAGAGCGAGTACATCCAGCGCAACATCGACGCCACGAAGTCGGCCTTCGGGCTCGAGGACGTCGAGGTCGTGCCGTACGACGCCGCGACCGAGGCCGAGGCGGGCGCGCTGCGCGAGGACGCCGAGACGACGGCGAGCATCCGCCTCCTCGACCCGGCGATCGTGAGCCCCTCGTTCCGCCAGCTCCAGCAGAACAAGCAGTACTACAACTTCCCCGACACGCTCTCGGTGGACCGCTACCAGATCGAGGGCGAGAGCCGCGACACCGTCATCGCGGTGCGCGAGCTCAACCTCAACGGCCTCGGCCAGGACCAGCGCACGTGGGTCAACGACCACACCGTCTTCACGCACGGCTTCGGCGTCGTCGCCGCGTACGGCAACACGACGGCGGCCGACGGGCGGCCCGCGTTCTACCAGGGCGGCATCCCCTCGGAGGGGTCGCTGGGCGACTACGAGCCGCGCATCTACTTCGGGCAGAACTCGCCCGAGTACTCGATCGTGGGCGCGCCCGAGGGCACCGACCCGTGGGAGCTCGACTACCCGGACGACGAGGCCGGCGGCCAGGTCAACACGACCTTCCCGACGGACGAGCTCGAGGCGGGGCCGAGCATCGGCAACCTGTGGAACCAGCTGCTGTTCTCGCTCAAGTTCGGCTCGGAGCAGATCATGTTCTCCGACCGCGTGACCGAGGACTCGCAGATCCTCTTCGACCGCGACCCGCACGACCGCGTGCAGAAGGTCGCGCCGTACCTGACGCTCGACAGCCGCGCGTACCCCGCCGTCGTGGACGGCAAGGTCCTGTGGATCCTCGACGGCTATACGACGGGGGACATGTACCCGTACGCGGCGTCGCGCCCGCTCGACGACGTCACGGCGGACGCCCTCACGGCGACGTCCGACACCATCGCGGCGCTCGCCCCGCAGGAGGTCAGCTACATCCGCAACTCGGTCAAGGCGACCGTCGACGCGTACACGGGTGAGGTCACCCTCTACGCGTGGGACCAGGAGGACCCGATCCTCCAGGCCTGGCAGGGCATCTTCCCGACGTCGATCGAGCCGATGAGCGAGATCAGCGGCGAGCTGATGAGCCACATCCGGTACCCCGAGGACCTCTTCAAGGTCCAGCGGAACCTGCTCACGCAGTACCACGTGGACAGCGCGGCGGAGTTCTACTCGGGCCAGGACTTCTGGCGCAACCCGCAGGACCCGGTGACGGAGTCGCTCCTGCAGCCGCCGTACTACCTGACGCTGCAGATGCCCGGCCAGGACGAGCCGACGTTCTCCCTGACGTCGACGTTCGTGCCCGGCGGCAACACCGACCGTGAGGTGCTCACCGGCTTCCTGGCGGTCGACGCCGAGCCGGGTGACGCCGACGGCGAGCCGCGCGAGGGCTACGGCAAGCTGCGGCTGCTCGAGCTGCCACGCAACTCGACCGTGCCCGGGCCGGGCCAGGTGCAGAACAACTTCGACGCCAGTCCCGAGGTGTCGCAGAACCTCAACCTGCTCCGTCAGGGCAACTCGACCGTGGTCAGCGGCAACCTGCTGACCCTCCCGGTCGGTGGCGGCTTGCTGTACGTGCAGCCCGTCTACGTGCAGTCGTCGCAGGGGACGCAGTTCCCGCTGCTGCAGCGCGTGCTGGTCTCCTTCGGCGACCAGATCGGCTTCGCCGAGACGCTCCAGGAGGCGCTGGACCAGGTGTTCGGCGGCGACGCCGGCGTCGACGACGTCCAGCCGGGCGAGGACGCCGAGGAGGTGCCGGACGCACCGGTGGACGGCGAGACGCCCGAGGTCGTGGACCCCGACGAGACCACCGAACCCACGGCCGAGCCGACGACGGAGCCCACGACGCAGCCGACGACCGACCCGCAGGCGCCGGCCGGCGACGCGCGGGGTCGCCTCGACGCGGCGCTGCAGGACGCGCAGTCCGCGATCCAGGACGGCCAGGCGGCGCTCGCGGAGCAGGACTGGGTCGCGTACGGCGAGGCGCAGGAGCGGCTGCAGGCGGCACTCGAGGAGGCCATCGCGGCCGAGCAGGAGCTAGAGGGCTGACATCCGGCGCCCCGGCGCCAGTCGCAGCAGCAGGAAGGGTTCCGCACGCATGGCGTGCGGAACCCTTCCTGCTACCGCCTTGCGCCGAGCGCTCGCCTCGTGCCGGGGTCCCCGGCGCGACACGGGTGCCCGAGGTCACAGCCCGCCTGCGCTGCGCGATTTGCCCCGGCGTCCGGGCGGCACGTATGGTTACGGAGCCGACGCGGGGTGGAGCAGCTCGGTAGCTCGCTGGGCTCATAACCCAGAGGTCGCAGGTTCAAATCCTGCCCCCGCTACTTGTGAAGTAGCAGTCCAGAGGCCCTTCCGATCATCAGATCGGGAGGGCCTCTGGCGTTGATGTACGCATCCTGTACGCAGCGGCCGCGCGCGGACGCGTGCGGACGGGTGCGGCCCCCCACGAGGTTCAGTCCCCGGCCAGGCCCTCGCCCGGCCTTTCGCACACACAGGAGACGGTGCGGCTTCCTCGTCGGCGGGACGGGTTGCACCGCGCTCATCGGCGCGCTCCGCAGGTCTCGGACACGCGTGCCAAGCGCCTCCGGCTACCCCGAGCCTCCGGCGAATCCTCGACTGCCGGGACTCCCGCCATCAACTCCGTCGCTGACCGGGCTCGTCTCGCCTCTTGCCGGTGGTGTCGGCGGGCGGGTCTACCGTGCGGGGGCAGCGACCCCCTAGGTGAGGAGCCATCCGCATGTACCCGTCCATTGAGGACAGCGTCGCCAACATCATGGGCACGAGCTGGAACATCACGAAGGGGACGGTGGTGCCAAAGACGGAGGACGTCGTCCTCAAGAACGGGGGCAAGCTCGTCGAGGCGGTCTACCTGTACGCGGACCTCGCAGGCTCCAGCAAGCTGGCGCAGAGCCTCAAGAAGGAGGCGACTGCGAAGATCATTAAGGCGTACATCAGTACGGCGTCGCGGATCATCCTGTACAAGGACGGCGAGATCCGGAGCTTCGACGGTGACCGCGTGATGGGCATCTTCATGGGCGCCGACAAGGAGCAGCGCGCGGTCCGGGCCGCCATGGGGATCCACTGGGCCGTGTGCGAGGTCATCCGTCCGGCGATCAAGACTGCCTTCACAGACGGCGAGGACTTCTGCAACGTCCAGCACGCCATCGGGATTGACGCCGGGGAGGCGCTCATCGTCCGTGGCGGTGTCCGTGACAACAACGACCTCATCTCGATCGGCTCGGCACCCAACGTCGCTGCCAAGTTGAGCGACATCCGGACCAGCCACTCACTCTTCATCACGAAGGCCGTCTACGACGAACTCGGCGACGAGTACCTGACGTACGAAGCCGGACGCCGCAATGTTTGGACGCGGACCCTTAGCCCGACGACGATCGGCGGGAAGTCGGTCTCCGTGTACAGCTCGTCCGTCTACTGGGCCGTCTGATGCGGCGTCGCCACGATTCGCAAGCCCTCGAGACGGCGTGGCACATACACGACGCTCAAGCCGACTGGACGGGCCGCGTAGACGCCAAGGCAGCGTTCGCGTTCTCAGTGCAGTCGCTGCTGCTCGGCTTCTCACTGGCGGTGCTGGAGGACATCCACGCCGTTTACGAGTGGATCATCTACTTGGGCGGGGCCGCGGTGCTGGTTGTGAGCGCCGTCCTGGCCGCGTCCGTCGTGGCGCCGAATCTGAGGAGCCGTGGGCTCAAACGGGAAGCGCGTCACCACTACATCTACTTCGGCCATGCGCGGCACTGGACCCCGGACCGGCTGACGCGCGAGCTGCGCCAGGGGGACCTGCTGCCTCAGGTGGCGCGGCAGATCACGGTGATGGCCCACATCGCATGGTCGAAGCATGTGCGCGTTGCGTGGTCGATCTGGCTGGGTGTGGCCGGCGGATTGCTCTTGCTTGCGGCGGCGGTCCTAGGCCGCGCCAGCTAGACCATGGAGATTTGGGCTGCAGCCGTCGGAGTAGCCAGAGGACGGCTGGTGGGCGCTGCCGTCGAGACACCGATCGGATGGGCGGCGACTTCCGCGTACAGCCGCGCCGTGGCTCCGGTGACGGTGCCGGGCGCGTGGACGATGCGGCGTTCCAGGCGAGCGATGGCGAGGTCGGGTCGTCCACTCACCAGGTCCCGCGGCAAGAGCCGAGCCGGCATGTACAGGAGGCCTGCTCGGGACAGCCGATCGAACGTCGTTCCCTCGTGGACGGCGATATCGGCCATGACCTGGACGGCGCCGTTGATAACAGCGGCGATGTGGCGCTCTGCTGGCGCGAAGGGCGTGTAGGTCTGGGGGTGCTCGATGGGGGCGAGTCGACGCAGGAGGCCACCGGCGGCTGCGGCGTCGTCGCGGATGCTCGTCTTGGGCGGCTCGAGGATCACGAACTCCGACAGGGCGTGGTGGAGGCGCTGCCAGGCGCGTGCGTGCCCGACCAGTGCGCCGGCTCCTCGATCGGCGCCGGCAGTATCGGACTCCGCGAGGTCCGTGCCGTGAAACGCGGCCGCGTGGGCGTGGACCGCGACACCGAGTTCGGCAATCGTCCGGAGTGAGGCCAGCGCGTCTGAGTGGTCCCCGCTGAGTTCCCAGGTGGCCTGGCGTAGTCGGACCATGCGGTCGGTGAGCTCGGCTGCAGGGTCGTCCGTGCGAGGCCGCGACGGAACCTGTCCGAGAGTGTCGAGACGCGCCTTCGGTCGTTGTGGCGTGTCGGTCGTGAGGCCTCGGGCGACGTCGGTGAGGTGCTCAAGCCCGGGCAGGTGACGGGCAACGACGCCGCCAGGTACGCCGGCCTGGATGGCGCGAAGCGCCAGGGGGCTCTCGTGGGCGAGGATCGCCTGGGCGAGATGGCCGAGGTCGGCGAGACCGGCATCCAGGGTTGCCGTCGTCGTGCGCGCCGCGTCTGCAGTTCGCGGTTGCCCCTCCCGCGTGTAGTGCGTCGAGACGAGGTCGGCGGCCGCGCGAAGAGAGAGTGCGGCGCGCGCCCACGGTGTGCCTGCCCCGCCGATCTGGGACGGGTGCGGTCTTGCCTCGCCGGTGATGGTGCTGATGCCGTTGAGAAGCTCGACGGCGGCTCGTTCGATGGGCGGCAGGCCATCGCGGTGGCGCGCCAGTCCGACGCGTCCCAGCTGCGCCGGCCACAGCAAACGTCGGGTGTGAGAGGCGAGGGCGTCGAGAAGCCCGTGGTAGTCCCCGATGGCGTCGAGCGCCTCCTGCGGTGTCCAGAACCGGTCCGTACGTAGGGCCCTCGCGCCCTCGCGCACGTGTGCCGTCGTCTGCGCAAGGAGGTCTGCGTACGTGGTCATGACCAGCGCCCGGTGACCTTTGCGCGGCCCGTGATGAGCCGGGCCATCACGCGGGAGAGCGCAGCCTGCGCAGCGAGGTCCGTCTCGGCTTCGGCCAGAGCAGCTGCACGGTCCAAGGCTGCTGCGGCGAGCCGATCGAGGACCGCCCGGGCTTCGTTGGCATCCTCGGGGCGGACTGTGCCGAGCCGCATCGGGGTGACGGCGGTTCGGACATCAGGGCGAGCCCACTCGAGCTCGTCCTGGGCTTCCCGGAAGTCCATGGCGGCGTAGGAGATCGACACCCCGACGCCGAGTGGCACCGTCATGGCCAGGTTCAGTGCGCCCATCGCCGCGGTGTGCGTGAGCGCCCAGATGCCCGACCATCCGGTGTCGGCGTCGTGCAGCAGGACCTCGGCGGGGCCGGTCCAGGTCGTCGTCATCGGGCCCTCCTCGTCGCGAGCGGCGTCATCGTGCCGGCTTCGCTCTCAGGTGTGCGCGGCGGGGGCCGAAGATGACCGACCAACGGTCGGGCTGTCCGGCCACGGGACGAGGGCACCGGGAGTGGAGAAGCGCACCGTGCCGTTGACGTGCTCGAGCGCGGTCGCGGTGTGTGAGCCGCCGGCGTGGGCAAAAGCCGCTAGGACCAGGTGGAGGTTCTGTCGGTCGAGGCCGGTGACGATGTCGACGACGTCGAGTGGTCGCTCGTCGAGCAGTGACGCCACCACGAACAGCAGGCGGCGTTCACCGCCGGACAGGACAGCGGCGTGCTCGCGCACGGAGTCGGGGTCCAGCCAGGTGATGTCGCCGTCGAGGCGGACCCATGGCAACGCCGGGTCCGCGAACCTGCCGCCGAAGGCGCGCAGAACTATCTCGACCGCCGCCTCGACGGGGAGCAGGCCCGCCGCCCACTGTCGAAGGCGCGTGCTTGTCCTCGTGTCGACCTTGTTCATGATCGCCTCCTTCCGACTGGCGTTGCCACCAACTTCTACGGCGGCCACCGAGGAGAGGTCCGACCGACTCTCCCGGCTGTGGACGGAGCCGCTGCAGAGAGAGGTGTGCACCGACGGCGGCGAAGGCGACGGGTCGAGAGGGTAGAAGCCATTGACACGTCTGGCATTCGAGGCTTGGCCGGGGCCGGTGCGGCGCATCTTGTAGCCCCGGTCTGCACACCAGGTGGAGTGACAAGCACAACGACGACGCCACCGACGGGCCGCAGGCCGCGATCACAAGCCGCGCCGAGGGCCGCCCGCGGCAGTGGTGGACGGTGACCGGCCGTGGTCATGACGATGCACCGACTGACGGCCGGTGCCGGATACCAGTACTTGATCAAGCACACCGCGTCGGGCGACTGCCAGCGGTCAGCGAAGGACGACCTGACCGCGTACTACACCGCCTCGGGGAACCCACCCGGCCGCTGGTACGGGCGCGGGCTGGTCGCCGTGGGCGATCGGCGGCTCACCGCCGGAGCCGTGAGCACAGAGCCGCAGATGGCAAACCTCTACGGCGAGGGCAAGGACCCCCTCAGTGGTGTTCCGCTCGGTCGCGCCTACCGGACCTACACGCCGGCAGCGGAGCGCATCGCCGCGCAGGTCGCTGCGCTCCCGCCGGAGCTGACCGGTGAGGCCCGCGACGCGGCGATCGCCACGATCACCCGAGTCGAGCTGGCCAAGCACACGCCGTCGGCGGTGGCCGGGTTCGACCTCACGTTCAGCCCGCCCAAGTCGATCTCTGCGCTCTGGGCCGTCTCCGACCCGACGACCCATACCGCGATCCTCGGCGCGCACAGAGCCGCCGTCGAGCACGCCCTCACCTTCCTCGAGGACACCGCAGCCTTCACCCGCACGGGCACGAACGGATGTCAGCAGCACCGCGTCAGCGGGCTGATCGCTGCCGGGTTCGACCACTGGGACTCGCGCGCCGGGGACCCGAACCTCCACACGCACCTCGTGGTCGCCAACAAGGTCAAGGGCCCGCGAGGAGCGTGGCTGTCCGTGGACTCCCGGGCGCTGCACCACGCGGTCGTGATGATCTCGGAAGTCTACGACGACCTGCTGGCCGACGAGATCGCCCAGCGCCTACCCGTGCATTTCGGGTGGCGTCATCGCGGACCACGTCGCACCCCCGGGTTCGAGCTGGACGGCGTCGATGACGCGCTGATGACGGAGTTCTCGACGCGGACCACGCAGATCGACGGGGCGATGACGGGAGTGCTGGGCGAGTTCTACGCAGCCCACGGCCGAGGCCCGAACCGCATCGAGGTCTCCCGGCTCCGCCAGCAGGTCACCCGCGCCACGCGCCCGGACAAGCACGTCACCCCGCTCGCCGACCTGATGACGGTGTGGCGGGCACGGGCGACCCGCCGCACCGGCAAGACGCCGACCGAGCTCACGGCTGCCGTCCTGCGCCTGTCCCACACAGTCGCGCAGCGCGACGAGCGGATCGCGTCGCCCGTCATCGACCGCCTGGCCGAGCACACGATCGGACAGGTGATGACGCGAAGGTCGACCTGGACCCGATGGAACGTCATGGCGGAAGCGGCTCGGTCCACCAGGGTGATCCGCATGGCCACGCCGGTCGACCGCATCGCCCTCCTCGAGCGCGTCACGGACACCGCCCTCGCCTCGTGCGTGAACCTGCAGGCACCGGACCCGCTGACCGTCCCCGTCACGTACACGCGGCCCGACGGCGCCTCGCAGTTCAGCCGTACGGGCGAGGACCGGTACACCCACCACCAGGTCCTGGACGCCGAAGCCCGGCTCCTCGACGCCGCGACCCTCGACGCAGGTGCACCCACCGCACCGGCCTGGGTCGCGAAGGCCGTGACTTCCCGACCGGTACACCGCACCGCCGGGCGCGCGGTGACGCTGGCTCCGGACCAGGCCGATGCCGTCGAGCACGTCGCCGCGTCACCGGCGCTCCTCGACGTCCTGGTCGGGCCGGCGGGCACGGGCAAGACGACGACATTGGCGGCGTTGAAGAGCGTGTGGGAGCAGACGTACGGCCGTGGCGCCGTCGTCGGCCTCGCTCCGTCGGCGACGGCGGCCGCAGAGCTTGGCCACGCCCTCGGAATCGAGTGCGAGAACACCGCCAAGTGGCTGCACGAGTCCACCGGCCCCGGCGCCAAACACCGTGGGGACCTCCTGGCGCACCTACACGCCGAACGCGCGGCCGCCCTCGGCATCGACCAGCACACCCGGCTGCGCACGATCGACACCGCGATCAACACCTTGGCCGCCCAGGGCGAGCGCTACCGGATGCGCCGAGATCAGTTGCTCATTGTCGACGAGGCGTCCCTCGCCGGGACGTTCACTCTCGACGCTCTGACCGCCCAGGCGTCCGCCGCCGGCGCCAAGGTGCTACTAGTTGGCGACCACAAGCAGCTCTCCGCCGTCGACGCCGGCGGCGCGTTCCACTTGCTTGCCGAACGCTCGCTACCCGCCACCCTGACGTCGCTGTGGCGGTTCAGCCAGTCCTGGGAAGCTGCCGCCACCCGGCGCCTCCGGACGGGCGACCGGGCCGTGATCGAGTCCTACGCCGAACACGACCGGATCAGCGCTGGTCCCGCAGAGGTCATGTGCGAGGACGCCTACACCGCCTGGCAGACCGATACGGAGAACGGCGTCCCTGCGATCCTCATCGCTGCCGACTCGCACACCGTCGACGTCCTCAACGCCCGCGCCCACAACGACCGCGTCACCGACGGTCTCGTCGCTTCCGATGGCCTCACCAAGGCTAACGGCACCCAGATCGCCGTCGGGGACCGCGTCCTTACCCGTGCCAACAACCGGCGCCTGCGCGCTCCGCACGGCTACGTTCGCAACGGCGATCTGTGGGAGGTCACCGCCATCACCGACGGCGCACTCACCGTCACCCCCGTCGCCCGCCCCGGCTCCGCGATGACGGCTACCGGGGGAGAGGTCACGCTCCCGGCCGGATACGTCGCCGAGCACGTCGAACTTGGATACGCCACCACCACGCACCGCGCCCAAGGCATCACCGTGGACCGGGCACACGTGCTCGCGTCACCCGGCATGGTCCGCGAGAACCTCTACGTCGCCATGACCCGCGGCCGCCACGACAACCACCTCTACCTCGCCCTGGACGACATCGACCCGGCCTGCGACCACCTGCCAGAAAGTCAAAGCGGACCCGACGGTCACGACGCCTTCGCAGCGATCCTGGCCACCTCCGGGGCGGAGCTGTCTGCCACCGAGATCATCGCCGCCTCTCAGGACGACGTCGCCTCCCTCAGGCGACTCGAACCCATCCGCCAAACCCTGATCGCCGACGCCGCCGGCCACCGCTGGGACGCCACGTTCCCCGACGTCGGCCTCACGGCCGACCAGTGCGAGCAGATCACCACCTCACCCGCCCGCGGACCGCTCATCACAGCACTGGAGCGCGGCCGCACCCTAGGGCACCCCATGCGGCAGGTCCTGGCCAGCCTCGTCGCCGACCGACCCATCGACGGCGCATCCCCCGCGCACGATGTCGCCGCCGTCCTGCATCACCGGGTCGATCGTTGGCTGCGCACCCAGGTCGACGACCCCGCGACGATCCGCGTGACCCCCGACGTGGCAGATGCGCCCGACGACATCTCGAACCTCTTGCGACAGGTCGACCAGCTCATCGCTGAGCGAACGGAAGCGCTCACCGACCGGGCCATCGATGCTCGCCCGGACTGGCTCGTCGGGCTCGGTCCGGTGCCGGCGGACCCGGCCGGTCTGCTTGCTTGGCGTGCCCGTCTGGCAACGCACGTCACTCGCGACGAGTTCACGACGGTGGCGACCGGAGTTCGCGCACCGGTGCCGCCGAGCAAGGACGTCCCTGGTGTCGATACCGAACGGAGCGTTGCCCGATGATCAGATCGCGACCTCGAACCGGCGCGGATGGCTTCTTCCCCGACGCGGCGCTGTACCAGCCCAGCGGCCCTCCAGTGCCGCTCCTGTGGGCCGCGCACACTCCGGAAGAGCAGCAGCACTACCTCGACGAGCTTCAGACCTGGGTCACCTGGCTGGCCGACCGCTACCGGCTCGACGGCCGCTACGTCCCGGAGTGCTGGACCAAGCACTGGGAGCTCATCGAGGAGCTCTCCGCCCTGCACCTCGCGTGGGAGGCTGCGTACGCGACAACCTCGCACGCGGACGCCCCGCTGACGTGGCACGAGCGCCTCGGGCATGCACGGGTGAGGCTCGCCGAGTGGGTGGCGCGAAGCGGGTGTCGCGCTGCAGAGCACCGGGCAACGGCATGAGGTCGTTATGAGGACTCTCACGTTCCCATACGGCGACCGAAACGGTGACTGTCACGGTCATGCCCAACAACGAGTGATTCAAGACGTCTGCGCTCGGGACTGCTGCAAGGTCGGTTGACACTGGGT
>NZ_JACVQL010000002.1 GCF_019733465.1 Actinotalea ferrariae | reverse complement strand
CGGCCGGTGACCGCGCGCGAGCTCGTGCGCGTCCTGCGCCCGGGCCGACGGGCATCACCGTCGGCGGGCGTGACCGGCTCCGGGGTGGCGTCGCGCCGGCCCTCCGCGCCACCCGGCGCCACGGTGGCCGACCTCGTCGCGCACCAGGGACGGGTGCACGCCGTGGTGGCCGACGCCGCGGGGCTGCGCCTCGTGGACCTCGCGCCCGTGGCGAGCGTCGACGAGCTCACGCGGCGGCTGCGTGCCGACCTCCAGGTGCTCGCGAACCCCGTGCTCCCGATCCCGCTGCGCGACGGCGTGCGCCGTTCGCTCGCGCGCGGTCTCGGACGGCTCGACGAGCTCCTCGTGCGTCCGCTCGGCGCGCCCGGCCCGCTGCACGTCGTCGCCGGCGGTGCGCTCGTGACGCTGCCGTGGGGGCTGGTGCCCTCGCGTGCGGGGCTGCCGACGAGCGTCAGCCCGCGGCTCCAACTGGCGCCCGTCCGTGCGCGGGGCTCGGCCGCCGTCGTGCTGGCCGGTCCGGGGCTCGGCCACGCGCGGGCCGAGGCCGAGGTGGTGGCCGCCACGTGGCCCGACGCGCGGCTCCTTCTCGGCGAGGCGGCGACGACGTCCGCGGCCGCCGACGCGCTGCGCACGGCCGACGTCGTGCACCTCGCCGCCCACGGCCACCACGAGACGGACAACCCGCTGTTCTCCTGGGTGCGGCTCGCGGACGGGCCGCTCTTCGCCCACGAGCTCGAGGGCGCCGTGCTGCCCGGCTCGTTCGTCGTGCTCTCGGCGTGCGAGGTCGGCCGCGCCTCGGTGCGACCCGGCGGCGAGGTGCTCGGGCTCGCGAGCGTGCTCCTGCGGCTCGGCGCGGGCGCGGTCGTCGCGTCGCTCGCGCCGCTGCGCGACGACGTCGCCGCCCGGGTCATGCCCACGCTGCACGTCCTCGTCCGTCGGGGCGCGAGCCCGGACGCTGCGCTCGCGGCGGCGTGCTCAGGGCTCGACGAGCCGGTGCCCCTCACGTGCTTCGCGCCGCTCGTCGTCGCCGTGCCCGAGACCGACGCCGACGCCGGCGACGACCGCCCCGGCCGCGAGCACCGCGGCGGCTGAGGACCCCTCGAGGAGGAGCCGGCCCGCCGGACCGGACGCCGGGACGTCGCGACCGGGCGCCGACAGGTCCGCCCGAGCGCTGCACGCGGGGAGGACCCCGTCGCCGTCGTGCGCGGTCACGGCGAGGACCCCGGCGACCGACGCGGGGAAGGCGAGGACGTCGGGACCGAGGTCGCCCGCCGCGACGACCACGCGGACGCCGCGCTCGGTCACCCCGCGCAGGACCATCGCGACGCGGCGGCCGAGCCGGCGCCGGCCGAACGGCAGCACGAGCACCTCCGCGCCCTCGGCGACGACCCGGCGGACCGCGCGGACCAGCAGCTCGTCGCTCGTGAACCCGCCGGGCGTGAGCACGGGGGCGACGAGCAGCCGGGCGTCCGGCACGAGTCCCCGCACGTCGCGGACGCCCTGGCCGACGAGGAGGGACGCGTGCGCGGTCGCGAGGGGCGACGGCGCACCGGCCGAGCGGCTCGAGAGGTCGCTCAGGAGCGCCCCGCGCAGGTCCGGGTGCTCGACGTCGACCACGCCGTCGAGCAGGGCGACCCGTGCACCGCGGCCCGTGCGCGCGGGGTCGACGTGGGGGAAGGGCACGCGCGCGACACCGGGACCAGGGGCGTCGGGGTCGTCGGCGCACCGGTCGGCGAGCCAGCGGGCGAGGTCGACCGGCGCCAGGCGCGCGGACGGCCGGTCGGTGAGCAGTACGGTCATGGCGGTGACGCTCCTGTGGTCCCCCGGGGCGCCCGGCGGCGCCCTCCACCCCCTCAGGAGAGCGCACCGGACCCCGGTGTGACACGCGATTTGGTCACGCGCCGGACGTCACGTACGCTGATCGGGCCCAAGACCGCAGGTCGTCGGCTGCCCGGACCCGCATCTGCTCGCAGGTGCTGGCGCGGGCGGTGGACCGAAGTCCCGCTCATCGAGCGGAGGCCGGCGCAGGTGAAGGACTCAGGACCGGACGGCGGCGCCGTGCGCACGGACTCGTGCGTGGCACCACCAGCCTCTCGAGCCCCGCGCCTGCGCGGGGCTCTTCTCATGTCCGGGCTCGGCGCAGACGACCGGCGGTACGACCACCGGAAGGATTGCCATGGCGAGGCCGGACAAGGCAGCCGCGGTAGCCGAGCTCTCGGACCAGTTCCGTGACTCGAACGCCGTCGTGCTGACCGAGTACCGCGGGCTCACCGTCGCGCAGCTCAAGCAGCTGCGTCGCGCGCTCAGCGGCAACGCAACCTACGCCGTGGTGAAGAACACGCTGTCCGCCATCGCGGCCAAGCAGGCTGGCGTCGAGATCGCCGACGACCAGCTCGCCGGCCCCTCGGCCGTCGCCTTCGTGACCGGTGACCCGGTCGAGGCGGCCAAGGGCCTGCGTGACTTCGCCAAGGCCAACCCGCAGCTCGTCATCAAGGGCGGTGTCCTCGACGGACGCTCCCTGAGCGCTGCGGACATCACGAAGCTCGCGGACCTCGAGTCCCGCGAGGTCCTGCTGGCCAAGCTGGCCGGCGCCATGAAGGCGTCGCTCTTCGGGGCGGCGTACCTGTTCACCGCGCCCACGGCCAAGGCCGTGCGCACCATCGATGCCCTGCGCGAGAAGCGGGCGACCGAGGAGCAGGCGGCCTGACCTCCGGGTCCTGACCGTCCGCCCCTCGACACACCACCCCACCTGCTCACCGGCTCCACCAGTACCGCCGGCGCAGGGCAACCAGGAAGGAACGCCACCATGGCGAAGCTCACCACCGAGGAGCTCCTCGACGCGTTCAAGGAGCTCACGCTCATCGAGCTCTCCGAGTTCGTGAAGGCCTTCGAGGAGACCTTCGAGGTCACCGCTGCCGCTCCCGTCGCCGTGGCCGGCCCGGCCGCCGGTGGCGCCGGCGCCGCTGCCGCCGAGGAGGTCGAGGAGAAGACGGAGTTCGACGTCGTCCTCGAGGCCGCCGGCGACAAGAAGATCCAGGTCATCAAGGAGGTGCGCGCCCTCACGAGCCTGGGCCTCAAGGAGGCCAAGGACCTCGTCGACGGCGCCCCCAAGGCCGTCCTGGAGGGCGTCAACAAGGAGACGGCCGACAAGGCCGTCGCCGCGCTCGAGGGTGCCGGCGCGACCGTCACCGTCAAGTGACGTCTGCCTGACCCTGCAGCACCCGGCGCCCACGGCGCCGACGCTCGACAGCGAGGCCCGCACCCTTCGGGGTGCGGGCCTCGCCGCTTCCCCCGGCCGGACCCGCCGCCCCGGCCGGAGCCCCTACGCCGCCGGACCCGCCGCCCCGGCCGGAACCCCTACGCCGCCGGACCCGCCGCCCCGGCCGCCGCCGTCCGGATGCTCGAACGCGAGCCCGCGTGCAGGTGGCCCGGTCCAGGACGTGCTCGGACGCACACGAGCTCGGACGCGAACATCCGGACGCCGCGGTGGGGGACAGGTGCTGGCGGTCGGAGCGGGATCGAGCCCGTCGTGGAGGCCGGATCGAGCCCGTCATCGGTGGGCGCGGGGGCCGGATGAGACCACGGCGGCGATGCCGGGTCAAGTCGTCCGATGACCTCAGTGGACAGGCGGCGACAGCTCGGGTACGCTAGCGCTTTGCGCTGGCTTGTGCCTGCACCCCTCAACCCGCCCCCGGTTCGCCGTCGTGCCCGAGTTCTGCCCGGTGCCCGATCGCTCGCCGTCGTCGGACGAGGGTAGGCCATGACCCGGCGCGCGTGCACTCGATCCGCAGGGAAGGACCCCTCTTGGCTGCCTCGCGCACCCCTTCTGCTCCAAACGCCGACGCTATCGCGAACCGCACTGCATCCCGCCGCATCTCCTTCGCCAAGATCCACGAGCCGCTCGAGGTCCCTGACCTCCTGGGCCTGCAGACCGAGAACTTCGACTGGCTCCTCGGCAACGCCGCGTGGCAGGAGCGGGTCGCCGCTGCGGTCGAGGCCGGCCGGCAGGACGTCCCGGAGACGTCCGGTCTGGAGGAGATCTTCGAGGAGATCTCCCCGATCGAGGACTTCGGTGGCAGCATGTCGCTCTCCTTCCGGGACCACCGCTTCGAGCCGCCGAAGTACACGGCCGAGGAGTGCAAGGAGAAGGACTTCACGTACGCCGCGCCGCTGTTCGTCACGGCCGAGTTCGTGAACTACACCACCGGTGAGATCAAGAGCCAGACGGTCTTCATGGGCGAGTTCCCGCTCATGACCGAGCGCGGCACCTTCATCATCAACGGCACCGAGCGCGTCGTCGTCTCGCAGCTCGTCCGCTCGCCGGGCGTCTACTTCGAGCGCACCGCGGACAAGACGTCCGACAAGGACATCTTCACGGCGAAGATCATCCCGTCGCGCGGCGCCTGGCTCGAGTTCGAGATCGACAAGCGCGACGCCGTCGGCGTGCGCGTCGACCGCAAGCGCAAGCAGTCCGTCACGGTGCTGCTCAAGGCCCTCGGCCTGACCGAGTCGCAGATCCGCGAGGAGTTCGCGCAGTTCCCGGCCGTCCTCGAGACGCTCGAGAAGGACCACGTGAACACCGAGGAGGAGGCCCTCCTCGACATCTACCGCAAGATCCGCCCGGGCGAGCCGCCGACGGTCGAGGCCGGCCGCGCGCTCCTCGAGAACTTCTACTTCAACCCCAAGCGCTACGACCTCGCCAAGGTCGGCCGCTACAAGGTGAACAAGAAGCTCGGCATCGACGCGCCCCTCACGGACTCGGTGCTGTCGGTCTCCGACGTCGTCGCGACGGTGAAGTACATGGCCGCGCTGCACGCCGAGGTCGCCACCATCCCGGGCACGAAGGCCGGTGAGCCGGTCGACGTCCGCGTCGAGACGGACGACATCGACCACTTCGGCAACCGCCGCATCCGCGCGGTCGGCGAGCTCATCCAGAACCAGGTCCGCACGGGCCTGTCCCGGATGGAGCGCGTGGTCCGCGAGCGCATGACGACGCAGGACGTCGAGGCGATCACGCCGCAGACCCTGATCAACATCCGCCCCGTGGTGGCGTCGATCAAGGAGTTCTTCGGCACGTCGCAGCTGTCGCAGTTCATGGACCAGAACAACCCGCTCGCCGGCCTGACGCACAAGCGTCGTCTGTCCGCGCTGGGCCCGGGTGGTCTGTCCCGTGACCGTGCCGGCATGGAGGTCCGTGACGTCCACCCGTCGCACTACGGCCGCATGTGCCCGATCGAGACCCCTGAGGGCCCGAACATCGGCCTCATCGGCTCGCTCGCGACGTACGGGCGGATCAACCCGTTCGGCTTCGTCGAGACGCCGTACCGCAAGGTCACGAACGGCCACGTCACGGACGAGGTGCACTACCTCACCGCCGACGACGAGGACCGCTACGTCATCGCCCAGGCGAACGCGCCGCTCGAGGAGAACGGCAAGTTCGCCGAGGACCGCGTGCTGATCCGCCGCAAGGGCGGCGAGGTCGAGATCGTCCCCGGCGAGGCCGTGGACTACATGGACGTCTCGCCGCGCCAGATGGTGTCGGTCGCGACGGCGATGATCCCGTTCCTCGAGCACGACGACGCCAACCGCGCGCTCATGGGCGCCAACATGCAGCGCCAGGCCGTGCCGCTGGTGCGCTCCGAGGCGCCCCTGGTCGGCACCGGCATGGAGCGGCGTGCGGCCGTCGACGCGGGCGACGTCATCGTCGCGACGAAGGCCGGTGTGGTGACCGAGGTCTCCGCCGACCTGGTCGTCGTCGCGAACGACGACGCCACGACGTCGACCTACCGGATCGCCAAGTTCCGCCGGTCGAACCAGGGCACGTCCTACAACCAGCGCGTGCTGGCCAACGAGGGCGAGCGGGTCGAGGTCGGCTCCGTGCTGGCCGACGGTCCGGCCACGGACGAGGGCGAGCTCGCGCTCGGCCGCAACCTCCTCGTCGCGTTCATGTCGTGGGAGGGCCACAACTACGAGGACGCGATCATCCTGTCGCAGCGCCTCGTGCAGGACGACGTCCTCTCCTCGATCCACATCGAGGAGCACGAGGTCGACGCGCGCGACACCAAGCTCGGCCCGGAGGAGATCACGCGGGACATCCCGAACGTCTCCGAGGAGGTCCTCGCGGACCTCGACGAGCGCGGGATCATCCGCATCGGTGCCGAGGTCGCGGCCGGCGACATCCTGGTCGGCAAGGTCACGCCCAAGGGCGAGACCGAGCTCACCCCGGAGGAGCGCCTGCTCCGCGCGATCTTCGGCGAGAAGGCCCGCGAGGTGCGCGACACGTCCCTCAAGGTGCCCCACGGCGAGTCCGGCACGGTCATCGAGGTGCGCACGTTCAACCGCGAGGACGGCGACGAGCTGCCCGCCGGCGTGAACGAGCTGGTCCGCGTCTACATCGCGGCCCGCCGCAAGATCACGGACGGCGACAAGCTCGCCGGCCGTCACGGCAACAAGGGCGTCATCTCCAAGATCCTCCCGGTCGAGGACATGCCGTTCCTGCCCGACGGCACCCCCGTCGACGTCGTGCTCAACCCGCTCGGCGTGCCCGGCCGCATGAACGTCGGCCAGGTGCTCGAGACCCACCTCGGGTGGGTCGCCAAGCAGGGCTGGGACATCGAGCTCGCGGACGCCTCGGCGGAGTGGGTCAAGGACGTGCCGTCGGCGGCCGCGCGCAACGTGCCGGGCAACCCGGTCGCGACGCCCGTGTTCGACGGCGTCCCCGAGACGGTCCTCACCGGCCTGCTCGACGTGACGCACCCCAACCGCGACGGCGAGCGCATGGTGAGCTCGACCGGCAAGGCCCGGCTCTTCGACGGCCGCTCCGGCGAGCCGTTCCCGGAGCCGGTCTCGGTCGGCTACATGTACATCCTCAAGCTGCACCACCTGGTCGACGACAAGATCCACGCGCGCTCGACCGGCCCGTACTCGATGATCACCCAGCAGCCGCTCGGTGGTAAGGCGCAGTTCGGCGGTCAGCGGTTCGGCGAGATGGAGGTGTGGGCCCTCGAGGCGTACGGCGCCGCCTACACGCTGCAGGAGCTCCTCACCATCAAGTCGGACGACGTCCCCGGACGCGTCAAGGTGTACGAGGCCATCGTCAAGGGCGAGAACATCCCCGACTCGGGCATCCCGGAGTCGTTCAAGGTCCTCCTCAAGGAGATGCAGTCGCTCTGCCTGAACGTGGAGGTGCTGTCCTCGGACGGCGTCTCCATCGACATGAAGGAGAACGACGACGAGGTCTACCGGGCCGCGGAGGAGCTGGGCATCGACCTGTCCCGCCGCCCCAACGCCTCGAGCATCGAAGAGATCTGACCTCGCGGGCCCGCCGGGACTCCCCAGTCCCGGCGGGTCACGCCACCGGCTCTCACCGGCCGACACAGTCACGGTGAACACAGACAGACGAAGGAAGTAGGACACCTTGCTCGACGTCAACGTCTTCGACGAGCTGCGCATCGGCCTGGCGACCGCGGAGGACATCCGCACCTGGTCGCACGGCGAGGTCAAGAAGCCCGAGACCATCAACTACCGGACTCTCAAGCCTGAGAAGGACGGTCTCTTCTGCGAGAAGATCTTCGGTCCCACGCGGGACTGGGAGTGCTACTGCGGCAAGTACAAGCGCGTGCGCTTCAAGGGCATCATCTGCGAGCGCTGCGGCGTCGAGGTGACCCGGTCCAAGGTCCGTCGTGAGCGCATGGGCCACATCGAGCTCGCCGCGCCCGTGACGCACATCTGGTTCTTCAAGGGCGTCCCGTCGCGCCTCGGCTACCTGCTCGACCTCGCGCCGAAGGACCTCGAGAAGGTCATCTACTTCGCCGCGTACATGATCACCGAGGTCGACGACGAGGGCCGGCAGGAGGACCTCCCCAACCTCCAGAACGAGATCGACCTGGAGAAGAAGGAGATCACCAACCGCCGCGACGTCGACATCGACAAGCGTGCGCGCAAGCTCGAGGCCGACCTGGCCGAGCTCGAGGCCGAGGGTGCCAAGGCCGACGCACGCCGCAAGGTGCGCGACTCCGCCGAGCGCGAGATGGCCCAGATCCGCAAGCGCTCGGACGCCGAGCTCGAGCGTCTGGACGCCGTCTGGGACCGCTTCAAGAACCTCAAGGTCGCGGACCTCGAGGGCGACGAGATGCTCTACCGCCAGCTCACGGACCGGTACGGCAACTACTTCAAGGGCGCCATGGGCGCCGCGGCGATCCAGAAGCGCCTCCAGGACTTCGACCTGGACGCCGAGGCCGCGTCGCTGCGCGACATCATCAAGAACGGCAAGGGTCAGCGGAAGACGCGTGCGCTCAAGCGCCTCAAGGTCGTCAACGCGTTCCTGACGACGAGCAACACGCCCCAGGGCATGGTGCTCGACGCCGTCCCGGTCATCCCCCCGGACCTGCGCCCGATGGTGCAGCTCGACGGTGGCCGGTTCGCGACGTCGGACCTCAACGACCTGTACCGCCGCGTGATCAACCGCAACAACCGGCTCAAGCGCCTGCTCGACCTCGGTGCGCCCGAGATCATCGTCAACAACGAGAAGCGGATGCTCCAGGAGGCCGTCGACGCGCTGTTCGACAACGGCCGCCGCGGTCGTCCGGTGACGGGCCCGGGCAACCGGCCCCTCAAGTCCATCTCGGACATGCTCAAGGGCAAGCAGGGCCGGTTCCGCCAGAACCTGCTCGGCAAGCGCGTCGACTACTCGGGCCGCTCGGTCATCGTCGTCGGCCCGCAGCTCAAGCTGCACCAGTGCGGCCTGCCCAAGCAGATGGCGCTCGAGCTCTTCAAGCCGTTCGTCATGAAGCGGCTCGTCGACCTCAACCACGCGCAGAACATCAAGAGCGCCAAGCGCATGGTCGAGCGCGCCCGTCCCCAGGTCTGGGACGTGCTCGAGGAGGTCATCACCGAGCACCCGGTGCTGCTGAACCGCGCACCCACGCTGCACCGCCTCGGCATCCAGGCGTTCGAGCCGCAGCTCGTCGAGGGCAAGGCCATCCACCTGCACCCGCTCGTCTGCGGCGCGTTCAACGCCGACTTCGACGGTGACCAGATGGCCGTGCACCTGCCCCTGAGCACGGAGGCGCAGGCCGAGGCCCGCATCCTCATGCTCTCGAGCAACAACATCCTCAAGCCGTCGGACGGCCGTCCGGTGACCATGCCCTCGCAGGACATGATCATCGGTCTGTTCCACCTGACGGCCCACAAGGACGACGAGGACGCCGTCGGCGCCGGCCGCATGTTCAGCTCCGTGGCCGAGGCGATCATGGCCTTCGACCAGCACTCGCTGGACATCAACGCGGTCGTCACCATCCGGATGGCCGACCTGGTCCCCGGTGACGGCGACCACGGCCTGCCCGAGGACTGGCAGCCGGGTGACGTGGCGCTCGTGCGGACGACGCTCGGTCGCGCGCTGTTCAACGAGCTGCTGCCCGTCGACTACCCGTACGTCAACGGCGTCGTCGACAAGAAGAAGCTCTCGGCGATCGTCAACGACCTGGCCGAGCGGTACCCCAAGGTCGAGGTCGCGGCGAGCCTGGACGCGCTCAAGGAGGCCGGCTTCCACTGGGCCACCCGGTCCGGCGTCACGATCGCCATCTCCGACGTGGCGACGCCGAGCGAGAAGGCCGCAATCCTCGAGGAGCACGAGGCGCGTGCGGAGAAGATCCAGGGTCAGTACGACCGCGGTCTGATCACGGACGACGAGCGCCGTCAGGAGCTCATCGAGATCTGGACGCAGGCGACCGACGAGGTCGCCAAGGCGATGCAGAAGAACTTCCCGGCGCGCAACACGGTCAACCGCATGGTGGGCTCGGGGGCTCGAGGCAACTGGATGCAGGTCCGTCAGATCGCCGGCATGCGCGGCCTCGTGGCGAACCCGAAGGGCGAGATCATCCCGCGCCCGATCAAGTCCAACTACCGCGAGGGCCTCACGGTCGTCGAGTACTTCATCGCGACCCACGGCGCCCGCAAGGGCCTGGCGGACACCGCTCTGCGGACCGCCGACTCGGGGTACCTCACGCGTCGTCTCGTCGACGTCTCGCAGGACGTCATCGTCCGCGAGGAGGACTGCGGCACCGAGCGGGGTCTGACCCTGCCCGTCGCCGAGGCCCTGCCCGACGGCTCGCTGCGCCGCCACGACAAGGTCGAGACGAGCATCTACGCCCGGACCGTGGCGACGGACGTCGTCGCGCCGGACGGCACCGTCGTGGCCCGTGCGGGCGACGACGCGGGTGACCTCGTCATCGCCGCCGCGCTCGCGGCCGGCGTGACCGAGGTCAAGGTCCGCTCCGTCCTCACGTGCGAGTCGCGTGTCGGCACGTGCGCCAAGTGCTACGGCCGCTCGCTGGCCACCGGCAAGCTCGTGGACATCGGCGAGGCGGTCGGCATCATCGCCGCCCAGTCGATCGGCGAGCCGGGCACGCAGCTCACGATGCGTACCTTCCACACCGGTGGTGTGGCGTCGGCCGAGGACATCACGCAGGGTCTGCCGCGTGTCCAGGAGCTCTTCGAGGCCCGCACCCCCAAGGGTGAGGCGCAGATCGCGGAGTTCTCGGGCCGGGTCGCCATCGACGAGTCGGACCGCGTGCGGCGCATCGTCCTCACGCCCGACGACGGCTCCGAGGAGATCGCGTACCCGATCACGAAGCGTTCGCGCCTGCTCGTGCAGGACGGCGACCACGTCGAGGTCGGCACGCAGCTCGCCCAGGGTGCGGTGGACCCCAAGAAGGTCCTGCGCATCCTCGGCCCGCGCGCCACGCAGAAGCACCTCGTGGACGAGGTCCAGGAGGTCTACCGCTCGCAGGGTGTGGACATCCACGACAAGCACATCGAGGTCATCGTTCGGCAGATGCTGCGGCGCGTGACGGTGCTCGACTCGGGTGACACGGACCTCCTGCCGGGCGAGCTCGCCGAGCGCGGCCGGTTCGAGGACGCCAACCGTCGGGCAGTCGCCGAGGGTCGCCAGCCGGCCTCCGGCCGTCCGGAGCTCATGGGCATCACGAAGGCGTCGCTCGCGACGGACTCGTGGCTGTCGGCGGCCTCCTTCCAGGAGACGACGCGCGTGCTCACCGAGGCGTCGATGAGCGGTCGGTCCGACCCGCTGCTCGGCCTCAAGGAGAACGTCATCATCGGAAAGCTCATCCCGGCGGGTACTGGTCTTCCCCGGTACCGGAACGTCGCGGTCGAGCCGACCGAGGAGGCCAAGGCCGAGCTGTACCCGAGCTTCGGCTACGACGAGATCGACTTTCCGCCGCTCGGCATGGGCTCCGGCGAGGCGATCCCGCTCGAGGACATCGACTTCGGCGACCTGCGCTGACGTCACCTCGCTGACGGAGGGGGTCCACCACGGTGGGCCCCCTCCGTCGCTCTTCCACCCCTGCCGCGCGCCGGTGGGAGCGACCTACATCACTTTGACGCTCTCGCGGAGCAGCAGGTAACGTAAGTCCCTGTGCCTGCGCCGTCGGGCCTTCGCGTGTGCATCGCGTGTGCGCCCGCCCGGGAGACCGGGGCCGGCCGTCCGGGATGCCGGGTGGTCGCCACCTCCGCGCGGTCCACCGTCCAGATCATGCTGGCGGTCGGTGCCGCGTCCAGAGGGTCGACACGCCCGGATGCGTGGGTCGGCAGTCGGCGGCGCAGGACGAAAGACCCCAGGCCCGGCACCAGCCGGTCCTCATGGCCGGCAGCGTTCAGACAGGTGCCGGTCGACCAGAGCCAGACCGAGAAGACGGAGACGTAGTGCCCACGATCCAGCAGCTCGTGCGCAAGGGACGGACGTCCAAGACGACGTCGTCCAAGACGCCGGCCCTCAAGGGCAGCCCGCAGCGGCGCGGTGTGTGCACCCGCGTCTACACCACGACCCCGAAGAAGCCGAACTCCGCGCTGCGCAAGGTCGCACGCGTGAAGCTCTCGAGCCAGATCGAGGTCACCGCCTACATCCCCGGCGTCGGCCACAACCTCCAGGAGCACTCGATCGTGCTCGTGCGCGGCGGTCGTGTGAAGGACCTCCCGGGTGTCCGCTACAAGATCGTGCGCGGTGCGCTCGACACCCAGGGTGTCAAGAACCGCAAGCAGGCGCGCAGCCGCTACGGCGCCAAGAAGGGGAACTGAGATGCCTCGCAAGGGTCCGGCCCCGAAGCGGCCGCTCATCGTCGACCCGGTCTACGGGTCGCCCGTCGTCACCCAGCTCGTGAACAAGGTCCTCCTCGACGGCAAGAAGTCCGTCGCCGAGTCGATCGTCTACGGCGCGCTCGAGGGTGCCCGCGAGAAGACCGGCGGCGACCCCGTCGTCGTCCTCAAGCGTGCGCTCGACAACGTGCGTCCGTCGCTCGAGGTCAAGTCCCGCCGCGTCGGTGGCGCCACGTACCAGGTGCCCGTCGAGGTCCGTCCGGTCCGCGCGACGACCCTCGCGCTGCGCTGGCTCGTGGACTACGCCCGTGCGCGTCGCGAGAAGACCATGACCGAGCGCCTCATGAACGAGATCCTCGACGCGTCGAACGGCCTCGGTGCCGCGGTGAAGCGCCGCGAGGACATGCACAAGATGGCCGAGTCGAACAAGGCGTTCGCGCACTACCGCTGGTAGTCGCAAGCCGGCGGGAGACCGCCGCTCGGCCGGGAACGGCCATCCAGGCCCGCACCACACCTCGGCCCACCCGGCCACCACCGACTGCTCCAAGAAGGGCTCCACACCGTGGCACTTGACGTGCTGACCGACCTCAACAAGGTCCGCAACATCGGCATCATGGCGCACATCGACGCCGGCAAGACGACGACCACCGAGCGGATCCTGTTCTACACGGGGGTCAACTACAAGATCGGTGAGACGCACGACGGCGCCTCGACGATGGACTGGATGGAGCAGGAGCAGGAGCGCGGCATCACGATCACGTCGGCCGCGACGACCTGCTACTGGAAGAACAACCAGATCAACATCATCGACACGCCCGGGCACGTCGACTTCACGGTCGAGGTGGAGCGCTCGCTCCGCGTCCTCGACGGTGCGGTCGCCGTGTTCGACGGCAAGGAGGGCGTCGAGCCCCAGTCGGAGACGGTCTGGCGCCAGGCGGACAAGTACAACGTCCCGCGCATCTGCTTCGTCAACAAGATGGACAAGCTCGGCGCGGACTTCTACTTCACGGTCGACACGATCGTGAACCGCCTCAAGGCCAAGCCGCTCGTCATCCAGCTGCCCATCGGCTCGGAGAACGACTTCATCGGTGTCGTCGACCTCATCGAGCAGAAGGCGCTCGTGTGGCGCGGCGAGACCAAGCTCGGCGAGGAGTACTCCATCGAGGAGATCCCGGCCGACATGGTCGAGAAGGCCGAGCAGTACCGGGCCGACCTCATCGAGGCCGTCGCCGAGACGAGCGAGGAGCTCCTCGAGAAGTACCTCGGCGGCGAGGAGATCAGCGTCGACGAGATCAAGGCGGGCATCCGCGCGCTGACCATCTCGTCGCAGGCCTACCCGGTCCTGTGCGGCTCCGCGTTCAAGAACAAGGGCGTCCAGCCCATGCTCGACGCGGTCATCGCCTACCTGCCGTCGCCGCTCGACGTGCCGGCCATCGAGGGCCACGACGCCAAGGACCCCGAGATCGTGGTCGAGCGCCACCCCGACGCGACGGAGCCGTTCTCGGCCCTCGCGTTCAAGGTCGCGACGCACCCGTTCTTCGGCAAGCTGACGTACGTCCGCGTGTACTCCGGCAAGGTCCCCTCCGGTGCCCAGGTGATCAACTCCACCAAGGGCAAGAAGGAGCGCATCGGGAAGCTCTTCCAGATGCACTCCAACAAGGAGAACCCGGTCGAGGAGGCCACGGCCGGCCACATCTACGCGTTCATCGGCCTCAAGGACGTCACCACGGGTGACACCCTGTGCGACCCGGCCAACCCGGTCGTGCTCGAGTCCATGACCTTCCCGGAGCCCGTCATCGACGTGGCCATCGAGCCGAAGACGAAGGGCGACCAGGAGAAGCTGTCGGTCGCCATCCAGAAGCTCGCCGAGGAGGACCCGACCTTCCGCGTCAAGCTCGACGAGGAGACCGGCCAGACCGTCATCGGCGGCATGGGCGAGCTCCACCTCGACATCCTCGTCGACCGCATGCGGCGCGAGTTCAAGGTCGAGGCCAACGTCGGCAAGCCGCAGGTCGCCTACCGCGAGACGATCCGCCGCAAGGTCGAGAAGATCGACTACACGCACAAGAAGCAGACCGGTGGGTCGGGCCAGTACGCCAAGGTCCAGATGACGTTCGAGCCGCTCGAGTCGGAGGAGGGCGAGCTCTACACGTTCGTCAACGCCGTCACGGGTGGTCGCGTCCCGCGCGAGTACATCCCGAGCGTCGACGCCGGCATCCAGAGCGCGATGGAGCTCGGCGTGCTCGCCGGCTACCCGCTCGTCGGCATCAAGGCGACGCTGCTCGACGGTGCGGCGCACGACGTCGACTCGTCCGAGATGGCGTTCAAGATCGCCGGCTCGATGATCCTCAAGGAGGCGGTCCGCAAGGCGGACCCCGTGCTCCTCGAGCCGGTCATGGCCGTCGAGGTGCGCACCCCCGAGGACTACATGGGTGAGGTCATCGGCGACATCAACTCTCGCCGCGGCATGATCCAGTCCATGGAGGACGCCACCGGCGTCAAGGTGGTCCGCGCGCTCGTCCCGCTGTCGGAGATGTTCGGCTACGTCGGCGACCTGCGCTCCAAGACGCAGGGCCGCGCGGTGTACTCGATGCAGTTCGACAGCTACGCCGAGGTTCCTCGTAATGTTGCCGAGGAGATCATCAAGAAGACCCGGGGCGAGTAGTCCCACAGGTCGTCAGCAAGTCCAGTTCCACACACAACCTGTAGCGACCCGCACGCCCCGCAGGAGTCAGCCGGCACCTGCATCGTTCGGCACAACTACCCCAGTCCGAGGAGGACCCCAGTGGCGAAGGCCAAGTTCGAGCGGACCAAGCCGCACGTCAACATCGGGACCATCGGTCACGTCGACCACGGCAAGACGACGCTGACCGCTGCCATCTCGAAGGTGCTGCACGACAAGTACCCCGACCTGAACCCCTTCACGCCGTTCGACGAGATCGACAAGGCGCCGGAGGAGAAGCAGCGCGGTATCACGATCAACATCGCGCACGTCGAGTACCAGACGGAGAAGCGTCACTACGCTCACGTCGACGCGCCCGGTCACGCCGACTACATCAAGAACATGATCACGGGTGCCGCGCAGATGGACGGCGCCATCCTCGTGGTCGCCGCGACGGACGGCCCGATGGCCCAGACGCGTGAGCACGTCCTGCTCGCCCGTCAGGTCGGCGTGCCCTACCTGCTCGTCGCGCTCAACAAGTCCGACATGGTCGACGACGAGGAGATCCTCGAGCTCGTCGAGATGGAGGTCCGGGAGCTGCTCTCGGCCCAGGGCTTCGACGGCGACGACGCGCCCGTCGTGCGCGTCTCCGGCCTCAAGGCGCTCGAGGGCGACCCGCAGTGGGTCAAGGCCGTCGAGGACCTGCTGGACGCGGTCGACGAGTCCGTGCCGGAGCCGGTGCGTGACATGGACAAGCCGTTCCTCATGCCGATCGAGGACGTCTTCACCATCACGGGCCGTGGCACCGTCGTGACCGGCAAGGTCGACCGCGGCAAGCTCGCGATCAACTCCGAGGTCGAGATCGTCGGCATCCGCCCGGCGCAGAAGACCACGGTCACCGGTATCGAGATGTTCCACAAGCAGATGGACGAGGCGTGGGCCGGCGAGAACTGCGGCCTCCTGCTCCGTGGCATCAAGCGTGAGGACGTCGAGCGCGGCCAGGTCGTCGTGAAGCCGGGTTCGATCACGCCCCACACCAACTTCGAGGCCCAGGTCTACATCCTGGCCAAGGACGAGGGCGGGCGTCACAACCCCTTCTACTCGAACTACCGTCCGCAGTTCTACTTCCGCACCACGGACGTCACCGGCGTCATCACGCTGCCCGAGGGCACCGAGATGGTCATGCCCGGCGACAACACCGAGATGACGGTCGAGCTGATCCAGCCGATCGCCATGGAGGAGGGCCTCGGCTTCGCCATCCGTGAGGGTGGCCGGACCGTCGGCTCGGGCCGTGTGACGAAGATCCTCAAGTGATGTGAGCGAGGGCCCGGGCCGTGCGCCCGGGCCCTCGCCATGTCCGTTGGTGTGCCTCCACCCGCGCGACGCGCGGGGTGTGACCCGCGTGACCCGCACCCGAGTTGGTGATCGGGGCCTCGGGGTGGCACACTGTTCAGGTTGCCCGGCGCCGCCGTGCGCTGCGCCTTGCTGGGAGTGGTCCTCCGGACCGGCTCTCCGAGGCGCGGTGGTCAGGCGAGGGGCCGGCAGCCACGTACGACAGACGTTGAGGACCAGGTGCCTCGCCCGCAGCCGCGGGTGGGACTGGCTCCACACAGCATCCAACGACCTCGCTCCTCACGGTGCGCAGCGCGAAGGTGTGTCGCGAGAAGCGACACGCCCGAGTGCGGGGGTCGGACAGCTAGCGGTTCGAGAGAGAGAGTCAGACGACGCCATGGCGGGACAGAAGATCCGCATCCGGCTCAAGTCCTACGACCACGAGGTCATCGACAGCTCGGCGCGCAAGATCGTCGACACGGTGACACGCGCTGGTGCGACGGTCGTGGGTCCGGTGCCGCTGCCGACTGAGAAGAACGTGTTCGTGGTGATTCGGTCGCCTCACAAGTACAAGGACAGCCGCGAGCACTTCGAGATGCGCACCCACAAGCGCCTCATCGACATCATCGATCCCACGCCGAAGGCCGTCGACTCGCTCATGCGTCTCGACCTGCCTGCGGACGTGAACATCGAGATCAAGCTCTGAGGGAGATCACGATGACCACCCTTCCCCAGAACGCGAAGCCGGTCACGGCCGTGCTGGGCACCAAGCTCGGCATGACCCAGGTGTGGGACGAGGCCGGGCGCCTCGTGCCCGTCACCGTCGTGCAGGTCGGCACCAACGTGGTGACCCAGGTCCGCGACGTCGACACGGACGGCTACGCGGCCGTCCAGCTGGCCTACGGGCCGATCGACCCGCGCAAGGTCACCCAGCCCCTCAAGGGCCACTTCGAGAAGGCCGGCGTGACGCCCCGTCGTCACGTCGCCGAGATCCGGACGTCCGACGCCGGCGAGTTCGCGCTCGGCCAGGAGATCACCGCGGCCGCCTTCACGGCCGGCCAGGCGGTCGACGTCGTCGGCACGACCAAGGGCAAGGGCACGGCCGGTGTGATGAAGCGTCACGGCTTCTCCGGCGTCGGCGCCTCCCACGGTGCGCACCGCAACCACCGCAAGCCGGGCTCGATCGGTGGCGCCTCGACGCCGTCGCGCGTGTTCAAGGGTCTGCGCATGGCCGGTCGCATGGGTCACGTCCGCCAGACCACCCAGAACCTGACCGTTCACGCGGTCGACGCAGAGCGGGGTCTCCTGCTCGTCAAGGGTGCCGTCCCCGGCCCCAAGGGCGGCGTCGTCCTCGTGCGTAGTGCCGCGAAGGGGGCGTGACGATGTCCGCGCTGACCGTTGACGTGCTGGACGCCACGGGCAAGAAGGCCGGCACCGCCGAGCTTCCTGCCGAGGTGTTCGACGTCCAGACGAACGTGCCGCTGATCCACCAGGTCGTGGTGGCCCAGCTGGCCGCCGCCCGCCAGGGCACGCACTCCACGCTGCGCCGCGGCGAGGTCTCCGGTGGAGGCCGCAAGCCCTACAAGCAGAAGGGGACCGGCCGCGCCCGTCAGGGCTCGACCCGTGCACCCCAGTTCGCCGGTGGTGGCATCGTGCACGGCCCCAAGCCGCGCGACTACAGCCAGCGGACCCCCAAGAAGATGAAGGCGGCCGCCCTGCGCGGTGCCCTGTCCGACCGGGCCCGCGCCGGCCGCGTGCACGTCGTCGAGAGCTTCGCGCTCGAGGGCTCCGTGCCGTCGACCCGCACGGCGATCGCGACGCTCGCGTCGATCTCGCAGCGTCGCCACGTCCTCGTGGTGCTCGAGCGGGGCGACGACGCCAGCTGGAAGTCGCTGCGCAACGCGGAGCAGGTCCACCTGCTCCTGGCCGACCAGCTCAACACGTACGACGTGCTCGTCTCCGACGACGTCGTCTTCACCCGCGGTGCGCTCGAGGCCTTCCTCACGCGTCCCACGGGCAAGGCGGCGAAGGCCGTCGCGACGTCGACCGAGGCCGAGCAGGACGCTGAGGAGACGAAGTGACCACCCTGAACAAGGACCCGCGCGACATCCTGATCTCGCCGGTCGTCTCCGAGAAGAGCTACGGCCTCCTCGACGAGGGCAAGTACACCTTCGTCGTCGACCCGCGCGCCAACAAGACGGAGATCAAGATCGCCGTCGAGCAGGTGTTCGACGTCGAGGTCGCCTCGGTGAACACGATCAACCGCAAGGGCAAGTCGCGGCGGACGAAGTTCGGCCTGGGCAAGCGCAAGGACACCAAGCGCGCGATCGTCACGCTGCGCTCGGGCACCATCGACATCTTCGGCGGACCGGTCGGCTGACGCCGGACCGACGAGACACAAGGGACTGACCTCCATGGGAATCCGCAAGTACAAGCCGACGACGCCCGGCCGTCGTGGCTCGAGCGTGGCCGACTTCGTCGAGATCACGCGCTCCGAGCCCGAGAAGTCGCTGGTCCGGCCGCTGCACAAGACCGGTGGCCGTAACAGCACCGGTCGCGTGACGATGCGCCACCAGGGTGGCGGCCACAAGCGCGCCTACCGCGTGATCGACTTCCGTCGCCACGACAAGGACGGCGTGCCGGCCAAGGTCGCGCACATCGAGTACGACCCCAACCGCACGGCGCGCATCGCGCTCCTGCACTACGCGGACGGCGAGAAGCGCTACATCATCGCGCCGAACAAGCTGTCGCAGGGTGACGTCGTCGAGAACGGTGCCGGCGCCGACATCAAGCCCGGCAACAACCTGCCGCTGCGCAACATCCCGACCGGTACGGTCATCCACGCCATCGAGCTCAAGCCGGGTGGCGGCGCCAAGATGGCCCGCTCCGCGGGCGCCTCGGTGCAGCTGGTGGCCAAGGACGGTCCGTACGCGCAGCTCCGTCTGCCGTCGGGCGAGATCCGCAACGTCGACCTGCGCTGCCGCGCGACGGTCGGCGAGGTCGGCAACGCCGAGCAGTCGAACATCAACTGGGGCAAGGCCGGCCGCATGCGCTGGAAGGGCAAGCGCCCCTCGGTCCGTGGTGTCGCGATGAACCCGATCGACCACCCGCACGGTGGTGGTGAGGGCAAGACGTCCGGTGGTCGTCACCCCGTGAGCCCGTGGGGTCAGCCCGAGGGCCGTACCCGTCGCCCGAACAAGCCGAGCGACAAGCTCATCGTCCGTCGCCGTCGTTCCGGCAAGAACAAGAAGCGCTGAGAAGGAGCCTGACAGATGCCACGCAGCCTGAAGAAGGGCCCCTTCGTGGACGACCACCTTCAGAAGAAGGTGGACGCCCACAACGAGAAGGGCGCCAAGACCGTCATCAAGACCTGGTCCCGCCGGTCGATGATCACGCCCGACTTCCTGGGCCACACGTTCGCCGTGCACGACGGCCGCAAGCACGTCCCGGTCTTCGTGACCGAGTCGATGGTCGGCCACAAGCTCGGCGAGTTCGCCCCGACGCGGACGTTCCGCGGCCACGAGAAGGACGACCGCAAGGGTCGTCGTCGCTGACCTCGCGGTCACCGACGACATCCGAGCGGGAAGTCTTCCCATGACGACACAAGAAGGCAGGACAGCAATGGAAGCCAAGGCGCAGGCACGGTTCGTCCGTGTCACGCCCCAGAAGGCCCGGCGCGTCGTGGACCTCATCCGTGGCAAGCAGGCCGACGAGGCCGTCGCGACGCTGATGTTCGCGCCGCAGGCCGCGGGGGAGACGGTCCGCAAGGTCGTCGAGAGCGCGATCGCGAACGCCCGCGTCAAGGCGGACCGCGCGAACGTGGCGTTCGACGCCTCGGCGCTCGTGGTCTCCGCGGCGTACGTCGACGAGGGCCCGACCCTCAAGCGTTTCCGTCCGCGGGCCCAGGGCCGCGCGAGCCAGATCCTCAAGCGCACGAGCCACATCACCGTGGTCGTCGCGCCGGTCGAGAAGAAGGAGAGGACCCGATAGTGGGACAGAAGGTCAACCCGCACGGGTACCGCCTCGGCATCACCACCGACCACCGGTCGCGCTGGTTCGCCGACAGCACCAAGCCCGGGCAGCGCTACCGCGACTACGTCCGCGAGGACGTGCAGATCCGCAAGCTGATGTCGACGGGCCTCGAGCGCGCCGGCATCGCGAAGGTCGAGATCGAGCGCACCCGCGACCGCGTCCGCGTGGACATCCACACGGCCCGCCCCGGCATCGTCATCGGCCGCCGCGGCGCCGAGGCGGACCGGATCCGCGGCGAGCTCGAGAAGCTCACGGGCAAGCAGGTCCAGCTCAACATCCTCGAGGTCAAGAACGCCGAGATCGAGGCGCAGCTGGTCGCGCAGGGCATCGCCGAGCAGCTCGCGAGCCGTGTCTCGTTCCGCCGCGCCATGCGCAAGGGCATGCAGTCCGCCCAGCGTGCCGGTGCCAAGGGCATCCGGGTGCAGTGCTCGGGTCGCCTCGGCGGCGCCGAGATGAGCCGCTCGGAGTTCTACCGCGAGGGCCGGGTGCCGCTGCACACGCTCCGCGCGAACATCGACTTCGGCCTGTTCGAGGCGAAGACGACGTTCGGCCAGATCGGCGTGAAGGTCTGGATCTACAAGGGCGACATGACCGAGAAGGAGTTCGCCCGCGAGCAGGCCACGGCCGGCCCGCGCGCGCCCCGCGGTGGTCCGCGCGGCGACCGTGGCGACCGTCCGGCTCGTGGACCGCGCCGTGACCGTGCCGAGGGCGCGACCGAGGCACCGGCCCAGCCGGCCGCCGAGGCGGCTCCCGCCGGCGAGGCTTCGACCGGAACGGAGGCCTGAGCATGCTGATCCCGCGCAGGCTCAAGCACCGCAAGCAGCACCACCCGTCGCGCTCCGGCGCGGCCACGGGTGGCACCGCGATCGCGTTCGGCGAGTACGGCATCCAGGCTCTCGAGCCCGCCTACGTCACGAACCGGCAGATCGAGGCTGCTCGTATCGCCATGACCCGCCACATCAAGCGTGGCGGCAAGGTCTGGATCAACATCTACCCCGACCGTCCGCTGACCAAGAAGCCGGCGGAGACCCGCATGGGTTCCGGTAAGGGTTCCCCCGAGTGGTGGATCGCGAACGTCAAGCCGGGCCGCGTGCTCTTCGAGCTCGCCGGCGTCCCGGAGCCCCTCGCCCGTGAGGCGATGCGGCGCGCGATGCACAAGCTCCCGATGAAGTGCCGTTTCGTGGTGCGCGAGGGTGGTGGCAACTGATGGCTATCGGGTCGAAGGAGCTTGCTCCGACCGAGCTGGACGGCATGGACGACGACGCGCTCGTCGCCGAGCTGAAGAAGGCCAAGGAGGAGCTGTTCAACCTCCGCTTCCAGTCCGCCACCGGGCAGCTCGAGAGCCACGGTCGGCTGAAGGCCGTGCGCCGGGACATCGCGCGGATCTACACGATCCTGCGCGAGCGCGAGCTCGGCATCCGTACCGCACCCAGCGCCAGCGCTGAGTGAGCGAGAGGTCTGACATGAGCAGCACTGAGAACGCAGCGGCGGCGACCGCCGAGACGAGCACCGAGGCCCGGCCGTACCGCAAGACGCGCCGTGGCTACGTGGTGAGCGACAAGATGGACAAGACCGTCGTGGTCGAGGTCGAGGACCGGGTCAAGCACCCGCTCTACGGCAAGGTCATGCGGCGGACGAGCAAGGTCAAGGCGCACGACGAGGCCAATGCGGCCGGCGCGGGCGACCTGGTCCTGATCATGGAGACCCGCCCGCTCTCTGCCACCAAGCGGTGGCGCGTGGTGGAGATCCTGGAGAAGGCGAAGTAGTCCTGCCGGTAGCTCACGGCTCGGCGCCCTGGTCACAGGGCGCCGACCACCGGACCACCGCCCAGACGCCCGACCACACACATCCGTTCGGCAAGGCTCGCCTGCGAGCAGCGCAGCGAGAACCAGCAGACGACAGGAGTAGGGAAAGATGATCCAGCAGGAGTCGCGACTCAAGGTCGCCGACAACACGGGGGCGAAGCAGATCCTCTGCATCCGTGTTCTCGGCGGCTCTGGCCGTCGCTACGCCGGAATCGGCGACGTCATCGTCGCGACCGTCAAGGACGCCATCCCCGGCGGCAACGTCAAGAAGGGCGACGTCGTCAAGGCCGTGATCGTGCGCACCACCAAGGAGCGCCGTCGTCCGGACGGGTCGTACATCAAGTTCGACGAGAACGCCGCCGTGATCCTCAAGGGTGACGGCGAGCCGCGGGGTACCCGCATCTTCGGCCCGGTGGGTCGCGAGCTGCGCGACAAGAAGTTCATGAAGATCATCTCGCTGGCGCCGGAGGTGCTCTGACCATGGCCAAGATCAAGAAGGGCGACCTCGTCGTCGTCATCTCGGGCCGCGACCGCGGCAAGCAGGGGCGGGTCCTCGAGGTCGTCAAGGACTCGGACCGCCTGATCGTCGAGGGCGTGCAGCGCGTCACCAAGCACGTCAAGGCCGGTCAGTCGAACCGTGGCGCGCGGACGGGCGGCATCGAGACCGTCGAGGCCGCGATCCACGTCAGCAACGTCATGCTGGTCGACCCGGAGACGAAGAAGGGCACCCGGGTCGGGTACCGCACCGAGGAGATCGAGCGCGACGGTCGCACCCGCACCGTCCGGGTCCGCGTGGCCAAGCGCTCCGGTAAGGACATCTGATGAGCACCCAGACCACCGAGGCCGGCGTCGAGACCCGCGAGGTCCCGCGCCTCAAGGCCCGCTACGCCGAGGAGATCCTCCCGGCGCTCCGCGAGGAGTTCTCCCACGAGAACGTCAACCAGGTCGCGCGCCTGGTGAAGATCGTCGTGAACATGGGCGTCGGCGAGGCAGCTCGCGACTCCAAGCTGATCGACGGCGCGATCAAGGACCTCACCGCGATCACGGGGCAGAAGCCCCAGGTCACGAAGGCCCGCAAGTCGATCGCCCAGTTCAAGCTGCGCGAGGGCATGCCGATCGGCGCCCACGTCACGCTGCGCGGCGACCGCATGTGGGAGTTCGCCGACCGCCTCGTCTCGCTCGCGCTGCCGCGCATCCGCGACTTCCGCGGGCTGTCGCCCAAGCAGTTCGACGGGCACGGCAACTACACCTTCGGCCTGACCGAGCAGGTGATGTTCCACGAGATCGACCCCGACCGTACGGACCGGGTGCGCGGCATGGACATCACCGTCGTGACGACCGCGACCACCGACGACGAGGGCCGCTCGCTGCTCCGCCGTCTCGGCTTCCCCTTCAAGGAGAACTGACATGGCGAAGACCGCCCTGATCCAGAAGGCGGCGCGCAAGCCGAAGTTCGCGGTGCGCGCCTACAGCCGGTGCCAGCGGTGCGGACGTCCGCACTCCGTGTACCGCAAGTTCGGCCTCTGCCGCATCTGCGTGCGCCAGATGGCGCACCGCGGCGAGCTTCCCGGTGTCACCAAGAGCAGCTGGTAACGACGACGCCGTAGGTCCGTCGGTGCAGATCCGCACCGGCGTGATACCGCGGCGAGGAAGGGCGACAGCCCGATGATGACTGACCCGATCGCAGACATGCTCACCCGTCTGCGGAACGCGAACTCCGCGTACCACGACTCCGTGACGATGCCCTACAGCAAGCTCAAGGGGAACATCGCGGACATCCTCAAGGCCGAGGGCTACATCGCCGGCTGGACCGTGGAGGACGCCCCCGTGGGCAAGAGCCTCACGATCCAGCTGAAGTTCGGCCCCAACCGCGAGCGGTCGCTCGCCGGCGTGCGCCGCGTGTCCAAGCCGGGCCTGCGCGTGTACGCGAAGTCGACCAACCTGCCCCGCGTGCTGGGCGGCCTCGGCGTGGCGATCCTGTCCACGTCCTCCGGCCTGCTCACCGACAAGCAGGCCGCCACGAAGGGCGTGGGTGGGGAAGTCCTCGCCTACGTCTGGTAACCCGAGAACCGAGAGGAGAAGACCATGTCTCGAATCGGCAAGGTCCCCGTCCCGGTCCCGGCCGGCGTGGACGTGAGCATCAGCGGCGCCGAGGTGACGGTCAAGGGCCCCAAGGGCACCCTGACCCACACGATCCCCGCGCCCATCACCGTGGTCCAGGAGGACGGCACCCTCGTGGTGACGCGTCCGGACGACGAGCGCGCCTCGCGCTCGCTGCACGGCCTGACCCGCACCCTGCTGTCCAACCTGGTCGTGGGCGTGACCGAGGGCTACACCAAGCGCCTCGAGATCGTCGGCACCGGTTACCGCGTGACGGCCAAGGGCTCGGACCTCGAGTTCGCCCTCGGCTTCAGCCACCCGGTCGTCGTCTCGGCCCCGGCCGGCATCACGTTCGCGGTCGAGGCGCCCACGCGCTTCTCGGTGAGCGGGATCGACAAGCAGCAGGTCGGCGAGGTCGCCGCGAACATCCGCAAGATCCGCAAGCCCGAGCCGTACAAGGGCAAGGGCGTGCGCTACGCGGGCGAGGTCGTCCGCCGCAAGGCCGGAAAGGCTGGTAAGTGACGATGGCACTCACGATCCGTGGCAAGGGCAAGTCCGTCGCCCGTGCGCGTCGCCACCTGCGTCTGCGCAAGAAGGTCTCCGGCACCCCGGTGCGTCCGCGCCTCGTCGTCTCGCGCTCGAGCCGCCACATGGTGGCCCAGGTCGTCGACGACACGGCGGGCCGCACGCTGGCCTCCGCCTCCACGCTCGAGGCCGACCTGCGCGGCTTCGACGGTGACAAGACCGCCAAGGCCCGCCGCGTCGGCGAGCTGATCGCCGAGCGCGCGAAGGCCGCCGGCGTCGAGGCCGTCGTGTTCGACCGCGGCGGCAACAAGTACCACGGGCGGGTCGCGGCAGTCGCCGACGGCGCCCGCGAGGGCGGGCTGGTCCTGTGACCTCGACCCGAGTCCTGTCCGTACGGAAGCAGAGGAACCACTGATGGCTGCACCTCAGCGCAGCAACACCGGCGCCCAGGGCGGCGCCGGCGGTGACCGCCGCGACGGTGGCCGCCGTGACGGCGGGCGTCGCGGAGACGCCGCCGAGAAGAGCGCCTTCGTCGAGCGCGTGGTCACCATCAACCGGGTGTCCAAGGTCGTCAAGGGCGGACGTCGCTTCAGCTTCACGGCGCTCGTCGTCGTGGGCGACGGCGACGGCACCGTCGGCGTCGGCTACGGCAAGGCCAAGGAGGTGCCCGCGGCGATCGCCAAGGGTGTCGAGGAGGCGAAGAAGAGCTTCTTCCGCGTCCCGCGCATCCAGGGCACAATCCCGCACCCGATCACGGGTGAGGCCGCCGCCGGTGTCGTCTTCCTGCGTCCCGCGTCGCCCGGTACCGGTGTCATCGCCGGTGGTCCGGTGCGCGCCGTGCTCGAGTGCGCCGGCATCCACGACGTGCTCTCGAAGTCCATGGGCTCGACGAACGCGATCAACATCGTCCACGCGACGGTGGCGGCGCTGCGCGGGCTCGAGGAGCCGGAGGCCGTCGCGGCACGCCGCGGCATGTCGGTCGAGCACGTCGCCCCGGCCTCGATGCTCCGTGCCCGCGCCAAGGGCCTCGCAGCGAAGGCAGGTGCCTGATGGCCCGGCTCAAGGTGACCCAGACCAAGTCCGCCATCGGCGGCAAGCAGAACCAGCGCGACACGCTGCGGACCCTCGGCCTCAAGCGCATCGGCGACGTCGTCGTCAAGGAGGACCGTCCTGAGATCCGCGGCATGGTCGCCACGGTGACCCACCTGGTCGCCGTCGAGGAGGTCGAGTGACCATGGCAGAGACCGCGAAGGACAAGACCACGGACGCCGCCGAGGCGCCCGCGAAGAAGTCCACCAAGGCCGCGGCCGCCGAGAAGCCGGCGGCCGAGACCAAGCCCAAGAAGGCGACCAAGGCCGAGACGGCCGCTGCGGCCGAGAAGCCGGCCGACAAGCCCGCCAAGGCCAAGGCGCCCAAGGCGTCGGCTGCTGCCGCCGAGAAGCCTGCGAAGGCCTCGAAGGCGTCGGCCGCGTCCGAGGGTGCCGGTGGCACGCTCAAGGTGCACCACCTGCGTCCGGCCCCGGGCGCCCACACCGCGAAGACCCGTGTCGGTCGTGGTGAGGCGTCCAAGGGCAAGACGGCGGGCCGCGGCACCAAGGGCTCGAAGGCCCGCTACCAGGTGCCCGAGAGCTTCGAGGGCGGGCAGATGCCCATGCACATGCGCCTCCCGAAGCTGCGCGGGTTCAAGAACCCGTTCCGCACGGAGTACCAGGTCGTCAACCTGGACAAGCTCGCCATGCTGTACCCGCAGGGTGGCGACGTCACGGTCGAGGACCTCGTGGCCAAGGGTGCCGTCCGCAAGGGCGCGCCGGTCAAGGTGCTCGGTGACGGCGACGTGAGCGTCAAGCTCACGGTCTCCGTGCAGAAGGTGTCGGCCTCCGCGGCGGAGAAGATCCTCGCCGCCGGTGGCACGATCACCCAGGACTGATCAGGGGCAGGGGCCGGGTTGCGCATCGCGACCCGGCCCTTGCGCCGTCCGGGGACGGACCTCGGTTAGGGTTCGCAGGGGTCATCGCCGTCCCTGTGCGGGCGACGTCCCTCGCCGTGGGCGAGGGGACCCGCACGCCGGAGTGACCGGCACACGACACACCGCCCGAGGGCGGAGCAGGAGGACAGGTGCTCAGCGCATTCGCCCGGGCGTTCCGGACGCCAGACCTGCGGCGCAAGCTGCTGTTCACGATCGCGATCATGGCGGTCTTCCGGATCGGCTCGTTCCTGCCGACGCCGGGCGTCGACTACGGCAACGTGCAGCAGTGCGTCGAGGAGCAGGGCACCAACGACCTGCTCGGCCTCATCAACCTCTTCAGCGGCGGCGCGCTGCTCCAGCTCGCCGTGTTCGCGCTCGGGATCATGCCGTACATCACGGCGAGCATCATCGTGCAGCTGCTGCGCGTGGTGATCCCGCACTTCGAGGCCCTGCACCAGGAGGGCCAGTCGGGCACGGCGCGCCTCACGCAGTACACGCGCTACCTGACCATCGGCCTCGCGATCCTGCAGTCGACGACGATCATCACCGTCGCGCGCAACGGGCTGCTGTTCCAGGGCTGCACCGTCCCGGTGATCCCCGAGGACGGCATCGTGACGATCATCCTGATGATCATCACCATGACCGCGGGCACGGCGATCATCATGTGGCTCGGCGAGCAGATCACCGAGCGGGGCATCGGCAACGGCATGTCCCTGCTGATCTTCACCCAGATCGCCGCGACGTTCCCCACGGCGATGTGGTCCATCGCCGGCGGTGAGAACGGCGCCACGAAGTTCATCATCGTGCTCGGCGTCATCGTGCTCGTGATCGGCCTGGTCGTCTTCGTCGAGCAGTCCCAGCGGCGCATCCCGGTCCAGTACGCCAAGCGGATGGTCGGCCGGAAGATGTACGGCGGCTCGAGCACCTACATCCCGATCAAGATCAACATGTCGGGCGTCATCCCGGTCATCTTCGCGTCGTCGCTGCTGGCGATCCCCGGTCTCGTCGCGCAGTTCGGCGACCAGACGGCCGGCTGGGTCCAGTGGATCTCCGTCAACGTCGCCGACCCGGCAGCACCGCTCAACATCGGGCTGTACGTCGTGCTCATCATCTTCTTCGCGTACTTCTACACGGCGATCACGTTCAACCCGGACGAGGTCGCGGACAACATGAAGAAGTACGGCGGGTTCATCCCCGGCATCCGCGCCGGCCGCCCGACGGCCGAGTACCTCGACTACGTGATCTCGCGCATCACCGCGCCCGGCTCGGTGTACCTGGCGTTCGTCGCGATGATCCCGCTCATCGCGTTCATCCTGCTCGACGTCGGCACCAACATCCCGTTCGGCGGCGCGTCGATCCTCATCGTCGTGGGTGTCGGACTCGACACCGTGAAGCAGATCGAGTCGCAGCTCCAGCAGCGGCACTACGAGGGGTTCCTGAGGTGACGGCACGACTGGTGATCATGGGCCCGCAGGGTGCCGGCAAGGGCACCCAGGCGGCCCGCCTGGCCGAGCGGCTGGGCGTGCCCGCGATCTCGACCGGTGACATCTTCCGGGCGAACATCAAGGGCGGCACGGAGCTGGGCGTGCTCGCGCAGTCCTACACCGCGCGTGGCGACCTCGTCCCGGACTCCGTCACCAACGACATGGTGCGCGACCGGCTCGCCCAGGGCGACGTCGAGGGCGGCTTCATCCTCGACGGGTACCCGCGCAACGCCGCCCAGGTGACCGAGCTCGACGCGATCCTCGCGGATCGCGGTGTCGCGCTCGACGCCGTCGTCGAGCTCACCGCCGACCGCGACGTGCTGCTCGAGCGCCTCGCCAGGCGCGCGGAGCTCGAGGGCCGCGAGGACGACACCCCGGAGTCGATCGCCCGTCGGCTCGACATCTACGCGGAGCAGACGGCGCCTCTGACGACCGCCTACGCCGAGCGCGGCCTCCTGGTCCGTGTGGACGGCATCGGCGCGATCGACGAGGTCACCGAGCGGCTCGTGGCGGCCCTGGACGACGCGTCCGTGCCCGGCGCGGTCTGAGGCCTGGACCGTGTTCGGCCGCGACGCGATCGAGTACAAGACCCGCGAGCAGGTCCAGGCGATGCGCCGGGCCGGCCTGGTCGTCGCGGACGCCCACGCGGCGGTCCGCGAGGCGATCCGCCCGGGGCTGACCACGGCGGACCTCGACGAGGTGGCCGCCCGGGTCATCGAGGCCGCCGGTGCGACGCCGTCGTTCCTCGGGTACCACGGCTACCCGGCGACGCTCTGCGTGTCGGTCAACGACGAGATCGTGCACGGGATCCCGGGCGAGCGCGTCCTCGAGCCCGGCGACGTCGTCTCCGTGGACTGCGGCGCGATCGTGGACGGCTGGCACGGTGACGCGGCCTTCACGGTCGTGCTGCCCGACGCGGACCCCGCCGACGTCGCCCTGAGCGACACCACGGAACGAGCCATGTGGGCCGGTATCGCGGCGCTCGCGACGGGGGAGCGGCTGGGCGTCGTCGGCGAGGCCGTCGAGGACGTCGTCGCGTCCGCGCCCGTCACGTACGGCATCGTGCAGGAGTACGTCGGCCACGGGATCGGCAGCGCGATGCACCAGCCGCCCGAGGTGCTCAACTACCGCGCGCGCGGCAAGAGCCCGAAGCTGCGACCCGGCCTGTGCGTCGCCATCGAGCCGATGCTCACGCGCGGGTCCCGCACGACCCAGGTCCTCGAGGACGACTGGACCGTCGTGACGGAGGACGGGACGCGTGCCGCGCACTGGGAGCACACCGTCGCGATCGGCCCCGACGGCATCTGGGTCCTGACCGCCGCCGACGGCGGCGCGGAGCAGCTCGCCCGTCTCGGCGTGCAGGTCGCGCCCTGGGACTGAGCCCGTCGGCTCCGGCCGAGGGGTGCTGGTGGGGGCCCGCACCGTGGTGACGGATGGCGCCGGGATGGCGTAGGATAGCCCGTTGGGTGCGTGTACCCCCGACGTCCCGCCGGTGAGTCCTCGTGAGGAGCCGGCAGCGTCGGAGGACACGTCCCGATCCCAGCTCGGCAGACGCCCGGTCGTCCTGTGCAGGTACAGGCGGCAGGGGGTGCCCACCGTGCCCGGTCCCCGGGTGCGAGGGCGTGGCGAGGGGGACGTCGTGTCGTCACAGAGTTAGCGGAGGAAATGGCAAAGAAGGACGGTGTCATCGAGATCGAGGGCAGCGTGGTCGAGGCCCTGCCGAACGCGATGTTCCGCGTGGAGCTGGCCAACGGTCACAAGGTGCTCGCTCACATCTCGGGCAAGATGCGTCAGCACTACATCCGGATCCTCCCCGAGGACCGGGTGGTCGTTGAGCTGAGCCCGTACGACCTGTCCCGCGGCCGGATCGTCTACCGCTACAAGTAGTCCGCCGGTGATCGAGAGATCACCCCCGATCGACACTGCCGCCCGTCGCACCGCTCGTGTGCGCGCGTGCGGCGGCGGAGGAACGAGCATGAAGGTCAAGCCCAGCGTCAAGAAGATCTGCGACAAGTGCAAGGTGATCCGCCGGCACGGTCGCGTGATGGTCATCTGCGAGAACCTGCGGCACAAGCAGCGCCAGGGCTGAGTCCCCGGCGTCCCGGCCACCGGCCGGGAGCAGCAGGTCGACGTAGTCGACCGCCGGCACCGCACCAGCGGTGACCGGACCAGCGCACGGTCAGCGCTCCTCGTCGGACCTCGGTCCGCAGGCGCAACCCCCGGTCGGAGGCCGGGGCCCGCAGCAGCGGGAGGACCGTGCGGAGGACCTCCGAGGCAGTACAGGAGTCATCCGGATGGCACGTCTCGTCGGCGTCGACCTCCCCCGCGACAAGCGGCTCGAGGTTGCGCTCACCTACATCTACGGCGTCGGCCGTACCCGCGCGCAGCAGACGCTCGCGGCCACGGGCATCAGCCCCGACCTGCGCGTGAAGGACCTCGGCGACGCCGAGCTCGTCGCGCTGCGCGACCACCTCGAGGGGAACTACCGCCTCGAGGGTGACCTCCGCCGCGAGGTCGCCGCCGACATCCGCCGCAAGGTCGAGATCGGCAGCTACGAGGGCATCCGCCACCGCCGCGGCCTGCCCGTGCGCGGTCAGCGGACCAAGACCAACGCGCGTACCCGCAAGGGCCCCAAGCGCACCGTGGCCGGCAAGAAGAAGGCCGGGCGCAAGTAGCCAGCAGTCCGGCGTGAGCGTCGGGTGACCGTGCCGCGTGCTCGCGGTGCTCACAGCGCTCCCCGGTCCGACGACCTCAGACCTCGAGAAGGAACGACATGCCTCCCAAGACCCGCACCTCGAGCGCCGCGCGCAAGCCGCGGCGCAAGGAGAAGAAGAACATCGCCGTGGGCGTCGCCCACATCAAGAGCACCTTCAACAACACCATCGTGTCGATCACCGACCCGTCCGGTGCCGTCGTCGCCTGGGCCTCGTCCGGCCAGGTCGGCTTCAAGGGCTCGCGCAAGTCCACGCCGTTCGCCGCCCAGCTCGCCGCCGAGGCCGCGGCCCGGCGCGCGCAGGAGCACGGCATGAAGAAGGTCGACGTCTTCGTCAAGGGCCCCGGCTCGGGTCGTGAGACGGCGATCCGCTCGCTCCAGGCCACCGGCCTCGAGGTGGGCTCGATCCAGGACGTGACGCCCCAGGCGCACAACGGCTGCCGCCCGCCGAAGCGCCGCCGCGTCTGACGTCGTCGTGGTGGGCGGGGCGCGCTCGGCGCGGTCCCGCCCACCGGCACGTCCGGCCCGTCCCGCACGGTCCGCCCGTGCTGCACGACCAGCTCCACCCTGCCGGGTGGACCGAGACCCGGCAGGCGCACCACGTGATGCGTCATATGGCGGACGCACACCGAGAGGAATCCCACCGTGCTCATCGCACAGCGCCCCACCCTGACCGAAGAGGTCATCTCCGAGTACCGCTCGCGGTTCGTCATCGAGCCCCTCGAGCCCGGCTTCGGCTACACGCTCGGCAACTCCCTGCGTCGCACCCTGCTCTCGTCCATCCCGGGCGCGGCCGTGACGTCCATCCGCATCGACGGCGTGCTGCACGAGTTCAGCACCGTCAGCGGGGCCAAGGAGGACGTCACCGAGATCATCCTCAACATCAAGGAGCTCGTGGTCTCCTCGGAGAACGACGAGCCCGTCGTGATGTACCTGCGCAAGCAGGGCCCGGGGACCGTCACCGCCGCGGACATCACGCCGCCGGCCGGGGTCGAGGTGCACAACCCCGACCTGCACATCGCGACGCTCAACGGCAAGGGCAAGCTCGAGGTCGAGCTCACGGTCGAGCGTGGCCGCGGCTACGTCTCCGCGCAGCAGAACAAGTCCTACGACGCCGAGATCGGCCGCGTGCCGGTCGACTCGATCTACTCGCCGGTCCTCAAGGTGACCTACAAGGTTGAGGCGACGCGTGTCGAGCAGCGCACGGACTTCGACAAGCTCATCGTCGACGTCGAGACGAAGGCGGCCATCACGCCGCGCGACGCGCTCGCCTCCGCGGGCAAGACGCTCGTCGAGCTCTTCGGCCTGGCGCGCGAGCTCAACGTCGAGGCCGAGGGCATCGAGATCGGCCCGTCCCCGACGGACGCCGCGCTCGCCGCCGACCTGGCGCTGCCGATCGAGGAGCTGCAGCTCACGATCCGCTCCTACAACTGCCTCAAGCGCGAGGGCATCCACTCCGTGGGCGAGCTCGTCGCGCGCAGCGAGGCGGACCTCCTCGACATCCGGAACTTCGGCGCGAAGTCGATCACCGAGGTCAAGGAGAAGCTGGCCGGGCTGGGCCTGTCGCTCAAGGACAGCCCGATCGACTTCGACCCCTCCACCGCCGACTACTACGACGGTGACTTCACCGAGGACGAGCTGTCCTGACGCCGTGGCGCACCGGCGGCCACGCGCGGCCGGTCCCGTGATCTTCGAGAACTGAGGAGTACAGACCATGCCTACGCCCACCAAGGGTCCGCGGCTCGGCGGCGGTCCGGCGCACGAGCGGCTCATGCTCGCCAACCTGGCGACGAGCCTGTTCGAGCACCGCCGGATCACGACGACCGAGGCCAAGGCCAAGCGGCTCCGCCCGCTCGCCGAGCGCCTCATCACCTTCGCCAAGCGCGGCGACCTGCACGCGCGTCGCCGCGTGCTGGCGACCGTCCGTGACAAGAGCGTCGTGCACGAGCTCTTCACGGAGATCGCGCCGGCGATGGCCGAGCGCCAGGGCGGCTACACGCGCATCACCAAGATCGGTGCGCGCAAGGGCGACAACGCGCCCATGGCGGTCATCGAGCTCGTGCTCGAGCCCGTGAGCCCCAAGCAGGCCACGGTCCGCGAGGCCGAGAAGGCGACGAAGAAGGCTGCGCCGAAGAAGGCCGCCGCCGCACCCGTCGAGGAGCCGGCCGACGAGGCCGTCCAGGACACGCCGGCCGAGGACACCACGGCAGCCGACACGGCCGCCGAGGAGACGGTGCAGGACACGCCGGTCGAGACGACCGACGAGGCCGCCGAGGTCGCGACGCAGGACGAGGACGCCGACAAGGCCTGACTCGACCCAGCGGGGCCCGCGAGGGTCCGCAGGAGCACGCACGGGCCCGGACCGACGACGTCGGTCCGGGCCCGTCGTCGTACGGTGACCGGATGAGCGGTGGTCACGGCAGGGGCGGGTCGCGCAGCGACGGGACCGCGGGCAGCGCGCCGGGGCAGCCCGGGCACGGCGTCGGGGTCGCACGGCACGCCGACGAGGCGTGGCGCGTGCCGGTGCTCCTGCTCCACGGTGCCCGCGCCAGCCGGACGATGTGGCGCGCGCAGGTCGAGGCGATCGAGCGGTCAGGACGGCGCGCCCTGGCGATCGACCTGCCGGGTCACGGCCGACGTCGCGGCGAGACCTTCACCGTCGAGGCGGGCCTGGAGGCCGTCGACGCCGGCGTGGAGGCGCTCGGCGGTCGTGCGCTGCTCGTGGGGCTGTCACTCGGCGGGTACCTCGGCATCGCGTGGACGGCGCGGCACGACGACGCGGTCGGGCTCGTGGCGGCGGGCTGCAGCACGGTCCCGGACCAGCCGATCACGGGCGCGTGGCGGCGCGCGGCCCAGGTCATCGCGCGCCTCCCCGACCGCGGGGAGCGCCTCAACCAGACGCTCGTCGACCGCGCCCTGCCGCCCGAGGCCCGCGCCGCGCTGGCGGAGGGCGGGTTCGCGCTCGACGTGATGGTGGACATGCTCGGCGCCGTGCGCGCCCTGCGCCCGCTCGAGGACCTCGGTCGCATCCGGTGCCCCGTGTGGCTGGTCAACGGACGGTGGGACCACTTCCGGACCCAGGAGCGCGCGTTCGCCCGCGCGTGCCCGTCGGCGCGCCTCGTGACGATCCCGCGCGCGACGCACCTCGTGAGCCTCGTGCAGCCCGTCGCCTTCAACCGGGTGCTCCTCGGCGCCGCGAGCGAGGTCGAGGCGAGGGTCGACGCCGCGCGGACCCGCTGACGACGCCGCGAGCGAGGTCGACGCGAGGGCCGACGCCGCGCGGGCCCGCTGACTCCGCCGTGAGCCCTCGGACCCGGCCCCGGCGCTCAGCCCGCCGGCGCGCCGGGCGGCCGCAGGGACCAGGCCCGCACCCCGCCGACGATCCCCGCGGAGTTCGGCACGACGACGACGTCGTCCCCCAGCAGCTCGAGCACGGCCGGCCGGATGCGGCGCGCGTTCCCGCCGCCGAGGTAGAGCCGGTCCCACAGCACCACCGGACGCAGGCCGTCGACCGCCCGGCGCACGCGTCGCGACCACACGCCGTCGCCGAGCCGGCGGCGCTCGTGCTCGCCGAGGTAGGCGTCGTGGGTGACGCCCCAGCGCACCGGGGCGTGCGAGAGCTCGAGGTGCGGCGCGAGCGTGCCGCCGTCGTAGAGCGCGGACCCCAGGCCCGTGCCGAGCGTGAGGACCAGCTCGAGGCCGCTTCCCGACACCACGCCGGCGCCGTGGACCTCGGCGTCGTTGAGCACGAGCACCGGGTAGCCGAGCGCGTCCGCGAGGGCCGCCTCGATGTCGCGGCCCGCCCAGGCGGCCAGCAGCTCGGGGTCGACCCGGCTCCGCGGGCCGGAGCGCGTCACGTAGTGCGGCGTCGCGATGACGACGCCGTGCCGGATCATCCCCGGCATGCCGACCGTGGCGCGCTCGGCGCGGGGGAGGGTCGCGGCGAGGTCGGCGATCGTCCGCACGAGCCGCTCGGGCGGCAGGGGGTAGGGGGTGGGCACGCGGACCGGCGGCACGTGCATGGTCCCCGCCGCGTCGAGGACGGAGGCCTTGATCCCGCCCCCGCCGCAGTCGACCGCGAGCGTGCTCGGGCCCTGGGTCGACGCGGCGCTCACGCCGTCACGGTACCGGCGGCGACGGGCCGGCGACCGCCGGCGACCGGCGGCCACCGCGGGCGCCGCGCGACTACCGTGGCGCCGTGACCGCGACGACCCCGGACGTGCTGCGCGTGCGGCTCGACCTGTCCTACGACGGGACCGACTTCGCGGGGTGGGCCACGCAACCCGGGCTCCGCACGGTCCAGGGGACGCTCGAGGCGGCGCTGGGGACCGTCCTTCGCTGCCCGGAGCCGCGCCTCACCGTCGCGGGGCGCACGGACGCCGGGGTGCACGCACGCGGTCAGGTCGCCCACGTCGACGTCGAGGCCGGCGTCTGGTCGGCGGTCCGCGGCCGGATGACCCGCGAGCCCGGCGACGCGCTCGTCCGCCGCCTGGCGGGCGTCCTGCCGCCCGACGTCGTCGTCCACCGGGCGGTGCCTGCGCCCGAGGGCTTCGACGCGCGCTTCTCTGCGCTGCACCGGCGCTACGCGTACCGCATCGCCGACGACCCGGCGCGCGTCGACCCGCTGCGTCGCCACCTCGTCGTCCGGCACCGCGTCCCGCTCGACGCGCCCGCGATGGACGACGCCGCGCGCGCGCTCGTCGGCCGGCACGACTTCGCGGCGTTCTGCCGTCCGCGCGCCGGGGCGACGACCATCCGCACGCTGCAGGAGCTCACGGTCACGCGCCCGGCCGACGGCGCCGACGCCGGCCTCGTCGTCGTGGGCGTCCAGGCGGACGCCTTCTGCCACAGCATGGTGCGCGCCCTCGTGGGCGCGCTGACCGCCGTGGGCGAGGGTCGCCGCCCGCGGGGGTGGCCGGCGGCCCTGCTGGCGTCCGGCCGACGGGAGGGCGTCGTCGCGCCGGCCGGCGGCCTGTGCCTCGAGGAGGTCGCCTACCCGCCGGATGC
>NZ_JACVQL010000199.1 GCF_019733465.1 Actinotalea ferrariae | reverse complement strand
GTCCGGGTCCGGCCCGCACGCGGCGGCGAGGACCGCGGCGAGGGCCGCCGCGCGCGGGTCGTCCGTGGCGTGCCCGAGGAGGGCCAGCCCGAGCCGCGCCAGTGCGTGCACATCACCGGGAGGCCGCGCGCCACGGTGCCGCTCGGGCGCCGCGAACCCCGGGGTTCCCTGCTCGAGCGGGTCGTCACCGGTGAGCACGTCGATGAGCACCGGCCTCCCGTCGCTGATGACGACGTTGGCGGGCGACACGTCCCCGTGCGCGAGCCCGGCCGCGTGCAGCGCGTCGAGCGCGCCGGCGAGCGGCACGAGCACCGTGACGACCTCGCCCGGCGACCACTGCTCGCGTGCCCGGTGGAGCGTCGCGAGATCGGTGCCCTCGACCGCGCGGTGCAGCACGGCCAGGCGTCCGTCGGGCAGCGGGAACGCCGCGCCGACCCGAGCCAGGTGCTCGTGCTCGACGCCGGAGAGCCGCGCCGCGCGCTCCTCGAGGCGCGCTGCGTGCATCGCGGACCGCACGACCAGCACGCTCACGGCCCACCGCGCGCCGTCACCGTCCACCGCGCTCCAGACGACCCCGCGCGAACCGCTGCCCAGGGGCACGCCGAGGTGCAGTCCCAGGTCCAGCAGGGTCGCGGCGAGCCCCTCGGGCGTCTCGAACGTCACGGGTGCCATCGGACCAGCCAGGGACGCCCCGCAGGCGTCGTCCACAGGGCGCGACGCTCCTACTCCGGCTGGACCGGCTCCTGCCCCGGCTGGACGGGCTCGTCGCGTCGGCTCGCGGCGCTGAGGCGCGCCGCGTCGAGCACGGCGGCGGTGTGCACGGCGTCCCGCGGGTCGACCGGGATCGCTCCGCCCGCCAGCCACGCGGCCACGCCGCGGTAGAAGTCCACGTGCCCGCCGGGCTCGCGCGGGACGGGCACCGCCGAGTCGCCGTGCACCAGCCACCCCTCCATGCCCTCGCCCGGGTCGAGGGCGGCGAACGGCGTCGGCTCCCCCTCGAACGACGTGACGAGGTAGGCGCCGGCCGACCCGAGCACGCGCGTGCGCGGACCGGGAGCCCCCACGAGCCCGCCCGCCCACAGGTGGCTCGTCGTGCCGGATGCGTGGCCGAGCGCGAGGAAGACGTCGTCCTCGGTCGGCGTCGTGAGCGCGCGCAGCTCGGCGCGCACGGTCGCCACGGGGCCGAACAGCTGCACCGCGGAGTCGACGAGATGGGCCCCGAGGTCGAGCAGGAGCCCGCCCCCGTCGCCGACGGCGTTCTCCTTCCAGCGGTCCTTGGGCACGGGCCGCCAGCGCTCCCAGCGCCGCTCGAAGCGGTGCACGTCGCCGAGCGTCCCCTCGGCGAGCAGACGGCCGAGCGTGAGCTGCTCGGCGTCCCAGCGGCGGTTCTGGAAGACCGTCAGCCGGCCGCCGCGCGCGTCGGCGAGCTCGACGAGGCCGCGCGCGCCCTCGCGGTCGAGGGCGAGCGGCTTGTCGACGACCGTCGCGACGCCGGCCTCGAGCGTCGCCGTGGCGTGCTCGACGTGGCGTCCGGTCGGCGAGGCGATGACCACGACGTCGACGTCGGCCGCGAGCAGCGCGTCGAGGTCACCGTGCACGCGCACGTCCGGCCAGTCCTCGGCCGCCGCGGCGGCCCGGCCGGGGTCCCTCGTGACGACGTCCGTGACGACCTGCCCGGCCTCGCGCAGCAGCCGCGCGTGGATCCCGCGGCCCGCGTCGCCGTACCCGACGAGGCCGACCCGCGGCCTCAGCTCCCGATCTTCTTGTGCCATGGCCACCACGATGCCGCACCGAGGTCGTGCACCAGACCAGGCACGAGCAGCGTGCGCACCACGAGCGCGTCGATGAGGACACCGAGGGCGACGAGGAAGGCGAGCTGCACGAGGAACAGCAGCGGCAGCACGGCGAGGGCGCCGAACGTCGCGGCGAGGACCACGCCCGCGCTCGTGATGACGCCACCCGTCACGGTCAGCCCACGCCGCACCCCCTCGCGCGTCCCGTGGGCGAGCGACTCCTCGCGGACGCGGGTCATGAGGAAGATCGAGTAGTCGATCCCGAGCGCGACGAGGAACACGAACGCGTACAGCGGCACGGACGCGTCGGCCCCCGGCATGTCGAGCACGTGGTTGAACACCAGCGCCGCGATGCCGACCGTCGCGCCGAAGGAGAGCAGGTTCGCGAGGATCAGCAGGACGGGCGCGACGACCGCACGCAGCAGCAGGACGAGCACGACGAGGATCACGGCCAGGATCGTGGGGACGATCACGCGCAGGTCGCGAGCGCTCGTCACCTGGGTGTCGAGCCGCTCGGCGGCGGCCCCGCCGACGAGCGCACCGGACGAGGCCTCGTGGGCCGCGGAGCGCAGGTCCTCGACGACGACGGTCGCCTCCTGGCTCTCCGACGACGCCTCCGTGACGACCTCGACGAGCACCCGCCCGTCGACGACGACCGGCGGCGCCGACGGGTCGGCCGGTCGGCCTCCCCCGGCGCCCTCGGTGACGGGCGCCGCGGCCGCGACGCCGTCCACCTGCCCGACGGCGTCCAGGACGGCGTCGAGGTCCCCCTCGGTCACGACGACCGTGACGGGCTGGACCTGACCGGCGTCGAAGTGCTCGGCGAGCACCTCCTCGCCGGCGACCGACTCGACCTCGGTGAGGAAGATGTCGCTCTCCCCCGTGCCCTCGGCCTCGAAGGTCGGGACCCACACGCACGCGACCGCGAGCACGGCGGCCGTCGCCAGCCACACGCGGCGCGGGTGGCGGCCGATGAGCCGCGACACCCGGCCCCACAGCCCCGACCGGGACTCGAGGTGCTCGAGCGACTCCGCGGCGCCGTCGGCGGCGTCGGCCTCGACGCGCGGCATCCGCGGCCAGAACACCACGCGCGCGCGGCGTCCGCCGACGAGCAGCAGGGCGGGGAGCAGGGTCATCGACGCGAGGAACGCGGCGGCGATGCCGATCGCCGCGACCGGGCCGAGGCTCTGGTTCGAGCGCAGGTCCGACAGGAGCAGGCACAGGAGCCCCGCGATCACGGTGCCGGCGCTCGCGGCGATCGGCTCGATCGACGCCCGGACCGCGCGCCGCATCGCGGTGAACGGCGACTCCGCGCGGCGCAGCTCCTCCCGGTAGCGCGCGACGACGAGCAGCGAGTAGTCCGTCGCCGCGCCGACGACGAGGATGAAGAGGATGCCCTGGCTCTGGCCGTTGAGGACGAGCACGTCGGCCGCGGCGAGCTGGTACACGACGAGCGCGGCGGCGGACAGGCCGAACAGGGACGTGAACAGGACGGTGAACGGCAGCAGCGGTGAGCGGTAGACGAGCACGAGGATGACGAAGACCACGGCGAGGGCCACGACGAGCAGCAGCCCGTCGATCCCGCCGAAGGCGGCGACGAGGTCGGCGATCGCCCCGGCCGGTCCGGTGACCCAGGCCTCGAGCCCCTCGCCCTCGAGCGACTCGTCGACCGCCGTCCGCAGCTCCTCGACCACGAGGTTGACCGCACGCTCCTCGCCGATCTGCTCGTTGGCGGCGTCGGCGTCGAGCGCGACCGTCAGCAGGGCCGCCTCGCCGTCCTCGGACGGGATGGCGACCGGGGGCGCGACGAGCAGGTCGTCCACCGTCGTGCCGCCGTCGAGCTCGAGCGTGGGGATCTCCTCGGCGAACGCCTGGACCGTCCCGAGCTGCTCGGGCGTCAGGGCACCCTCGCCCCGCACGACGACGAGCGCGGGCAGCACGGCGTCGTCACGGAACTCGGCTGCAGCGGCGGCGGCCTCCGTCGACTCGGCACCCTCGGGCAGGAACGACGCGACGTCGTTCTCCTGCACGTCCGAGAGCTTCCCGATCGACATGCCGCCCGCGCCGGCGAGACCCAGCCACACGAGGATGACGGCGAGGACGGCGACCCCGCGCAGGACTGCGGCCCCACGACCACTTTTACTCAGCATGCTGAGTATCCTGACCCGGACTAGCCTGGTCGACAAGTTGAACCCGGAAGGCCCCAGTGATCCCTCGCACGGTGGCAGGCGCGCCCGACGCCGCCGGCGCTCCCCCCGACGCCATGGGCTGGGGCGACGGCGCGCCGGTCCCTGGCCGGCCCGTGCCCGCCGTGATGTGGCCCACCGGCCGGCTCGTGTCCGCCGTGGCACGGCGCATCGAGCGCGACTGGAACGCGCACCTCGCCCGCTGGGACCTCAACCACGCCTCGCTGCCGGTGCTCTTCCTCTTGGCGGCCGGTCCGCGCTCGCAGCGTGAGCTCGCCGCGGACTCCGGGGTCACGGAGCAGACGATGAGCCGGATCATCGCGCGGCTCGACCGCACCGGGTACATCGAGCGCCGCACCCACGAGCACGACCGGCGCCGCAACGACGTCGCACTCACCGAGACCGGCTACCGCGCCCTGCGGGAGGCGGGCGACCCGCGCTTCGCGGAGGAGATGAGCGTGCAGGGCCTGAGCCCCGAGCAGGTGAGCCAGCTCCGCTCGATCCTCGGGACGATGCTGGGGCACGACCCCGACGCGCTCGCCGAGCCTCCGGCCGTGTCCGTCGACGACGGTCCCCCACCGGCGGAGGGGTAGCGTGCTCGGCGTGGACGTCGTCAGCCTGGACCTGGGCCGCCGCCTCGTCGGCTACCACGAGGCGTGGGACCGCCAGCGCGCGCTGCACGCCGAGGTCGCCGCGGGGGCCGCACCCGACACCGTCCTGCTCGTCGAGCACGAGAGCGTCTACACCGCGGGCCGGCGCACCGCGACGCGGGACCGCCCGGTCGACGGGACGCCCGTGGTCGACGTCGACCGCGGCGGGCGCATCACGTGGCACGGCCCCGGTCAGCTCGTCGCCTACCCCGTCGTGCGCCTGGCCGAGCCGGTCGACGTCGTCGCCTACGTGCGCACACTCGAGCAGGCGCTCATCGACACGTGCGCCGACCTCGGCCTCGCCGCAGAGCGGGTCGAGGGACGCTCGGGCGTCTGGTTCCCGCCCGACGACGGCGGCCCGCGCCGCGCGCGCAAGGTCGCCGCGATCGGCGTGCGCGTCGCGCGTGGCGTGACCATGCACGGTCTCGCGCTCAACTGCGACGCCGACCTGGCCGCGTTCGGCCGGATCGTGCCCTGCGGCATCGAGGACGCCGACGTCACGACCCTCAGCGCGGAGCTGGGGCGACGCGTCTCGATCGCCGAGGTCGAGCCCCTCCTCGTCGCCCACCTGGAGCCCGCGCTCGCCGCCGTCACCGCCGCGGGGCGCACGGCCCAGGTCGTCGGACGACTGACGTAGGGTGAGGACGTGACGATCGCTCCCGAGGGACGCCGGATGCTGCGGGTCGAGGCCCGCAACGCTGCCACGCCGATCGAGAAGAAGCCCGAGTGGATCAAGACCCGGGCGACCATGGGCCCGGAGTACACCGAGCTCAAGGGCCTCGTGAAGCGCGAGGGCCTGCACACGGTGTGCGAGGAGGCGGGCTGCCCCAACATCTTCGAGTGCTGGGAGGACCGCGAGGCGACCTTCCTCATCGGCGGCGACCAGTGCACCCGACGGTGCGACTTCTGCCAGATCGACACGGGCAAGCCGGCCGACTTCGACGCCGACGAGCCCCGCCGCGTCGCCGAGTCCGTCCAGGCGATGGGCCTGCGGTACTCCACCGTGACGGGCGTCGCCCGCGACGACCTGCCCGACGGCGGCGCGTGGCTCTACGCCGAGACGGTCCGCCAGATCCACGCGCTCAACCCGGGCACGGGCGTCGAGCTGCTGATCCCCGACTTCAACGCGCTGCCCGAGCTCCTCGCGGAGGTCTTCTCCTCGCGGCCCGAGGTCCTGGCGCACAACCTCGAGACCGTGCCGCGGATCTTCAAGCAGATCCGGCCGGGCTTCCGGTACGACCGCTCGCTCTCGGTGCTCACGCAGGCCCGGGAGGCAGGTCTCGTGACGAAGTCCAACCTCATCCTGGGCATGGGCGAGACGTACGACGAGGCCGCGGCCGCGCTGCAGGACCTGCACGACGCCGGCTGCGACCTCATCACGATCACGCAGTACCTGCGCCCGTCGCTGCGGCACCACCCCGTGGACCGATGGGTCAAGCCGGAGGAGTTCGTGGCGCTGTCGGACGAGGCGGAGCGGATCGGCTTCGCCGGCGTCATGTCCGGCCCCCTGGTGCGCTCCTCGTACCGCGCCGGCCGGCTCTGGGCCCAGGCGATGCGCCGTCGCGGCGAGGTCATCCCCGAGGGTCTCGCGCACCTCGCGGAGGAGCGGGCCGCACGCCAGGAGGCGTCGAGCCTGCTCGCCCGGTGACGGCGCCCGAGCGGCTGATCGGCCTGGTCACCCTGGCCGGACGCCCCGGCACGGGCCACTAGACTCCTGCGTCATGGCCCGTCAGCGTTCGAGTGAGCCCGCCCCTGCCCCGCAGGGCAAGACGCCCAAGGTGAAGAAGACCCGGTGGTACCACCAGGTCTGGCAGGCGTACACGATGACGCGCCAGACGGACCCCGCCGTCACGTGGTGGGTGCTGGGCGCCTTCGGCGCGGTCGTCGCGGTCGCCGTCGTCATCGCGCTGCTGCTCGACGGCACGGCCAACCGCATCTACGCGATCGTCGTGGGCCTGCCGTTCGCGTTCCTCGCCGGCATGTTCGTGCTCGCCCGCCGCGCCGAGACGGCGGCGTACCGGCGCCTCGAGGGCCAGCCGGGCGCGTCGCTCTCCGCGCTGCGCACCATCCGCCGCGGCTGGGACTTCCCGGAGGAGCCCGTCGCCGTCGACCCGCGCAGCCAGGACCTCGTGTTCCGCGGCCTCGGTCGCGCCGGCATCGTGCTCGTGGCCGAAGGCCCCGGAGGCCGCCAGGCCAAGCTCCTCGAGGCGGAGAAGCGCAAGCTCACGCGCATCCTGCCCAACGTCCCCGTGACGCTGATCCAGTCGGGCACCGGACCGGACCAGGTGCCGCTGCCCAAGCTCGCGCGCACCGTGCAGAAGCTCAAGCCGACCCTGACCAAGCAGGAGGTCGCCGAGATCTCCAAGCGCCTGCGCGCGCTCGGCGGCGCCCGGCTCCCCGTGCCCAAGGGCATCGACCCCTACCGCGCGCGTCCCGACCGCAAGGGCATGCGCGGCCGCTGACGTCCGCGCGCGCGGTCATGACGGTGACGACGCCGTCGCGACCTGCCATCGTGGCGACGTGACGAGTCCCACACGCCCACGGCAGCAGCTCGACCTCCCGTCGCCGTCGCACGACCCGTTCTGGAACCACAACACCCACTACCACCGGCTCGTCCCGCGCGTCGCACCGCCGCCGTGGCGGCGCGTGCTCGACGTCGGGTGCGGCGAGGGGCTGCTCACGCGGCGGCTCGCACCCGCGACGACCGACGAGGTGGTCGGCGTCGACGTCGACGCCGACCAGGTGCGCCGGGCCGAGGCGGCCGCCGACTCCCCGCACCTGCGGTACGTGGCGGGCGACGTCCTCGGCCTCGACCTCGGCCGTCCGTTCGACCTGGTCACGTGCGTCGCGACCCTGCACCACCTGCCCCTGCGCCAGGGGCTGACCCGGCTGCGTGAGCTCACCGCGCCGGGCGGCACCCTCGTCGTCGTCGGGCTCGCCGACCCCTCGTCGCCGGTCGACGTCGCGACGGGCGCGCTCGGGCTGGTGGCGTCCCGCTGGGCGCGGTGGCGACGAGGCGAGTGGGACGCCCGAGTCCCGCTCGTCGACGCCTTCCCGGTCCTGGGCGACGTCCGCGCGGCGGCACGCGAGCTGCTGCCAGGTTCCCAGCTGCGCCGCCGCCTCTACTGGCGGTACAGCCTCGTGTGGACCGCTCCCGGCTGACGCGGGCGCGGTCGGGGCGTCAGCGCCGAACGAGGACCGTCCCCGCGGCGGCGTCGTGCATGCCGCGCCCCTCGCCGTCCCAGACGACGGCGGGGATCACCAGGCACAGCAGGAGCGTCCGGACCACCCCCGCGACGACGCCCGGTGCCCTGGGGGCGCGCGGACCGTCCCCCGCGCCGCCGCGACCGCCGGCGAGGTCGCGGACGCGGACGACACGGATGCCGACCAGGCGGTGACCGATCGTGAAGCCGAGCGTCGAGACGAGCACCGCGGTCGACACCGCGAAGACGCCCAGCGTCCCGGTGGGGTCGGCGGCGAAGATGCCGGGAGCGGGGCTCGTGGGGTCCGGGAACACCTGCGCAGCGACGGCGAGCGAGAGCGTCCAGTCGACGAGCAGCGCGAGCACGCGCCGGCCGAGGGTCGCGCGCGACCCCGGTCCCGAGGCGGGCAGCCCCAGGGCCGACGGACGGGCGGACGGGGCGTCACCCTGGTCCCCCGGGCCGCCCTCGAGCCAGGAGCCCAGGTCTTCCCGTCGTGGCGCCACGGTCACGAGCCTATGCCAGCGTCGCCGCCCTCCCGACGGGCCCGGAACGTGGCGACGGTCGGAGGTAACACGGCGGAAACACTCGCAACACCGAGGGGAAATCCCGGCCCCCTACCGTCGGAGCCGACGATCGACCCCCTGCACGATCCTTCACGAGCCGCGCCACCCAGCCCGGACCGTGTCGTCCAGCCGCGTCAGCGCGAGATCAAGGAGAGCACCGGATGTTCAGTTCCGCCGATGAGGTCATGGCCTTCATCAAGGATGAGGGCGTCAAGTTCGTCGACGTCCGGTTCTGCGACCTGCCTGGCGTGATGCAGCACTTCAACGTGCCGGCGTCCACGGTCGACGCCGCGTTCTTCACCGAGGGCCAGATGTTCGACGGGTCCTCGATCCGCGGCTTCCAGGCCATCCACGAGTCCGACATGAAGCTTCTCGCCGACATCTCGACGGCGTACATCGACCCCTTCCGGGTCGAGAAGACGCTCAACGTCAACATGTCGATCGTCGACCCCTACACGGACGAGCCCTACAGCCGCGACCCGCGCCAGGTCGCCGCCAAGGCCGAGGCGTACCTGCGCTCGACCGGCATCGCGGACACCGCGTTCTTCGCGCCCGAGGCCGAGTTCTACATCTTCGACGACATCCGGTTCCACACGAGCCAGTCGGAGAGCTACTACCACATCGACTCCATCGAGGCGGCGTGGAACACCGGTCGCAAGGAGGACGGCGGCAACCTCGGGCACAAGACCCCGTACAAGGGCGGCTACTTCCCGGTCTCCCCCGTCGACCACTTCGCCGACCTGCGCGACGAGATCTGCATCGAGCTGGACCGCCTCGGCCTCGACGTCGAGCGCTCGCACCACGAGGTCGGCACCGCCGGCCAGGCGGAGATCAACTACCGCTTCGACACGCTCGCGAAGTCCGCGGACAAGGTCATGCTCTTCAAGTACGTCGTCAAGAACGTCGTGCACCGCAACGGCCGCACGGTCACGTTCATGCCGAAGCCGCTCTTCGGCGACAACGGCTCGGGCATGCACTGCCACCAGTCGCTGTGGAAGAACGGCGAGCCGCTCTTCTACGACGAGAAGGGCTACGGCGGCCTGTCCGACATGGCGCGCTGGTACATCGGCGGCCTGCTCAAGCACGCGCCCGCGCTCGTCGCGCTGACGAACCCCACGGTCAACAGCTACCACCGCCTCGTGCCCGGCTTCGAAGCCCCGGTCAACCTGGTCTACTCGGCCCGCAACCGCTCCGCGTGCGTCCGCATCCCGGTGACCGGATCGAACCCCAAGGCGAAGCGCATCGAGTTCCGCGTGCCGGACCCGTCGTCGAACCCGTACCTCGCGTTCGCGGCCATGCTCATGGCCGGCCTCGACGGGATCAAGAACAAGATCGAGCCGCCGGAGCCGGTCGACAAGGACCTCTACGAGCTGCCGCCCGAGGAGCACGCGAACATCGAGCAGCTGCCGGCGTCGCTCGAGGAGGCGCTCGACGCGCTCGAGGCCGACCACGACTTCCTGACGGAGGGCAACGTCTTCACGCCCGACCTCATCGAGACGTGGATCGACTACAAGCGCACGCACGAGATCGACCCGATCCGCCAGCGTCCGCACCCGCACGAGTTCGAGCTGTACTTCGACGTCTGACAGACGCTCGTCGGCGGGCCGGACGGCCCGCCGACGTCGCGGCAACGGCACCCCGGTCACCACCACGGTGGCCGGGGTGCCGCACGTCCGGCCCGCGTCCGCCCCACGGCACGTGCCCCGACAGCACGACGTCAGGACAGCACGACGTCAAGGCAGCACGACGTCAGGGGCTCTCGAGCAGCCCCAGGTCGAGCGCGCGCAGCACCGCGCGGGTCCGGTCGCGCACCCCGAGCTTGAGCAGCACGTTCGTCACGTGGTTCTTCACCGTGCCCGGCGCGAGGTGCAGCGCCGAGGCGATCTCGTTGTTGGAGTAGCCGCCCGCCATGAGCCGCAGCACGTCCAGCTCACGTGACGTCAGGGGCGTGGGGTGCTCGAAGCCCGCCACGGTCGGGGACCGCCCGGCGACCGCGCGCAGGAGGCGGTCGGTCAGCCCCGGCTGGAGGAGCGTGCCGCCGTTCGCGAGGCTCCGCACGGCGCCGACGAGCTGGTCCAGCGTCACGTCCTTGAGCAGGTAGCCGCGCGCGCCTGCGCGCAGGGCACGCAGCACCAGCTCGTCGTCGTCGAAGGTGGTCAGGACGAGCACCGGGACCTCGTCCCCGCGCTCGCGCAGCGCCTCGAGCGTCGCGATCCCGTCGCGCCGCGGCATGCGCAGGTCGAGCAGCAGCACGTCGACCTCACCGGCCGCCACGACCGCGAGCGCGTCGTCGCCGTCCTCGCCCTCGGCGACGACCTCGATGTCCGGGCTCAGCCCGAGCAGGCTCCGGATCCCCTGCCGGACGAGGGTCTGGTCGTCGACCACCGCGACGCGGATCACGGCGCCGGGATCCGCACCGTCGCCCCAAAGCCCCGACCCGCCCCGGCGTCGAGCGCGAGCCGCCCGCCGCGGCCCTCCACCCGCTCGGTCATCCCCGTGAGCCCCGTGCCGAGCACGAGCCGCGCGGCGCCGCGACCGTCGTCGCGCGCCTCGAGCAGGACGCCGTCCTCGTCCGAGCGGACCCGCACCGTGAGCACCCGCGCGCCCGCGTGCCGCAGCGCGTTCGTGGCGAGCTCCTGGACGCACCGGACGAGCACCAGCGCGTCCGCCGGGTCGACGCCGACGCGCTCGTCGACGTCGAGGCGCACCTCCAGCCTCGGCGTGCCCGCGACGACGTCGCCCAGCGCCGCCTCGAGCCCCTGCGCCTCCTCGCGCAGGTCGCTCACGGTCGAACGGACGTCGCGCAGGAGGTCCTTGGCGATCCCTCGCGCCCGCGTCACGTGCTCGGTGCCCTCCCCCGCGACCTGGTGCGAGGCGACCTCGAGCTCGAGCGTGAGCGCCGTGAGCCCGTGGCCGACGACGTCGTGCAGGTCGCGCGAGATCCGCAGGCGCTCGGCGTCACGCGCTGTGGTCGCCAGGAGCGTCGACGCGGCGCGCAGGTCCGCGTGCGCCGCCGCGAGCGCCGCCCTGCTCTCGGCCTCGCGCCGACCGGCGAGGACGACGATCGTGGCGAACGCCTGGAACGTCGCGTACATGAGCGTCGTGAGCACGACGTCGGTCGTGGCCTGGCCCGCCACGGCACCGCCGACCGCGACCGCGAGGCTCTGCACGGCGATCACCACCGCGGTCGCGGCACGCGAGGCACCGTAGGCGGCCGACACGGCGCTGACGACGAACAGCACGGCCGACCAGCCCGCGAGCGGCTGGCTGAACCAGACCGCCACCGCGGCCACGACCTGGACACCGACCAGGACGCGCGAGCCGAGCCACCGGGGCCGCCGGGCGTCCTGCGCGGGGTCGGCGTCCGCCAGCAGCGCCGCCACGAACACCCCGTAGCCGATCCACCACGTGCCGGGCAGCGCCGGCTCCGAGCCGCCGGTCAGGAGCCCGACCAGTCCGCCGACGCCCACCACGACGGTGGCGACGACGCCCGTCGCGGCCGCGAGCCGTTCGTCGGCGGCGCTCTGCACCCGGCCGATGCTACGGCGGGCACCCCGCCGCGGACCCCTGCCAGAGGTCACGGTCCGCACTCGTGACGTCCGGCACAGGTGCGCGCCGCGGCGCGTCCCTAGCGTCGAGGACGAGGGAAGGAGCACCCGATGACCGTCATCGAGATGTCCGCAGTCACCAAGGAGTACGGGGCCGTCCGCGCGCTCGACGGTCTCGACCTGCGGGTGGAGCGGGGCGAGATCGTCGCCCTGCTCGGCCCCAACGGTGCAGGGAAGACCACGACCTTCGAGCTGCTGCTCGACCTCGCGCGACCCACGCGGGGCGACGTCGCGGTGCTCGGCGGAGCGCCGGCCACCGCACGCGGGCGGGTGGGCGCCATGCTGCAGTCGGCGGGTCTGCCCGAGCAGGTGACGGTCCGCGAGCTGGTCCGCCTCGTCGGGCGCTCCTACCCCGCGGCGGTGCCCACGGACGAGCTGCTGCGCCGCGTCAGCCTCCACGAGCGCGCCTCGCGCGTCGTGACGTCGCTCTCGGGCGGCGAGCGCCAGCGCCTGCTGCTCGCCATGGCGCTCGTCGGCGAGCCCGAGCTGCTGCTGCTGGACGAGCCGACGGCGGCGATGGACGTCGCCTCGCGCCGCGCCTTCTGGGCGCAGGCCCGTACCGCCGTCGGGCACGGCGCCACGATCCTCTTCGCGACGCACGACATGGCCGAGGCCCAGGGCGTCGCCGACCGCATCCTCGTCATGGCCCGGGGCCGTCTGCTCGCCGACGCCCCGCCCGCCGAGCTCGTCGCCGACGACGACCTCGAGGCCGTCTTCCTCGCCCTCACCGAGGAGATCTCCGCCGCGCACCCCGAAGGAGCACTGTCATGAGCACCCACGCACTCACGCCCGACGCGCCGCGTCCGGCCGGCCGACGTGCCGGTCCGGAGGTCCGCGCGGAGGTCCGCGCGCGGCCGAACGGCGGCCGCGCGGGCCTGCTGGCCCTCCAGGTGGCGACCGAGGTGCGCGCGAGCCTGCGCAGCCCCGAGTTCGCCGTCGGCGCCGTCGTCATCCCCGTCATCCTGTACGCGATGTTCGGCCTTCCGAACGCGTCGAGCGAGCTGCCCGGCGGCACCCGCATCGGCCTCGCCATGCTCGTCTCGCTCACCTGCTACGGCGTCGTCACCCTGGCGATCGTCGTCTTCGGCGAGGACGTCGCCAAGGACCGCGGCCGGGGCTGGCTCCGTACGCTACGCGCGACGCCGTTCCCCACGAGCGCCTACCTGATCGGCAAGGTCGGCGCCGCCCTCGTCCACGCGGTCCTCATCACGGCGGCGATGGCGGTCCTCGCCACGACGGCGGGCGGGGTCGTGCTGGGAGCGGCCGAGTGGCTCGGCTTCGCGGCCCTGATGCTGGTGGGCGTCGTCCTGTTCAGCCCGCTGGGGTTCGCGATCGCGTACCTCGCGCGACCCAAGGCGGCGGCGGTCATCGCGAACGTGGTGTTCCTCCCGCTCGCCTTCGCCTCGGGCTTCTTCGTGCCGCTGTCCGAGCTCCCCCCGGTGATGGGCGACGTCGCGCGGTTCCTGCCGACCTACCACTTCGGTCAGCTCGCCTACGGCCTCCTCCTGCCCGCCGACGACGTCGAGGCGTTCACGGGCGCCGCCACCCAGCCCGTCGCGCTGCACGTCGCCTGGGTCGTCGGCTACGCGCTCGTGCTGGGCGGGCTGGCGCTCACCGCAGCGCGGCGCGAGGCCGTGACCCGGCGAGGGTGAGGCCCGCGCCGCCCGGTTCGCGTCGTCCCATGGTTCCGGGGCGCGACGTCGGCGTACGGTCGCGGAAGGCTCGTCGGCCACAGACGTCAAGGTGAACAACGAGGTTCGACCCGGGGGACGGCAACGATGGGATTCTTCGACTCACGACGGGTGACGATCGCGGGAGGGACCGCGGTGCTCGCGATCGGGCTCGCGACCGGCGGTCTGGCGACGGGTGGTCTGGCGACGGGCGGCCTCGCCGCCGGTGGGGGCGGCGGAGGCGGCGGCGGGTACGGCAACGGGCCCGGCCACGGGCACGACCACGGCGACCGGGGTCGCGGCCACGGGACGGCGCGGAACGTCATCCTCATGGTGGGCGACGGCCTGAGCATCGCGGCGCGCGACGCGACGCGGCTCGCGACGGTCGGCCAGGGCAACCTGCTCGCGATGGACTCGCTCGAGTACGCGGGCTGGACCCACACCGAGTCCGCGGACCCGGACGAGGCGGTGACGGACTCCGCCGCCAGTGCCACGGCGTTCGCCACGGGGGTGCGCACGTACAACGGGGCCATCGGCGTCGACCTGGCGGGCAACCCGGTCCCGACGCTCCTCGAGGCGGCCCGCGACCTGCGCAAGGCGACCGGCCTCGTGACGACGTCGCAGGTCACCGACGCGACGCCCGCGTCGTTCGGCGCGCACGTCGCGGACCGCGGCGACCAGACCGAGATCGCCCGGCAGTACATCGAGGAGACCCGGCCCGACGTCATCCTCGGTGGCGGCGAGGACTGGTGGTACCCGGTCGGCGACCCGGGGTTCTACGAGGACGACCCGGCCGACCCGCGACCCGAGGTCAGCATGAGCACGATCGGGAACCTCGTCGAGCAGGCGGAGGCGACGGGGTACGACTACGTCAGCACCCCCGAGGAGCTCGCGGCCACCGACGCGGACCGCATCCTCGGGCTCTTCGCGAACGAGGAGATGTTCGAGCAGGCGCCTGAGGGCCAGGGCGACGAGTACGCACCCGTCGTGTCGCTGAGCACGATGACGCAGAAGGCGCTCGACGTGCTCTCGCAGGACCGGCGCGGGTTCTTCCTCCTCGTCGAGGAGGAGGCGATCGACGAGATGGCGCACGCCAACAACGCCGGACGCACGATCCAGGCGGGTCAGGCGCTCGACGAGACCGTCGCGCTGGTCCACGAGTTCGCGTCCCGCAACCGCGGCACGCTCGTGGTCGTGGTCGGTGACCACGAGACCGGTGGGCTCACCGTCGAGAACGTGGACCCGGACGACGAGTCGGGCGACCCCGACAGCACGAGCGAGGACGTCCTGCAGAGCCTCGAGGACGGCCCGTTCGACATCGCCGGGTCCGACCTGCAGTTCACGGTCGACTGGACGACGCCGGGCCACAGCGGCGCCGCGACGCCGCTCACGGCCGAGGGACCGGGTGCGGAACGGCTCGCCCGTGCGCAGCACTCGACGAACGTGCACGACGTGATCCTCGACGCGATGCGCGGACGACGGTAGGGCCGGCGGCCGGGGCGGCGAGTCACGCCGCCCCGGCCCCGCTCCCCGTCTCGCTCGCTCTCCCTCTTCCAGGCGAGGTCGCTCAGCCGGCGGCCAGCGCCACGACCAGCGCACAGGCGAGCAGCACGACGACCGTCGGCGTCATGACCGCGCGCTCCGCGCGGCTGCGCGAGGCAAGGTTCATCAGCACGCCGAGCGCGAAGTACCCGACGACCACCCACGTCCCGACGCGCGCGACGTCGTCGCCGACGACGTCCACCAGGCCGGCGCGGTCGGCGACGACCGCGGCGATGAGGGCGTAGACCAGCACCGAGACCGCGCTGCCGATCCGCAGCCCCGTCGGCAGGACCGTGTGCTGCCCGCCCCAGGCGAGGCGGCCCCACGGCCTGCCCGCCGCGAGGCACAGCTGGAAGACGGCGAGCGCCGCGAGGAGGACGACGAGGACGACGGCGGCTGCGGTGATCACGGCGCGACCCTAGTGCTGCCGGCGCAGGGGGCGGCGCTCAGGACCACGCTCAGCCCAGGCCGACGAGCACCTGCCCGTTCGCCGTCACGACGCGGCCGTCGATCGACCACAGCGCCGGGGTGTCCGGCGGGACGACCTCGGGCATCGCGGCCGAGGCGGGCACCGCGACGGACCACAGGGGGATGCCGTCGAGCGCGACCGCCCGGAGCACCCAGCGGCCGTCGTGCTGCGCCATGACGAGCACCCGCTCGCCGTCGGTCACGGAGCCGAGGTCGGGCCGCACGCCGGGCACCGGGACGGACCACCGCTCCTCCCCCGTGACGACCTCGACGGCGAAGACGCGCCGCCCGTCGGCCGCCACCGCCACCCCGTCGCGGCGCACGAGCACCTCACCGCCCTCGAGCGGCACGGTCCACAGGGTCTCGCCGGTCGTGAGGTCCGTGGCCATGAGGTCGAAGCGGGTGCGCGGCGCGGTGAGCAGCACGTGGGCCGCGCTCCCGTCGGTCACCTCGGGCTCGGCGAGGAAGCCGTCGACGGCCGCGATCACCTCGCCCGACCGGTCGTACCAGGTCCCCGTCGAGGCACCGGTGCCCGCGAGCGCCTGGGGCCACACGCCGAAGCCCGTCGGCGTGACGTCGACCTGCGCGCCCTGCTGGGCCTCGGAGAACCCCGCGGCGTCGGAGTCGACGGCGTCCCACGTGCCGAGGACGTCGCCGTCGGGCGAGAGCACCGCCGTCGTCGCCCCGTGCACCACGACGAGGCCGTCGTCGACGGTGAGCCACGCGCTGTAGGAGCCGTCGACCTGGCGGGCCGTGAGCGGCACCTCGCGCGCCCACGTCTGCGCGCCGGTCACGGGGTCGAGGCGGACCGCGCGCACCGTCGAGCCGTCGCGGTAGCCGAGCACGACGTCGCCGTCGAGCACGCCGTACCCCGAGCTGGGCAGGTCGAGCGGGTGCTCGGCGACCACGGAGCCGTCCTCGGCGGACAGCGCGACGAGGGTGCCCTCGTGCGTCATCACGGCGCCGTCCGGGAGCGTCGTGTAGGACGGGGAGACCCGCCAGCACACGACCACCGGGGCGTCGTCGTCCCCGGCCGAGCCCTCGCACCAGTCGACGCCGCTGCCCGCGACCCGTTCGGCCGTCCAGCGCTCCGTGCCCGTCGCGACGTCGACCGCCTGGAGCTCGAGACCCTCGGCGCGCTCCTGCCAGCGCAGCAGCAGGTCGCCGGCCGACGTCGCGCCGAGCGCGGTCGACGCGCGCCACGCCACCTCGACCGGCTCGTCGAACGACGCGACGACGCCGGGGATGGCCGCGAGCGCCTCGGCGCGCTCCTGCGCGCGACGGTCCTCGACGACCCCGGCCACGCCCGCCGCGCCGACGGCCACCACGACCGACCCCGTGACGAGCACGCGGCGACGCCGGGACCAGGGCTCCCGGCGCGCGCGGGCGTCGGGGCCGTGCAACACCTCCTCGCTGGTCCGCACGCCGTCGTAGGGCGCCTCACCGAAGCGCGCGTCGTCGGAGCGCGGGTCGTCCGGGCCTGGGGTCGTGCCTGCCTGGCGCAGCTCGTCGTGGACGACCCCGGCGTGCGGGCTGGTCGCGGCGACGAGCGAGAGCGCGGACGGGCTCGTGTCTTCCTCGACCTCGAGCTCCACCTCGACCATCGCCGGGTGCGGCGGCCGCACGCGCGAGCGCCTCATGGGGAGCTCACCTCAGCCCGACGACCGCGTCGCCGTCGCGCACCAGCACGACGTCCGTGCCCGCGCCCTCGGGGTCGAGGAGGTCCCAGGAGCCGGGGATCCGCTCCGACCACGCCGTCGCGCCGTCCGCGAGCGAGACGGCCGCGAGCCGGCGACCCTCGAGGTCGGCGGACAGGACGAGGACGTGCCGGCCGTCGCTCACGGACGTCACCGCGTCACCGGGGTCGAGCGGCACCGACCAGAGCGTCCCGCCGTCGGCGAGGTCGACCCTGCGCAGCACGTCGGCGGACGCGAGCACCGCGGTGCCGTCGACGCGGACCACGGGCAGACCGTCCTGCGCGCGCGCCGCCCAGAGCGGGCCCTCCCCGACCTCGACCGCGCGCAGCACGGGTGCGTCGGTCACGGTGAGGACGACCGACGGCAGCGAGTGGTCGGTGGCGCGCGGCTCGGCGAGGTAGCCGTCGACGACGCCGAGCTCCGAGCCGTCGCGCGTGAACCAGTGCCCGGTCGGGTCGGCGAACCGCCGCCGCTGCTCGACCCAGACGCCGAAGGCGTCCGGCCGGGCGCGGACGAACGCGGCAGCCACTCCCGTCGGCACGCGGCTGTCGGTCCCCGGCCACTCGCCGAGCACCGTGCCGTCCGCACCGTCGAGGACCGACGCGACGTCGCCGCTGAACGTGACCAGACCGTGCTGCACGGCGAGCGCACCGCGCGCGGCGCCGTGCGGCAGCGCCGCGCTCCACCGCACGTCGCCCGTGCGCGGGTCGAGCCGCTCGACCACCGCAGGGCCGGCCGTGACGCGCACGACGTCGCCGTCGATCGCGGCGACGCCCAGGACACTCGCACCGGCATCCAGGACGCCGAGCGACGACCCGTCGGACGCGTCGAGGACGACGAGCCGGTCGGGCGCCATGACGTGGCACACGACGACGGCCGCGTCGCCGGTGGTGCCCACGCACCGCGCGACGTCGTCGGCGGCGGCACCCTCGACCGGCGCCGCCCAGCGCTCGACGCCGGTCGTCAGGTCGACGCCCACGACGCGGCCGTCGCGCGGCACGAGCAGGAGGGCCTCGGTGGTCCACACGTCCCCGGGCGCCTCGGCCCGCCAGGTCTCGGTCAGCGGGTCGCCCAGGGACTCGACGAACCCGGGGAGCGCCGCCAGTCGCTGCGCCTCGGCGCGCTCCTGCGACGACGCGACGCCGACGGCCGTGACGAGCGCGACGGCGACCGCCGCGCCGAGCACGACGGCACCCCGTCGCGGACGGCGTCTGCGCCGCGCGTCGTCGGGCGCGACGTCGGGCGCGTCCTCACG
>NZ_JACVQL010000198.1 GCF_019733465.1 Actinotalea ferrariae | reverse complement strand
GCGCTCGAGGCGTGGACGGCCCGTCTCGTGGAGCTGGTCGACGCGACCGCTGCGGCGGCGCAGGGCGGCGCGCCGACGGGCGCCGAGGCGGTCGCGCCGCCCGTGTACGGCCAGTGGGCGGCCGACCGGCACCGGGTCCCGGCCCCCGAGGAGCTGCCCCGGTGGCTGCGCGACCTCAACGCCGACGCACGGCACCGCGTCGCCGCCGGGCTGGGCGCCGAGGTGGTGCGCGCGAACCAGGAGGAGTACGTCGACGCCGCGTGGGCGCAGGTCGGCGACGTGCTCGCCGCGAACGGGCTGCTCGACCTGGCCCGGATGATGAGCATCGTCGTGACGCGCGTGCACACCAAGCACGTCGTCGGCATCGACCCGCTCCGGGCGCTCGACCTCGTCGCACCGGCCCTGCGCCGCGTGCTCCTCGGCGGCGCCACGGTGCACGACCTGGTCCGGCGCTCCGCGATGCCCGGGGGCTTCGGCACGCGCGACTTCCGACGGCTGGTCTCGCCGCGCAGCGCGCCGCTGCGTCTCGCCGCGCGTCGCGCGGGGCTGCCGCTCACGCGCTCGGGCGGTGTCGACCTGGCGCCCCTCGGACGGGCTGCCCTGGGCGCGCTCGCGCCCGACCTCCGGATGGTGCCCGATGGCCTGCGCGGCAGCCGCCTGCCCGAGCTCGTCGACACGGGACGCATCGCGCTGCCGCCCCACGAGCGCCAGCTCGTCGAGCAGCTCAGCGGCCTGGTGCGCGAGCACGCCGGACGGCTCGTCGGGGTCGTCACACCGGAGATCCGGGTGCGCCCCGACCTCGGCCGCAGCGGCGTCCTCGTCGACCGGCACCTCAGGGCGGTCCGGCAGGGCGCCGGCCGGCACGCCGACCTGGCGTCGGGGCTCGCGTCGATCCGCGCCGCCGCCGCGGCGCCCGTCGGCCCGCTCGGGGGTCACCTCGTCGGCTTCGTGCTCGCGCAGGGCGGCGTGGCACCCGTCTCCCTCGCCGCCGACGGGGCCACCCTGTCCGCGCGGCTGCATGACACGACGGCCACCGTGACCGTGTCGGCACCGCAGCTCGAGGTGCCCGGGCCGCTCCTGCGCCCGTCGGTCCCGCCGGCCGTGGTGGCGGGTCCGCTCGTGGACGCCGTGATGCGCGAGCGGATCCGCCTCTCCGCGGACCTGCTGCCCGGCACCGTCCGCCCTGGGCGGACCGGCACCGACGCCGTGCGGCCGCTCCCGCAGCCCGAGGCGGCGGCGCACGTCGGGCCCGGAGTCGCCACGGGGTCCCTGCTCCCGGTGGAGGCACTACAGGTCGAGGCGCTCCCGATCGAGGCGCTCGCGACCGACCTCGGCGTGACGGGGCAGGTCGTGACGGTCGACGCCCCGCTCCTCGTCGCGGCCGCCGTCGGGGCCTTCGCCCAGTCGTTCACGGCTGCCCGGGCGGCGTCGGTCGTCAAGACCGTGCCCGCGCCGCAGCCGTCGCCACCGCTCGACATCACCACGCTGCGCGACCACCTCGTCGAGGCGACGCGACCCACCGCGATGGCGCTCCGGCGCGCGCAGGCCCGGGTCACCGTGCAGGGCAGGGGACTTCCCGGCACCGGCGCGGGTGGGGTCGGGGACGTCACGTGGGCCCAGCTCCACCCCATGAGCCCGATCATGGTGGGCCCCGTGCTCGACCGTCCGCTGTACCTCGACCTCGCGCGGTTCGACCAGGAGCGGTTCCTCCCCGGCGCCGGCCAGATCCCCGACGACGCGATCACCCTGCTCGAGACGAACCCGCGCTTCGTCGAGTCGTTCCTCGTCGGCGCCAACCACGAGCTCAACCGCGAGCTGCTCTGGCGGAGGTACCCGACGGACCGCCGCGGCACGCCCCTGCGCGCGTTCTGGGACCGGGGGCCGGGCGGCAGGGACATCGAGCCGGTCCACACGTGGTCGCCGAGCGGCCGCCTCGGCAGCCACGGCGCCGGCGACGCCGACGGCGCCCTCGTGCTGCTCGTGCGGGGTCAGCTGCTCCGCCGCTACCCGCACACCGTCGTCTACGCGGCCCCCGCGACGCCGGACCGGCGGATCGACCCTGCCGCGGCACCGGTGCTCCCCGTCTTCGCGGGCCACCTCGACCCCGACATCGTGTTCGTCGGGTTCGCGCTCAGCGCGGCTGACGCGACCGCGGGGGACGGCACGATGTTCGTCCTCCAGGAGCAGCCCACCGAGCCCCGGTTCGGACTCGACGTGCCGCGGGGTGACGAGCAGACGGGCGCGCCGCCGACGACGTGGTCCGACCTCACCTGGGGCCACGTCGGTGTGGCCCCGGGTGGTCACTTCTCGGTCGCCGCGATCGACGGGTCGGCCGCCCGTCCGCTGACCGAGGGGTCGCCGACGTCCGTGCAGTTCGGCAAGGACGCGGCGCACGTCGCCGCGCTCACCTTCCAGCGGCCGTTCCGTGCCGCAGTGCACAGCTCGGAGGTCCTGGACTAGCCATGCCCGACGAGACACCGACACCCGAGGTGCGCGCAGCGCTCGCGCGCGCGACCGCCGCCTCCCAGCAGCAGCGCTCCGCGCTCGCCGACGCCGAGCGCCGGCTCGCCACGACGCGGGCGGAGGTCGCCGGGCTCGAGCAGCGGCTGACGCACGTGGCCGGGCGCGCGACGTCGAAGCGCGAGGAGCGCGCCCTGAGCGCGGCGCTCGCCACGTCCCGGGACGCCGCCACGACGGCTGCCGCGGACCTCGCGCAGATCGGCACCGCCCTGCGTGAGACCTACCTCGGGCTGGACCTTCTCGTGGCGGAGCTCGCGGACCCTGCGCAGCTCCTCGCCGGGCAGGTGCCGGTCGCGCTCCTCCCCGTGCGGCTCGAGACGCGGTTCCTCGGCGACGAGCTGCGGGTCCGCGTGTACCCGGACGTCCTGCACGTCGAGCAGCTCGAGGAGCTCCTCACGCCGGCCGAGGAGGAGCACGCGCACCGCTACTGGGCCGAGCGCGCCCACGCGCAGGGAGCCGACGCCGCCCGGGCCTGCTTCGACCGGTTCGCGGAGGGGAGGCCGCGCCAGCGCTTCGCGTGGACGGTGGCGGCGACGACTCCTGAGAACCTCGCGGCGCTCGGCCAGGAGCCGCCACGTTTCCCGCGGGCCGAGCTGCGGCCCGCCGGTCCGTCCCGGCCGGCACGCGCCGACCTGCTCCCGGGGCGCTGGCTCCTGCTCGGCTACCGGGACGGTCGCGAGGTGCTGCGGGTGCGGAGCGCCTTCGTGCGGCAGCCGCTCGACCTCGGGCCGGGGCCCGGCGCGGACGCCGGCCCGGCCGCCGAGGGCCCGACGGAGCGGGCCGACGAGCAGACCGCCCTCGCCGTCGACGCGGGCGCCCGGTGGCTCACGGACTACGACGAGGCCGTCGCGGCCGGGATGGCCGTCACGGTGCGGCCGAAGGACGTGGACGGCCCGCTGGCCGCGGGCTTCGACCGGCTCGTCGTGCTGGGTGTCGACCACCGTGTGGGGCCCGCGGAGGCGGCCACGCGCCTCGAGCGGACGCTGGAGGCGCACCGGTTCACCGTCGGGCTCGACCTCGTCGAGCCCGGTCTGCCCACCAACGCGGGTGCGGCGGACCCGGCGCCCGTCCGGCCTGCGGTCGCCGACCCCTCCGAGGAGGTGCCCGCGCGCCCCGCTGCGAGCGCGGCGGCCGTGGCCGCACGGGCCCTCGGCCTCGACCCGGCCGGGACCCTCGCGCGGTTGCCCGGCTCGGGCGCGGTGCCTGCGCGGTGGGCGGGTGACATGCACACCGCGCTGTGGGAGCCGACGCTCGGGTACTTCCTCCGGCAGATCCTCGACCCCCTGGTGTCGGAGGCGCAGGTCGACCTGCTGCGGGAGCAGTTCCGACGCCACGTGCGGCCGCGCGGCCCGCTCCCGCTCGTGCGCGTGGGTCGCCAGCCCTACGGGCTGCTCCCCGTGGTCGCGCTCGAGCGGCTCCGCGGGGACGCGACGGACGACCTGCTGCGACGCACGCTCTCCGCGCTCCGCGTGCACTGGTCGGTGGCCGCGAGGTACACCGAGCGGCTCGGGGGAGGCCCCGACCCGGCCACGGACCTCGTCCGGGTCCTGTCCCGTCAGGCGCGGTCCGTGGCCTACCGGGTCCGGGAGGTGCTGGGGCCGGCGGCGGTGGCGAACTCGGAGGGCGCCGAACAGCTGAGCGCGTTCCAGGAGCTGCTCGCCCGTTTCGTGCTGACGTCGATGGGCGTGCCGGGACGGCCCGAGATCGTCGACCTCACCGTCCTCGACACCCAGGAGGTGCTGCCGGTCCCGCTCGTCGCCCCCGGGCGCCTGAGCGAGACGGCAGGGCTCGCACCCGACTACGTCGCCCGGGTGCTGGCCGACGTGAGCCGGGGCGGGGCCCCGGTCACGGGAGCCGGGACGGGCACGCTGCTCGAGGCGCTCCTCGACCACGCCGCGACGCTCGAGCTGATCAGGTCCGTGACACTGGTCGCCGTGCAGGAGCTCCAGCTGCCCGTGGCCCTGCACGCCGCCCTGCGCGACGCGGAGGTCCACCTCCCGCCGGGCGTCCTGACCGCCACCGCCGGGTCGTCCGCGACCGCTGCGCCGCCCGCGCTCGCACCCCCGACGGCTTCCCGGACGAAGCCCGTGCCGGTCGGCGTGGACGCACCGGGCACGGTCTCCGCCGCCCTGACGGTCAGCGGGATGGAGCTGGCGCACCAGGTGATCGCCTCCGTGTCGGGCACCCTCACCATGGCCGAGTACGTGGGCACCCTCACGCACGCGCAGCTCGCCGCCGCCCGGACGACGCGGCAGCTCGGCGAGTTCCGCGTGGCGCTGGGCCGGCTCACCGGCGTCCCCACCGCCGAGCTCCACCGGACGTGCGCCGACGCGCTCGACGCGATGTCGCACCGCTACGACGCCTGGGCGACGTCGCTCGCGACGCGTCGTCTCGACCAGATGCGTGCCGCCGGCCCGACCGGCGTGCACCTCGGCGCCTACGGCTGGGTCGAGGACCTGCGCCCGGCGCGCCGGCCGCCGAGCAGCGGCTACGTCCACGGTCCGTCGGTCGCGCACGCCACGACCGCGGCGATCCTGCGCAGCGGCCACCTGTCCCGCAGCGACGGCGACGCCGAGGCGCTCTCGATCGACCTGAGCTCGCGCCGCGCCCGGGACGCGTTGACCCTCCTCGAGGGCGTGCGCGGCGGGCAGCCGCTCGCCGCGCTGCTGGGCTACCGCTTCGAGCGCGGGCTGCGGGACCAGGGACCCGCGGCCGCGCAGTTCATCCTCGAGATCCGGCGCCGGCACCCGTTGCCCGGGCCGGGCGACACGGCGGGCGACGGCGGTCCGCGCGAGGCCGTCGCCGCGCGCGACGTCGTCGACGGCGCGCACCTCGCCGAGCTGGACCCGGCGGGCCGGACCCGGCTCCTCGAGGAGGCCGGCGTCCCTGCCACCTACCGGCGGGCCGTGCGGACGGAGCTCGAGCGGCTCACCGACGCCGTCGACGCCCTCGGTGACCTGCTGCTCGCCGAGAGCGTCCACCAGAACGTCATGGGCAGCACCGAGCGCGCGGCCGCGGCGCTCGACGCGCTCGACCGTCAGGACGGCGTGCCGGACGCGCACGTCGCCCGCAGCCCGCGCACGGGTGACGGGCTCGGGCACCGCCTGCTCGTCGTGCTCGACGAGCGACCGCCGTCGGACGCGTGGGCCGGGCTGTCCGACGTGCGGGGGCGTGCCGAGCCGCGGCTCGACGCCTGGGTCGCCCGCGTGCTCGGCGACCCGGGCGCGTTCCGTCTCGCGGCCGAGGTGCTGGACAGCGCGGGTGGTGTCGTCGAGACGGTCGAGGTGACGCTCGCCGACCTCGGCATCTCGGCGCTCTCGACGGCGCTCGCGGCCGTACGCGCCGCCGGCGAGGGCAGCGAGCTCGAGGAGCGGGTCGCCGCGGCGGTCGCGGCCCGCGTCACCGCGCCCGACGCCGCCGGCC
>NZ_JACVQL010000197.1 GCF_019733465.1 Actinotalea ferrariae | reverse complement strand
GCGCCACGGCCCGCCGAGCCGCTCGCGGTACCGCGGCCCGCGGGGCCGCTCGGGGCGCCCGCAGCGCCCGAGGCGGCCGACGCCTGCGTGCTCACCGGCTCACGCCCCCACGCCCGGGTCGTTCACGGGGCCCTCGAGCCGGCGCATGCGTTCGGCGAACCCGTGCGTGTCCAGGCCGAGGGCGGGGAACTTGTCCCGTCCGTGCAGGTACAGGATCACGGTGTTGAGCGTCGCGATGAGCGGCACCGCGAGCAGCGCCCCGACGATGCCGGCGGCGAGCGAGCCCGCGGCCACGCCGAGCAGCACGGCGACCGGGTGCAGCGACACGGCGTGGCCGAGCAGGAGCGGCTGGAGCACGTGGCTCTCGAGCTGCTGCACGCCGAGGACGATCGCGAGCATGATCAGCGCGGTGCCGGCGCCCTGGTCGACGAGCGCGACGAGCACCGCGATCGCGCCGGTCGCGATGGCGCCGACGAAGGGGATGAAGCTCGCGAGGAACACGAGCACGGCGAGCGGCAGGGCGAGCGGGATGCCGAGGATCGCCGCGCCCACGCCGATGCCGATCGCGTCGATCCCGGCGACCAGGATCTGCGTGCGCGTGAAGGCCGCGAGCGTCACGACGCCTCGGCGCGACGCCTCGTGGGCCCGGACGCGCGAGTGCTCGGGGAGCAGGCGCAGGACCCAGGTCCAGATGAGGTCGCCGTCCTTGAGGAAGAACAGCAGGCAGAACAGGGTTACGACGAACCCGGCGAGCACGTGCCCGAGGGTCGTGGTCACTGAGACGGCGCCCGAGATCAGCGTCCCGCTGTTGGCGCTCAGCTGCTCCTGCGCCTGGTCGATGTAGGCGTCGATCTGCGTCTGGTCGAGGTCGAGCGGGCTGGCCGCCAGCTGGACGAGGAGCTCCTCGAAGCCCGCCTGCGTCTGGTCCCACAGCTCGCCGAAGCCCTGCGCGATCTCGCGCCCCGCGAGCGTCACGAGGCCGCCGACGAGCGCGAGCAGCAGCACGACCGTGATCCCGGCGGCGGCGCCGCGCGGCAGCCGCGCGCGCCGGACGAGGAAGTCCACGACGGGCGAGAGCAGGACCGTGAGGAGGAGGGCGAGCACCACGGGGACCCACAGCACCTTGGTGTAGGCCATGAGCAGGCCGACCACGCCGATGACGACGAGGACGAGCAGGATCCGCCAGGAGAACGCGGCCGCCACGCGGACCGAGCGCGGCACCGACTCGGTGGCCGGCCGCGGGTCGACCGGCCGCGGCTCCGGGAGCCCGGCAGCGGGGTCCACGAACGCAGCGGGGTCCGTGCCCGCGGCCGGGTCCGTGGTCGGGGCCGGGTCCGTGGTCGTCCTCGCGCCGACCGGAGCCGCCGACGCCGACGTGCGCACTCCCGGCGCGCCCTTGCGGCCGGGGCTCACGCCAGTGCCTGCCCGAGGTCGGCGACGAGGTCCGCGACGTCCTCGATGCCCACCGACAGCCGCACGAGGTCGTCGGGCACCTCGAGCGCCGAGCCCGCGACCGACGCGTGGGTCATCTGACCCGGGTGCTCGACGAGCGACTCGATGCCGCCGAGGGACTCGGCGAGCAGGAAGACCTTCGTGCGCGCGCACACGTCGAGCGCCTTCTCGCGGCTGCCGACTCGGAACGAGACCATGCCGCCGAACCCGCTCATCTGCGTCGACGCGATCGCGTGGCCCGGGTGGTCCTCGAGCCCCGGGTAGATCACCTGCGTCACCGCGGAGTGCTCGCGCAGGAACCGCGCGACGGCCATCGCGTTCGAGCAGTGCCGGTCCATCCGCACCGCGAGCGTCTTGAGGCCGCGCAGCGTGAGCCACGCGTCGAACGGCCCGGCCACCGCGCCCGACGCGTTCTGGTGGAACGCGACGGCGTCGGCCAGGGACGCCGTGCCCGTCGGGCCCTCGAGGCCGACCGGCAGCTGGGCGCCGTCGCCCACCACGACCGCACCGCCGACGACGTCGCTGTGGCCGCCGATGTACTTCGTCGTCGAGTGCACGACGGCGTCGGCGCCGAGGGCGAGCGGCTGCTGCAGGTAGGGCGTCGCGAACGTGTTGTCGACCACGAGCACGGCGCCGGCGGCGCGCGCGAGCGCGGCCAGAGCCGCGATGTCGCTCACGCCGAGCAGCGGGTTGGTGGGCGTCTCGACCCACACCATCTTCGTCCGGCCCGGCTCGATCGCGGCGGCCACGACGTCGACGTCGGACAGGTCGACCGGCGTGTGGTCGACGCCCCACGGGCCGAACACCCGCGCGACGAGGCGGTAGGTGCCGCCGTAGGCGTCGTCGGGCACGACGACGTGGTCGCCGGGCCGCAGCGCGGCGCGCAGCAGCGTGTCCTCGGCGGCGAGGCCGGACGAGAAGGCGAAGGCCCGCGAGCCGCCCTCGACGGCCGCGAGCGCCTCCTCGAGCGCCGTGCGGGTCGGGTTGCCCGAGCGCGAGTACTCGTAGCCGTTGCGCAGTCCGCCGACGCCGTCCTGCTTGTAGGTCGAGACCTGGTAGATCGGCGGGACCACGGCGCCCGTCGTCGGGTCGGGGTCGGAGCCCGCATGGATGGCGCGGGTCGAGAAGCCGGCGGAGGTCCAGTCGTGGGTGTCGTCGCTCACGGACCCAGGCTAGAGGGCGGGAACAGTGCGCACCCACCGCGGCGTTGACCCGGCGTGACCCCGCGACCGCGAGGTCACGGGCCGGCGTCACCGCGACGTCGGCGGTCGGACCAGGAGGTCTCCGTGTTCGGAACGCGACTGCGCACCACGATGGTCACCCCCGAGCGTGCCCTGCGCGGCCGGGACGCCTACGCCTACCGCGTGCCCGAGCGCCACGCCGTGCTCGGCACCCCGCTCGCGGGCCCGTGGCCGGAGGGCACCGAGGTCATCTACCTCGCTCTCGGCTGCTTCTGGGGCGCGGAGAAGGAGATGTGGCAGCTCCCGGGCGTCGTCACGACGGCCGCCGGGTACCAGGGCGGCTACACGACGTTCCCCACGTACGAGGAGGTGTGCACGGGCATGACCGGTCACACCGAGGTCGTCCTCGTCGCGTACGACCCCGCCGTCCTGAGCACCACCGAGCTGCTGCGCACGTTCTGGTCGCTGCACGACCCGACGCAGGGCTTCCGGCAGGGCAACGACGTCGGCACCCAGTACCGGTCGGCGATCTACCCGACGACGCCCGAGCAGGCCGAGGCGGCGCAGGCGACGCGCGAGGCGTTCGAGCCCGAGCTGCGCCGCAACGGCTACGGCCCGATCACCACCGAGATCCGGCCCGTCCACGACGCCGACGGCACTCCCGGCACGGGCGTCTTCTACTACGCCGAGGACTACCACCAGCAGTACCTGCACAAGGTCCCGAACGGGTACTGCCCGGTGCACTCGACGGGCGTCGCCTGCCCCGTGCCCTCCGCCTGAGGTGACCGCCCGCCTCGCGGCGGAGCGCATCATCCTCACGGCGTAGTCCGGCCGGCGGTCGTCCTCCGTCTCGAGACCCTCCCGCGGTGACGCCACGGACCCCTAGGTTCGTGGCGTCACACCTGAGGAGGAACCATGATCGAGGCCACGGGTCTCACGAAGAGGTACGGGGACAAGACCGCCGTCGACGGCGTCTCCTTCACCGTCCGGCCGGGGATGGTGACCGGATTCCTCGGTCCCAACGGCGCCGGCAAGTCGACCACGATGCGCATGATCGTCGGCCTGGACCGACCGACCGCAGGGCACGTCACCGTCAACGGCAAGCCGTACGCCGAGCACCGTGCGCCGCTCGGCGAGGTCGGCACGCTGCTCGAGGCCAAGGCCGTGCACACCGGCCGCTCCGCCTACAACCACCTGCTCGCGCTCGCGACGACGCACGGGATCGGCCGCAAGCGCGTCGACGACGTCATCGAGATGACCGGCCTGCAGGCGGTCGCGAAGAAGCGCGTCGGCGGGTTCTCGCTCGGCATGGGCCAGCGCCTCGGCATCGCGGCCGCGATGCTGGGCGACCCGCGCACGTTGATCCTGGACGAGCCGGTCAACGGCCTGGACCCCGAGGGCGTGCTGTGGGTCCGGAACCTGCTGCGTCACCTCGCGTCCGAGGGCCGGACCGTCTTCCTCTCCTCGCACCTCATGAGCGAGATGGCGCTGACGGCCGACCACATCATCGTGATCGGCCGCGGCCGGATCATCGCCGACGCCCCGGTCGGCGACATCCTCGCCGGCGCGCAGACGACGACGGTCCGCGTGCGGACGCCGCAGGCCGACGCGCTCACGCACGCACTCCGCACCCAGGGCGCGACGATCACGGCGCTCGAGCAGGACCTGCTCGAGGTCACCGGCAGCAGCGCACCGGCGATCGGCGAGGCCGCAGCGGCGACCGGGGTCGTGCTGCACGAGCTCACCCCGATGCACGGGTCGCTCGAGGACGCCTACATGCAGCTCACCGCGGAGGAGGTCGAGTACCACTCGACGCCCGTGCCGCAGCCGGGCGCCCCGGGCCGCCCGGGCGCTGTGCCCTCCACCGCTCCGAACGACACGCCGACCGAAGGAGCCCTCCGATGACCACGCTCGCCGCCCAGGCCCCGGGCGCCTCGCGCCCGCGCACCACGGTGCGCCCGTCGTCGTTCGGCCGCCTCGTCGCCGCCGAGTGGGTCAAGTTCCGCTCGCTGCGCTCGACGTGGTGGACGCTCGCGGTCGGCGCCGTGCTCATGATCGCGCTCGCCGTCCTCCAGACCTGGGGGACGTCGACGATCCCGGACGACATCGAGTTCCCGAACCTCTCGGGCGCCGTCTTCGTCACGGGCGGCGCGTTCCTCGGCCAGCTCGCGTTCTGCGTGCTCGGCGTGCTCGCGATCACCGGCGAGTACAGCACCGGGATGATCCGGTCGACCTTCGCCGCGGCGCCGCGCCGCCTGCCCGTGCTGTGGGCCAAGCTCGTCGTCATCTTCTCGGCGGTGCTGCTCGTGTCGGTGCTCGCGGTGGCGCTCTCGTGGGTCGGCAGCATGCCGTGGTTCGACGAGCTGGGCCTCGCGATCGACCTCGGGAACAGCGACGACCTGCGGATCATGCTCGGCACGCCGCTGTACCTCGCGACGGCGACCGCGCTCGCGTTCGCCATCGGCGCGCTCGTCCGGCACTCGGCCGCGGGGCTGGCGATCGTGCTGGGCCTGCTGCTCGTGGTCGAGCAGGCCTTCGCGCTCATCCCGTGGCGCCCGCTGGAGGTCATCAGCCCGTTCCTCCCGTCGACGGCCGGCAGCCGCCTGACGATGGACGCCGCCACCCAGCAGATGATGGACGCCGGCTCCGACGTCGCGACGCTGACGCCCTGGCAGGGCTACGGCGTGCTCGTCGCGTGGGTCGTCGTGCTGCTCGCGCTCGCGGCCGTGCTCATGCGTCGTCGGGACGCCTGACACCCCGAGAACGACGGACGCCCCCGGCCGCACCGGCCGGGGGCGTTCGTGTGCCCGGGCGGCTGCCCGTGCTCGCGGGACCGCGCGGGTCGTCAGGTCAGGGCGACCAGGCGGTCGAGGCTGAGCTCCCAGCCCTCGGCGTGACCCTGCGCGTCCTCGGCGTCCACGAGGCCCGTGTGCAGGAGCGTGAGGTGCGTGCCGCCGTCGACGGTCGGAGCCAGCTCGACACGCACGGTCGTCTCGGGCTCGTCCGACGTCGCCCAGCGCCAGCTCACGACGACGAGGCGTGGCGGGTCGAGCTCGCGGAACGCGCCCTCGACGACGTACGTCCCGGCGCCCATGTCGACGCGGTACCGGCCGCCCACGACGGCGTCGGCGGTGGCCTCCACCTCGAGTGCGGGGTTCGGGCACAGCCAGCGCCCCAGCAGCGCGGCGTCGGTCCAGGCCGCGTAGACCTTCTCGGGGGGTGCCGTGAGCGTGCGCTCGAGGCGGACCTCGGTCATCTGTCCTCCTGCGTGTCGTCGAGCAGTGCCTCGAGGCGGTCGAGGCTGCCGGTCCAGAAGGCCGTCATGTCGTCCAGCCAGGCGTGCGCCTCGGCGAGGGCGGCGGGCCGCAGGGTGCACTCGACGGTGCGACCCACCTTGCGCCGCGCCACGAGCCCGGCGTCGACGAGCACGCCGATGTGCTTCGTGAACGCGGGCAACGACATCGCGTGCTCGGCGGCCAGGGTGCCCACGGTGAGCGGACCGTGCACGAGGCGCCGCACCACGGCGCGGCGCGTGGGGTCGCTCAGGGCCCCGAACGTGCGGGTGAGCGTGGCGGGTGCGGCAGGGTCGGTCACGGCAAACACTTAACCATCTAGTTAAGCGTCTGTCGAGCGTCACTCCTCCGCGGCCGGGCGACCGGCACGAGCGCACCCTCGCGGAGGACCCCGTCATCCTCGCGGCGTAGCGGCCGGCGGCCGCGATCTCGTCCCTGCGGGCCTCGTGGGCGCGCACGGCCCGCTCCTACGTTCGAGGCACACCGACACGAGGAGGAACCATGATCGAGGCCGTAGGGCTCACGAAGAGGTACGGGGACAAGACGGCGGTCGACGCCCTGTCCTTCACCGTCCGGCCGGGGCAGGTGACCGGGTTCCTCGGTCCCAACGGCGCCGGCAAGTCCACGACGATGCGCATGATCGTCGGGCTCGACCACCCGACCGCCGGGCGCGTCACGGTCAACGGGAAGTCCTACGCGCAGCACCGTGCCCCGCTCGGCGAGGTCGGCACGCTGCTCGAGGCGAAGGCCGTCCACACCGGCCGCTCCGCGCGCAACCACCTGCTCGCGCTCGGCGCGACGCACGGCATCGGCCGCCGTCGGGTCGACGAGGTCGTCGAGATGACCGGCCTGGCGAGCGTCGCGACCAAGCGTGCGGGGAAGTTCTCGCTCGGCATGGGTCAGCGGCTGGGCATCGCCGCCGCGATGCTGGGCGACCCGCACACGCTCATCCTCGACGAGCCCGTGAACGGTCTCGACCCCGAGGGCGTGCTCTGGGTCCGCACCCTGCTGCGCCACCTCGCGTCCGAGGGCCGCACGGTCTTCCTCTCCTCGCACCTCATGAGCGAGATGGCGCTCACCGCGGACCACCTCGTCGTCGTGGGCCGCGGCCGGCTCATCGCCGACGCGCCCGTCGCCGAGATCGTGGCGCGCGCGCAGACGAACCTCGTCCGGGTCCGCACCCCGCAGGCCCACGCGCTCGAGCAGGCGCTCACCGCGCAGGGCCACGCGGTCACCTCGGTCGAGCGCGACCTCCTCGAGGTCGCGGGCGCCACGACGGCGCACATCGCCGAGACGGCGCTGCGCGCCGGCGTCGCGGTGCACGAGCTCTCGGCCGTCCAGGCCTCGCTCGAGGACGCCTACATGCGCCTGACCGCCGACGACGTCGAGTACCACTCGGCCCCCGTCGCCGACGCGACCACCCGCGTGCCCGCCGGGAGCGCGCGATGAGCGCCGCGACCGCGGTCCGCGCCGCTGTCGCGCCGGCACGCCCGCGCACCCCCGTGCAGCCGGTGACCTTCGGCCGGCTCGTCGCGTCGGAGTGGATCAAGCTTCGCAGCCTGCGCTCGACGTGGTGGAGCCTCGGCATCGCCGAGCTGCTCCTCGTCGCGTTCGGGGTGCTCCAGACCTGGGGCACGGCCACCGACCCCGCGAACTTCGGGAGCGGCGTCGCGCAGCAGGGTGCCGCCTTCGTCACCGGCGGGTGGGTCCTGACCCAGCTCGTCGTCTGCACCCTCGGTGTGCTCGCCATCTCGGGTGAGTACGGGACGGGTCAGATCCGCTCGACGCTGACCGCCGAGCCGCGCCGGGTGCCGGTGCTGCTCGCCAAGGCGGTCGTCTTGGCCGGCACGGTCTTCGCCGCCTCGCTCCTCGCGGTCGCGGTCGCGTGGGCGGGCTCGTCCGTGTGGTTCGCGGACCTCGGCGTCTCGATCGACCTGTCCGACCCGAGCGACCTCCGGGTCGTGCTGGGCACGCCGCTCTACCTCGCGACGGTCACGCTGCTGGGGTTCGCGTTCGGCGCGCTCCTGCGCAGCTCGGCCGGCGGCATCGCGACCGTGCTCGGCCTGCTGCTCGTGCTCGAGAACGCCGTGCTCCTCATCCCCGGACGCCTCGTCCAGGTCATCGCGCCGTTCCTCCCCTCGCGCGCCGGGAGCCTCGTGCTCCAGGACGACGGCAGCCTCGACGCCACCGAGATGTGGGCGGACATCCAGGGGGCCCACGTCCCGGTGCTCGGCCCGTGGGAGGGCTATGCGGTGCTGGTCGCCTGGGTCGTCGTGCTCCTCGGCCTCGCGGCGCTGCTGCTGCGTCGTCGCGACGCCTGAGCCCGCACGACGCCTCGCGGCGCGCCGTCGGCGACGGCGCGAGGCACCACGGAGGACCGCCCCCGACGGGCGGTCCTCCGTGCGGCTGCTCGCGGCGTGCGCCCGCGGACGGCACCCTGAGGTCCCTGGAGTCCCACCCGACGAGGAGGAGCTGACGATGGTCGAGGCCGCGCCGACGCCGGCGCCCTTCAGCGAGCTGTCGGCACGACGGCTCGGGCCCGTGCGGCGCTTCTTCGCGCGGCACCCCGTCGTCGTCGACGTCCTGGTCGTCCTCTGGTTCGTCGTCGTCGCCCTCCTGCCCCCGCTCATCGTCGCCGACGGCATGCGGTACGACAGCATCCGGGCGAACGACGCCCTCGCCGAGCAGCTTCCGTGGTGGACCGGCGCCCTGACCATCGCGGGCGTCGTCGTGCTGAGCCGGCGCCGGGCGCGCCCGGTCGCGGTCGCCGCGGCGATGACGGCGCTCGGCGTCGTCTCGCTCGCGGGCACGGGCGACGTCGGCGGGTTCGACCTCGGCATCGCGCTGGCCGTCTACGCCGTCGCCGCCACGCACCGACCCGCCGTGACCTGGCGCACGGTGAGCATCGCCGTCGCGGCCGTCGCCGGCGCCGGCGTCGTGCTCGAGCTGCCGCGCCGCGCCGCCTACCTCGTGGACGGCTGGACTCCGCCGGACACGATGACCAGCACCTTCGGCGACCCGGTCGCGCGCGGCGACTGGTCGGGGGCGACCGTCGCGCTCGTGGTCGGCGTGCTGCTCGCCGTCGCGATCGGCACGAGCGTCCGCAACCGGCGCCTCCACCTGGCGGACCTCGTCGACCGCGCGAACGCACTCGCCCGCGAGCGCGAGCAGCAGGCGCGCCTCGCCCGCGCCGCCGAGCGCGCGACCATCGCCCGCGAGATGCACGACGTCGTCGCCCACAGCCTGTCCGTGATGATCGCGCTGGGCGACGGCGCGAACGCCGCGCTCGACCGCTCGCCCGACCGCTCCCTCGCGGCACTCGCCGAGCTCTCGGCCACGGGCCGCACGGCGCTGCGCGACATCCGCCGCATCTTCGGCGTGCTCGGCGACGAGGAGGGCGCGGACCACGGCGGCACGGACGGCTCCGGGGCGCCGTACGACCCCCAGCCCGAGCAGCTCGACCTCGCGGCGCTCGTCGAGCGGTTCCGCGCCGCCGGTCTCCCGGTGCGGGCCACGGGCCTGACCGACCCCGGGCTCCAGCAGGCCGGCACGGCGCTGCGCTTCGCCGTGCACCGCATCGTGCAGGAGGCGCTCACCAACGCGCTGCGGTACGCGCCCGGCACCGCCCGGGTCGACCTCGCGGTCCGACGGACCGACGGGACGCTCGAGATCGAGGTGGTCGACCGCGGGCCGGGCGTGCCGGTGGCCGAGAGCCACGGCTCCGGCCGCGGCGTGATCGGCATGCGCGAGCGCGCCGTCGTGCACGGCGGGGTCGTCGAGGCCGGCCCGTTCGCGGGCGGGTGGCGCGTGCGCGCCGCGCTGCCCTGGCCCGGCGCGGGCTGAGGCGCCACCGCCCGGCCACGGGCGGGCGCGTCCTCAGGGACGACACCCTCATCCGTTCGTCGTAGCGCGCCCCGGACGCGATGTGGTCCTCGCGGGCGTCCCGCCCGGACCGGGCCCGCTCGTAGGTTCGAGATCGTCCGCACGACCGCTCGTCACGCAGGAGCTGCACCATGACCACCCTCGCCGTCCCGGCACCCACCTCGAGGCAGCGGCGCACCGCGGTGCTGCCGCCGACCGCGTCCCGGCTGCTGACCTCCGAGTGGATCAAGCTCCGCACCCTGCGCTCGACCTGGTGGGCGCTGGCGCTGAGCGTCGCCCTCGTGGTCGCCATGGCCATGAGCCGCACCTCGAGCATCGCCCAGGTGCCCGAGGCCGCCGGCTTCGTCGAGGGCGCGGTCTACGTGACGTCGGGCGCCGCGCTCGCGCAGCTGGTGTTCTGCACGCTGGGCGTGCTCGCCATCACCGGCGAGTACGCCTCGGGGCAGATCCGGACGAGCCTCGCGGCGGCGCCCACCCGCGTCCCCGTCCTCTGGACCAAGCTGGCCGTGATCGTCGCGACCGTCCTGGTGACGTCGCTCGTCGCCGTCGGCCTCGCCTGGGCGGCGAGTGCGCGCTGGTTCGGCGCGACCAGCATGACGATCGACCTCACGCAGGCCGACGACGCCCGGATCATGCTGGGCACGCCGCTCTACCTCGCCACCGTGACCGCGCTCGCGTTCGCGATCGGTGCGCTCGTCCGGACGTCGGCCGCCGGCGTCGCCGCGACGCTCGGGCTGGTGCTCGTGGTCGAGAACGCCATCGCCCTCATCCCGTGGGCACCGCTGCAGGCCATCAGCCCCTACCTGCCCGCGACCGCGGGGAACCGGCTCGTGACGTCCGACGTCATGGGCGCGGTGACCACGACGTCGACGAACGCCACCTTGTCGCCGTGGCAGGGGTACGGCGTCCTCGTGGCGTGGGTGCTCGTGCTCCTCGCCGTCGCGGCCGTGCGCCTGCGCCGCGAGGACGCCTGAGCCCCGTGCCGACCAGCGGGACGTCCGCGCTGCCGCGCGAGGGCCCCACCTGGGAGAGTGCTCCCGTGGCGCGGCGGGGCAGGCGGAGCGAGGAACCGGTCACCGAGGCACCCCTCTTCACGGAGCTGTCGGCGCGCCGGCTCGGGCCGGTCCGGCGGTTCTTCGTCCGGCGGCCCGTCGTCATGGACGCGATCGTCATGCTGTGCTTCACGTTCGTCGGCCTGCTCGAGGCCGCCGGCGCCCGGAGCATGTACCCGATCGACATGCTCCTCGGCCGGGACCTCGCCCAGCGCATGGAGCTGTGGGGCGTCAGCCTCGTCGTCGTCGGCACCGTGACGCTCGTCTGGCGCCGGCGTCGACCGGCCACCGTCGCGGTCGTCATGGCGGCGGCGGGTGCCACCGCCCTCGCCCTCTCCGGGGGCACGGCCGGCTTCGAGATGGGTCTCGCGTTCGCGCTGTACGCGGTCGCCGCGTCCCGGCCCGCCCTCGTGACGTGGTGGACGAGCGCCCTCACGGTCGGCGCGATGCTCCTCGCCGCCCTCCTCCCGCTCCCGCGCCAGGTCGGCGTCCTCTCGCTCGGCTACGGGCCGATCGACAGCCGGGCCGAGCTCGAGAAGTACGCCTCGACGGCGGCGCCGCAGGTGTGGGGCCTCATGGTCGTGGCGCTCGTCCTGCCCGCGCTGCTGTGCATCGCCGTCGGCACGAGCGTGCGCAACCGTCGCCTGCACGTCGCCGACCTGGTCGACCGGGCGAACGCGCTCGCGCGCGACCGGGACCAGCACGCGCAGCTCGCGCGGGCCGCCGAGCGCGCACGCATCGCACGTGAGATGCACGACGTCGTCGCGCACAGCCTCACCGAGATGATCGCGCTGGGCGACGGTGCGGCGTCCTCGGTCCGGCGCGACCCCGCGCTGTCGCGCGCCGCGCTCGACGAGCTGTCCACGACGGGCCGCGCGGCGCTCGCCGACATGCGTCGGCTCCTGGGCGTGCTGCACGAGGAGACGCCGGACGCCGACGACGCCGTCGTGCCGTTCGAGCCGCAGCCGACCGCCCCCGACCTCGCCGTGCTCGTGGACCGGTTCCGCGCCGCAGGCCTGCCGCTGCGCGCCACGGGCGTGGGGGGCGACGCGCTGCCGCCCGACCCGACCCTCCAGCTCGCCGTCGTGCGCATCGTGGAGGAGGCGCTGACCAACGCGCTGCAGCACGCTCATGGCACGCTCGGTGTCGACCTGCTCGTGCGCCGGGTGCCCGGCGCCGTCGAGGTCGAGGTCGTCGACCAGGGACCCGCGGTGCCGGTCGAGGGGGGTCAGGGGACGCCGCGCGGGCTCATCGGGATGAACGAGCGCGCCGCGGTGTACGGCGGGACGGTCGAGGCCGGACCGCACGGGAACGGGTGGCGCGTGCACGCGCGGCTGCCGTGGGACGAAGGGACGACATGACGAGGATCCTGCTGGTCGACGACCAGGCACTGCTGCGGATGGGCTTCCGGCTCGTGCTCGAGGCGGAGGACGACCTGGAGGTGGTCGGCGAGGCCGGCGACGGACGCGCCGCCGTCGACCAGGTCACCGCGCTGCGGCCCGACGTCGTGCTCATGGACGTCCGGATGCCCGGCGTCAACGGCATCGAGGCGACCGAGCGGATCGTCGCGGCCCACCCCGAGACGCGCGTGCTCATCCTCACGACGTTCGACCTCGACGAGTACGCGTTCGCCGCGCTGCGCGCGGGGGCGAGCGGGTTCCTGCTCAAGGACGCGCGGCCGGCCGACCTCGTCGCGGCCATCCGGACCGTCGCGTCGGGCGACGCCGTCGTGTCGCCGCGCATCACGCGCCGCATGCTCGAGCTGTTCTCCGGCCAGCTCCCGTCCTCGGGCGAGGCCCCCGCGGCCGACGGCCCGGACCCGCGCCTGGCCGAGCTCACGCCGCGCGAGCTCGAGGTGCTGCGCTCGGTCGCGGACGGCCTGTCGAACGCCGAGGTCGCCGAGCGGCTGTTCCTCTCGGAGGCGACCGTCAAGACGCACGTCGGGCGGATCCTCGCCAAGCTCGGCATCCGCGACCGGGTGCAGGCGGTCGTGCTCGCGTACGAGACGGGCCTGGTCCGCACCGCGGCCGGGTGACGGCCCGTCCTGCCGCACCGCCGGTGGGCTGCGAGAGTGGGACGGTGACCACCGACGAGACGACGCCCGGGCGCAACTGGGCCAAGAACCACACCTACCGCGCGGCCGTGCTGCACCGGCCGACCTCGGTCGCCGAGCTCCAGGAGGTCGTGGCCGCGGCGCCCCGCATCCGGGCGCTCGGCAGCCGGCACTGCTTCAACGACATCGCCGACTCCGACGCGCTGGTCTCGCTCGAGGCGCTGCCGGACGTGGTCGAGGTCGACGACGCGGCGGGCACCGTCCGCGTGAGCGGCGGCACGCGCTACGGGACGCTCGCCGGCCGGCTCCACCCGCTCGGGTGGGCCGTGCACAACCTCGCGTCGCTCCCCCACATCTCCGTCGCGGGCGCCGTCGCCACGGCGACGCACGGCTCGGGCGACCGGAGCGGCAACCTCGCCTCGGCGGTCCGGGGCCTGGAGCTCGTGCGGTCCGACGGCGAGCTCGTCACCCTCACCGCCGACGACGCCGACCTCGCCGGCGCCGTCGTCCACCTCGGCGCGCTCGGCGTCGTCACGGCGGTCACGCTCGAGATCGAGCCCACGTACGACGTCGCGCAGGAGGTGCGCACGGGGCTGCCGTGGGAGGCCGCGCTCGAGCACCTTGACGAGATCACCGCGAGCGCCGACAGCGTGAGTCTGTTCACCGACTGGCGTGGCGACGCCGTCGGGCAGGTGTGGCGCAAGATGCGGGTGCCCGCGGGCACGGGCGACGAGGCGGCGGGCGGCGCCGCGCAGGCCGTCGGCACCGGGGGGCGTGCGGGCGTCGGGACCGCCGCGGACGTGCGCCACTTCGGCGCGCTGGCCGCGGAGGCCGAGATGCACCCGCTCGCGGGCGTCGACCCGCGCAGCACGACGGCGCAGCGCGGGGTCCCGGGCCCGTGGCACGAGCGTCTCCCCCACTTCCGGATGGAGTTCACGCCGAGCCACGGCGACGAGCTCCAGTCCGAGTACCTGGTGCCCCGCGAGCACGCACCCGCGGCGCTGCGGGCCGTGCGGGCGATGGGCGACCGGGTGGCGCCCCTGCTCCTCGTGAGCGAGGTGCGGACGATCGCGGCCGACGACCTGTGGCTCTCGACGGCGTACGGCCGCGAGTCCGTGGGGATCCACTTCACGTGGAAGTCGCTCGAGCCCGAGGTCGTGGCCCTGCTCCCCGCGCTCGAGGACGCGCTCGCGCCGTTCGCCGCGCGTCCCCACTGGGGGAAGGTGTTCGCCGACCGGGACCGGGCGCTCGCGGGTCTCTACCCGCGGATGGGCGACTTCCGGGCGCTCGTCGAGCGGATGGACCCCCGCGGCGCCTTCCGGAACGACTACCTGGAGCGCCACGTCCTGACGTGACCCGCCCACGTCCTGATGTGGCCGGCCCACCCCTCACGCGGACTGGAGCGTTCCGGTGCGACACGCGCGGGCGGTTTCAAGCGGCCGATGCAACGAGTA
>NZ_JACVQL010000196.1 GCF_019733465.1 Actinotalea ferrariae | reverse complement strand
GCACCGCGCCGAGCACGCCGATCGCGCGGCGCACGTCGGCCGCCCACGGGTCGCCCGGGATGCCCAGCACGCCCGTGCGCGGCAGCGGGAGCGCGCGCTCGGGCAGCTGGAGCCACGCGGACCGGGGCGAGGGCAGCGCGACGTCGTCGGCGAGGCCGAGGTCGGCGAGGAGGTCGGGGACCGCGGAGGAGCGGGTCGCGAAGGACTCGGCGCCCGCGTCGAGCACGAGGCCGGCGACCTCGACGGCGGCGACGCAGCCGCCCAGCCGGTCGGACGCCTCGAGGAGCACGACGCGGTGCCCGGCGGCCGCGCACTCGCGCGCCACGACCAGCCCGGCCACGCCGCCGCCCACGACGACGACGTCGGCCCGGTGAGGCACGGCGGGCACAGCAGGCCCGGCGGGCGTGACCGTCACCGCTCCCCGTGGGCCAGCCGCACGATGCGCGTGAGCACGTCGGGGTCGGTCTGCGGCGGCACGCCGTGGCCGAGGTTGAGCACGTGCCCGGGCGCCGTCGCGCCGCGGCCGATGACGTCGAGCACGTGCGCCTCGAGCACCGGCCAGGGCGCGCCGAGGAGCGCGGGGTCGATGTTGCCCTGGAGGGGCGTGGTGCCCCCCAGGCGCCGGTTCGCCTCGTCGAGCGGGATGCGGTGGTCGACGCCGACGACGTCGGCCCCGACGTCGCGCATCGCGCCGAGCAGCTCGCCCGTGCCCGTGCCGAAGTGGACGATCGGCACCCCGAGGTCGACGACGTGCGCGAGGGCGCGGCTCGACGCCGGCGCGACGTGCGCCTCGTAGTCGGCCAGCGACAGCGACCCGGCCCAGGAGTCGAACAGCTGGGCGGCGCTCGCCCCGGCCATGACCTGCGCGCGCAGGAAGGTCCCCGTGACGTCGGCCGCCCAGTCCATGAGCGCGCCCCACGTCGCCGGGTCGGCGTGCATGAGCGTCCGGGCGCGCAGCTGGTCCTTGGACGGACCGCCCTCGACGAGGTAGCTCGCGAGCGTGAACGGTGCGCCGGCGAACCCGATGAGCGGCGTGCCGCCGAGGGCCGCGACGGTGCGCTCGACCGCCTCGACCACGGGCGCGAGGGCGGCGGGGTCGAGCGGTGCGAGCCGCGCGACGTCGTCGGCGGTCCGCACGGGCTCGGCGAACACGGGGCCGGTCCCGGGCACGATGTCGACGTCCACGCCGGCCAGCAGGAGCGGCACGACGATGTCGCTGAAGAAGATCGCCGCGTCGACGCCGTGGCGGCGGACCGGCTGGAGCGTGATCTCGCTCGCGAGCTCGGGCTCGAGGCACGACGCGAGCATCGTCACCCCGCGCCGCACCTCGCGGTACTCCGGCAGGGAGCGCCCGGCCTGGCGCATGAACCACACCGGGACCGGCCCGGAAGCCGGCGCGACGCCGTCCTCGGAAGGCGCTCCGGCGATGTGTCCTTGGTCACGCGAAATGCGTCCGGGCTGCCCGCGAAATGCGCGGACCAGGGGCGAATTCACGGTCCGGCCGTCGATCAAGGGATGTCCTGCGGGCAGAGTCACCACCCGATTGTGCCGAACAAACTCCGGAATGGTTGACTCGGCGAGTTGTGGTGCTCATGACCCTCACGGCGAGTCACCGCGACCTCGACCTCGACGTGCTGGAGCAGCTGAGCTCCGGGGGCCACTCGGTGGGGACGGCGGTCGTCGCGGACAGCCCAGACGTCACCGGTTCCGTGGTTCTCGCCACGTGCAACCGGTTCGAGGTGTACCTCGACGTCGCGGCGGACCCGCAGGACCAGGCGCGGACCGACGCCGTCGTCAAGGCGACCGTCGACGCGGTCGCGGCCGCGAGCGGGCTCGCCCACGAGGACGTCGCCGCCAGCCTCCAGCCCCGGATCGGCCCGGCCGTGGCTCGGCACCTCTTCGCGGTCGCCTCGGGGCTCGACTCGATGGTGGTCGGGGAGCGCGAGGTCGCCGGCCAGGTGCGCCGGGCCCTGCAGGCCGCACGCGGGGACGGCACGACGTCGGCCACGCTCGAGCGCCTCTTCCAGGTCGCGTCCCGGACGTCGCGCGCCGTCGGGTCCCGGACCGGGCTCGGCAGCGCCGGCCGGTCCGTGGTCGGCGTCGCGCTCGACCTCGCGGCGGAGACGGTCGACCTCGCCCGCGCGGGCGTCCTGCTCATCGGCACCGGCTCGTACGCGGGCGCCTGCCTCACCGCCCTCCGCGCGCGCGGCGTGACCGACGTCGCCGTGTACTCGCCGTCGGGCCGCGCGCAGGCCTTCGCGGCCGACCGCGGGCTCACGGCCGTCGCGGCGGGCGCGCTGGACGACCACCTCGCCGCCGTCGACGTCGTCGTCTCGTGCTCCGGCGCGCTCGGGCCCGTGGTCGACGCCGCCATGGTCACGGCCGCCCGCCGGCGCTCCGCGGCCGACGGCGAGCCGCACCCGACGGTCCTCGTGGACCTCGCGCTGCACCACGACATCGACCCCGCCGTCGCGGGCGTCCCGGGGGTCCGGCTGATCGACCTCGCGGCGGTGCAGCGGCACTCGCCGGCGACGGTGACGCCCGAGGTCGAGGCGGGGCTGGCGATCGTCGAGGAGCGCGTCGCCCAGTTCGAGGAGACCCTCGCGGAGCAGACGGCGGTCCCGGCCGTGCGCGCGCTGCGCGAGCACGTGGAGCAGGCGCTCGACGCGGAGGTCGAGCGGGCCCGGGCGCTCGCCCGTGCGCGCGGCGACGAGGCGTCGGCCGAGCTCGCCGAGCG
>NZ_JACVQL010000195.1 GCF_019733465.1 Actinotalea ferrariae | reverse complement strand
GGTCTCCCCCTGCCGGCCCGGCTGCGCGGGCTCGCGGCCGGGGCGGCCGAGGACGGCGAGCGAGCGCCGGACCACCGAGGGCCGCGCCGCGAGCGCCTCCGCGGCGCCCGGCTCGTGCCGCGCGAAGGAGACGAGGACACCGATGCCGATCATCGTCGTGATGAGGGCGGAGCCGCCCGCGGAGACCAGCGGGAGGGGCACGCCGATGACCGGCAGCAGGCCGATCACCACCGCGATGTTGATGAGCGCCTGGCCGAGGACCCAGGAGCCGACCGCGCCGGTCGTGATCTGGACGAACGGGTCCGAGTGGCGCCGGATCACGCGCGTGACCGCCACCGCGAGGAGGCCGAAGAGCGCGAGCACGAGCCCCGTGCCGAGCAGGCCGAGCTCCTCGCCGAGGATCGCGAAGATGAAGTCGTTGTGGGCCTCGGGCAGGTACGACCACTTCTCGCGGCTCTCGCCCAGCCCCATCCCGGTCCACCCGCCCGAGGCGAGGCCGTACATCCCCCGGTTCGTCTGGTAGCACTCGGCCTGGACGTCGCAGTCGTCGCTGAAGAACGCCTCGATGCGCGCCACGCGGCTGCTGTTCATCTGGCTCAGCGCGAGGACGCCGACGACGGCGAGCGCCCCCGCGACCGCGAACATCCGCATCGGCACGCCCGCGACGAAGAACGCGCCGGCCACGAGCGTGAGCAGCACGATGCCCGTGCCGAGGTCGCCGCCCGCGAGGACCAGGCCGACCGCCGCGAGCGCGACGAGCACGCCCGGGACCAGCACGTGCAGCCACTCGCCGAGCAGCGGCCGCTTGCGGGCGAGGACCGTGCCGAGCCACACCGCGAGCGCGAGCTTGACGGCCTCGGACGGCTGCACCGAGACGGGGCCGACCTCGATCCAGTTCCGGTTGCCGTTGATCTCCTTGCCGACGAACAGGACGACGAGCTGGACGCCCATGGCGCCGAGCAGCATCGGCCACGCGGCCCTGCGGTACCAGCGCGCCGGCAGGCGGCTCGCGACCCAGGCGAGCGGGAGGCCGACCAGCGCGAACTGCGCCTGGCGCAGGAAGATGCCGTAGGGCGACGCGCCCTTGCTCGCGCTGAGGGCGTCGACGCTCGAGCTCGACAGGACCATGACCAGCCCCAGGGCGAGCAGCAGCGCGGCGGCGCCGATGAGCAGGTAGTAGCTCGTCACCGCGCTGTTCCACTGGCCGAGCACCGACGCGCGCGGGGTCTCGGCTGTCGACACCGCCACGGGCTCAGCCCGCCGTCGGGTCGTCGTGCGCGGGTGCGCCGGAACCTGCGCCCGCGAGCGCGCGCACGGCGCCCGCGAACGAGTCGCCCCGCTCGGCATAGGAGGCGAACTGGTCCATCGAGGCGCACGCGGGCGCCAGCAGGACCGTGTCGCCCGCCCGGGCGAGGGTGCGTGCTGCGGTCACGGCGCGGGTCATCACCGTCCCAGTGTCGGCGGGATCGACCGCGACCACGGGGATTGCGGGCGCGTGTCGGGCCAGCGCCTCGTGCCACGGCGCCTGGTCCACCCCGATGAGCACGACGGCGCGGACCCGGTCCGCACGGTCCCGGACGAGGTCCTCGAAGCGGGCGCCCTTGGCGAGCCCGCCCGCGACCCACACGACGCTGCCGGGCGCGAAGGCGGCGAGCGACGCCGCCGCGGCGTGCGCGTTGGTGGCCTTCGAGTCGTCGACCCACCGGACGTCGTCGACCGTCGCGACGTGCTCGATCCGGTGCGCGCCCGGCCGGTACGCGCGCAGCCCGTCCCGGACCGCGGCCGCCGACACGCCGTGCGCGCGCGCGAGCGCCGCCGCGGTGAGCGCGTCGCCGAGGACGTGCGCCGCGAGCCGCCCGTCCGGCCCGGCGAGGTGGGCCAGGTCCTCCGTCGTGCCGAGCTCGGCCGCGGACCGCTGCCGCTGCGGGTCGTCCACGGGGGCGTGGAAGGCCCGGTCGACGAGGATGCCCTCGACGAGGCCCAGCTGACCGGGCCCCGGCGCGCCGAGCGTGACGCCGACCGCACGCGCCCCCTCGGCCACGTCCGCGTCGCGCACCATCTGCTCGAGCAGCGGGTCGTCGGTGCCGTAGACGCACGCGACCTCGACCCCACGGAAGATCCGCGCCTTGTCCGCGGCGTAGGCCTCGAACGAGCCGTGCCAGTCCAGGTGGTCGGGGGCGACGTTGAGGACGGCCGCCGCGCGGGCCGCCATGGAGTGCGTGAAGTGGAGCTGGAAGCTCGAGAGCTCGACCGCGAGCACGTCGACGTCGGGGTCCGTCGCCGCGGTGACCACGGGGGTGCCGACGTTGCCGACGGCGGCCGCCCGCAGGCCCGCCGCGCGCAGGACCGACTCGAGCATGCCGACCGTCGTCGTCTTGCCGTTCGTGCCCGTCAGGACGAGCCAGGGGGCCGGCCCCTCCCCGCCGACCCGGTCCACCCGGAGCCGCCACGCGAGCTCGACCTCGCTCCACACGGGGATGCCGCGCCGCACCGCCTCGACCAGCACCGGGCTCGACGGCCGCCACCCCGGCGACGCGACCACGAGGTCGACGCCGGACAGGTCCACGTCCGTCTCGGCGGCGAGGTCGGCGTCGGGTGCCGAGGCGTCGAGCGTGAGCACCTCGGGCGCCGCCCCGCCGCGGGCAGCCAGCGCCTCGAGGGCGGAGACGACGGCGCGGCCGGTCACGCCCAGGCCGGCGACGAGCACGCGCCGGCCGGCGAGGTCCTCGTGCACTACCCGGCCACCCACTCCGCGTAGAAGATGCCCACGCCGACGGCGACGAACAGCCCGGCGATGATCCAGAACCGGATGACGATCGTGACCTCGCCCCACCCCGAGAGCTCGAAGTGGTGGTGCAGCGGTGCCATCTTGAAGACGCGCTTGCGGGTGAGCTTGAAGAAGCCGATCTGGATGACGTCGGAGAGCACGATGAGGACGAACATGCCGCCGATGATCGCCGCGAGGATCTCCGTCCGGGACAGGATCGACAGCCCCGCGAGCGCGCCGCCCAGCGCGAGCGAGCCCGTGTCGCCCATGAAGATCTTGGCCGGCGAGGCGTTCCACCACAGGAAACCGAAGCACGCGCCCGTGATGGCCGCCGCGACGACGGCGAGGTCGAGCGGGTCGCGCGCCTCGTAGCAGCGCGGCCCTGCGGTGAGGAACCCCTGGCACGTCTGGTTGGACTGCCACACGCCCACGAGCACGTAGGCGCCGAAGACGATGAGCGAGACGCCCGTCGCGAGGCCGTCCAGCCCGTCGGTGAGGTTGACCGCGTTGGACCACGCGGTGATGAGGAAGTTGGCCCAGATGACGAAGAGGATGACCCCGAGCGTCGGACCCGCCCACGAGAGGTCCATCTGCGTGTCCCGGATGAACGAGATGTGGGTCGACGCGGGCGTGCGGAAGTTCTCGTTCGGGAACTGGAGCGCGAGCACGGCGAAGGTGATGCCGACGACGCCCTGCCCGACGACCTTCCAGCGCGCCGACAGGCCCAGGCTCCGCTGCCGCGAGATCTTGATGAAGTCGTCGAGGAAGCCGACGACCCCGAGCCCCGTCATGAGGAACAGCACGAGCAGCGCGGACGCGCTCGGCCGGTTCCCGGTGAAGAGGCCGGCCCCCGCCCAGCCGAGGAGCGTCGCGACGATGATCACGACGCCGCCCATGGTCGGCGTCCCGCGCTTGGTGAAGTGGGCGGTCGGTCCGTCCTGGCGGATGAACTGGCCGTACTGGCGACGCACGAGGAAGCGGATGAACAGCGGCGTGCCCAGGAGCGCGAGCACCATGGACAGACCGCCCGAGATGAGGACCGCTCTCATCGGGCGGCCCCGCGGACGGCGTCGAGCGCCGGTGCCAGGGCACCGTCCGCGTCCGTCACGAGCACGACGTCGCCCGCGCGCACCTCGGCGGTGAGCCACGCCGCGGCCGCGGCGACGTCGGGCAGGGCGCGCGACTCCTCGCCCCACGACCCCTCCTGCAGCGCACCCGTGTGGACGGCGCGCACGCCCTCGCCGACGACGAGCAGGCGGTCGATGTCGAGCCGCACCGCGAGCCTGCCGACGGCGTCGAGCTCGTCGACCGGCGCGGCGAGGGAACCCACCACGGCGATGCTCCGACGTCCCCGGGCGCGCGTCGCGAGGTCCCGCAGGCCCGTCCGCACCGAGTCGACGGTCGCCGACCCCGTCGCGTCGAGCACGGTCACCGGCTCGGCCGGCACCTCGTCCCCGCCGGTGCCGCGCACGGCCTCGAGGAACACGTCCCGGTCGTTGTAGCGGTGGAACACGCCGGCGATCTCCTGGGTCGGTTCGTGGCCCTTGCCCGTGACGACCACGGTGTCCTGCTCGCCCGCCAGGCGCAGGGCCGTGCGGATCGCCTCGGCCCGCGGCGACACCTCGTGCACGTCGGCGAGGTCGGGCCGCTCGGCGCGCACGCCGTCGAGGATGGCCGCGCGGATCTCGGCGGGCGGCTCCGACCGCGGGTTCTCGTCCGTGACGACGAGGACGTCCGCGAGCCTCGCCGCGATCTCGCCCATCATCGGGCGCTTGCCGCGGTCCCGGTCGCCGTCGGACCCGAAGACGATGACGAGCCGGCCCGGCGTGATCGGCCGCACGGCCTGGAGCGCGAGCACGAGCGCATCGGGGGTGTGCGCGTAGTCGACGAGGCACAGGGGCCGGCCGCCGCCGCGCTCGACGACGCGCTCCATGCGTCCGGGCACCGCAGACGCGGACGCGACGCCCGCGACGGCGTCGGCGAGCGGCACGCCGGCGCGGTGCGCGAGCACGATCGCGAGGGCCGCGTTGGAGACGTTGACCAGGCCCGGCAGCGGGCTCGCGGCGTCCACGCGCTCGCCGTCGGGCCCGCTCAGGACGAAGGTCGAGCCGACGCCGTCCAGCCCGATCGTCGCGTCGCTCACGCGCCAGCCGGCCGTCGCACCACCGACCGGGTCGGGCCGCGTCGCGACCGTGTCCACCGGGATCGCCGCCTCGGCCGCGAGCCGGGCGCCCCACGCGTCGTCGACGCACACGACCCCGCGCCGCGCGTGCCCGGGCGCGAAGAGGCGCGCCTTGTCGCGGAAGTAGCCCTCCATGTCGCCGTGGAAGTCCAGGTGGTCGCGCTGGAGGTTCGTGAAGCCCGCGACGTCGACCTCGAGCCCGGCCACCCGCTCGAGCGCGAGCGCGTGGGAGGAGACCTCCATCGAGCACGCCGTGGCGCCCCGCTCACGCATGAGCGAGAACAGGCCGTGCAGCACGGGCGCCTCGACGGTGGTGCGCGGGCTCTCGATCGCCTGGGTGCCGACGCGCAGCTCCACGGTGCCCACCACGGCCGTCGTCGCGTGCGCGGTGCGCAGCGCGGCGTCGACGAAGTAGCACGTCGTCGTCTTGCCGTTGGTGCCCGTGACGCCGACGACGGTGAGGTCGCGCGCGGGGTGGTCGTAGAACCACGCCGAGACGTCGCCCAGGAGACCGCGCGGCGCCGCGTCGGGCCCCCACGTCAGGACCGGGACCGCCGCCGCGTCCGGCTGACCCGCGACCAGCGCGGCACCCTCGGCGTCGGTGAGCACGGCCACCGCCCCGCTCTCGACCGCGGCCGCGGCGTACCGGGCGCCGTGCGACCGCAGCCCCGGCAGGCCGACGAAGAGGTCACCCGGGAGCACGTCCGCCGAGCCGACGGCGACGCCGGTCAGCGTCACGGTCGCCGCATCCGCACCTCCGCGCGCGACCTCGAGCCCGAACCGGGCGGCGAGGTCGGAGAGGTGACGCGTCGGGCGGTGCTCGGGCCGCATCCGGCCCTGGGGGGACGTCACGGCGACGAATCTACCGTCCGCCCGGCCGCCGTCCGGCCCGGCCGCCGCCCAGGCGCGTCGCTCACTGCCAGGTCGTGGGGAAGAGCTGCGGCTCCGTGCCCGACGGCGGCACGGCGAGCGAGCGCAGCGCGTGCGCGGTCACCTCGCGGAACACGGGCGCCGCGACGGTGCCGCCGTAGATCGACGTCTTGGAGTCGTACAGCGCGACGTTGACGACCAGGCGGGGGTCGTCGGCCGGCGCGATGCCGATGAACGACGAGACGATCTTGACCGTGCCGTCCGCGTCCCACGCCTGCGCCGTGCCCGTCTTGCCCGCGACCCGGTAGCCGGGCACCGCGGCGTTGCCGCCGGTGCCGTCCGCGACCGCGCTCTCGAGCATGGTCACGACCGTGGCGGCCGTCTGCTCGCTCACGACGCGCTGCGGCTCGGCCTTGTCGACCGGGGTGAACGCGCCGTCGGGCCCGTAGGTGCCGGCGACGACGTGCGGCTGGACGCGGACGCCGCCGTTGGCGAGCGTCGCGAACACCTGCGTCGACTGCAGCGTCGTCGCACCCACGCCCTGCCCGAAGAGGACGGTGTACTGCGTGCGCCCGTCCCAGGCGTCGGCGTCGTGCAGCAGGCCGCGCGACTCCCCCGGCAGCCCGACGCCGCTCGGCTGGCCGAAGCCGAACTTGGTCAGGTAGTCGTGCCGCACCTGGGGCGGCAGGTCCTGACCGACCATGACGGTCCCCGTGTTCGAGGACTCCGCGAGGATGCCCGTGAGCGTGAGGTTGAGGTCCGGGTGCTCGCTCGAGTCCTTGAACGACTGCCCGTTCGGCACCGCGTAGGTGTAGGGGACGACGTACTGGGACGTCGGCGTCGCCAGGCCCGTCTCGAGGATCGCGGCCATCGTGATGACCTTCGCCGTCGACCCCGGCTCGTACACGGACGCGACGGCGCGGCTCGCCGACGCACCGGTGGGGCTGTTCGGGTCCTGGGTCCCCGAGTCCGCGAGCACGAGGATCTCGCCCGTGCGCACGTCCACGACCTCGACGACGCCCCACTCGGCACCCGTCGCGAGCACCTGCTCGTCGAGGGCGGCCTGGGCCATGTACTGCAGGTCGCCGTCGATCGTGAGGCGGACGTCCCGGCCCGGCACCGCGGGGACGAGGTCGTCCTGACCCGTCGGGATGCGCTGGCCGCGTGCTCCCCGCTCGTAGGTCTCCTCACCCGGGCGGCCGGAGAGCACCTCGTCGTAGACCTGCTCGAGCCCCGCCTGGCCGTGTCCCTCGGCGCCCACGAAGCCGACGATGTTGCCGCCCGTCGTGCCCTCGGGGTAGATGCGGTCCGTGGCGCGCTCCCCGGTGATGCCGGGGATCCCCAGCTCCATGACCTGCTCGTACGACTCGGGCGTCACGCCCTTCGTCAGGTACACGAACTGGTCCTCGCCGAGCAGCTTGGCGGCGAGCGCGGCCGGGTCCGCCCCGAGCAGAGGAGCGAGCTTCGCGGCGGTGTCGACCGCACCCTCGGTCTTCTCGGCCTGGGTCGCCCCCAGCGCAGCGGTCAGCTGGAGCTGGTTGACCACGACGTTCCAACGCTCGACGGACGTCGCGAGGACGTCGCCGTCGCGGTCGACGATGTCGCCGCGGTCGCCCGGGATGGGCACGGTCACCATGCGCTCGTCGAGGGCACGCTCCGCGAGCGCGGGTCCCTGGAGGCCCTGGACGTAGACGAGCCGCCCGGCGAAGACGGTCAGCAGGACGAGCGCCATGCCGAGCAGCACGGACTGCCGGCGGGTCGGGCTGCCCGTGCGCGGCGGGCCGAGCGTGACGGCAGGCCGGTCCCGGCGCGCGGTCCGCTGGTCCCTCGCGGCCGGGCGCGCGCGCACGCCTGCGA